>JBEIEO010000273.1:0-3428 GCA_040382895.1 Halobacteriovoraceae bacterium
GGTTCAACTCATGTTGGACGCAAAATCATGCAGGCAGCTGGACAAAACCTTCAGCGACTATCTTTGGAGCTGGGAGGGAAATCGGCCAATATCGTTCTGGATGATGCTGATTTATCATTAGCGGTGGATGGAGCTCTCTATGCTTTCCTTTATCACTCGGGCCAGGCCTGTGACTCAGGAACTCGATTATTTGTTGAGCAGAAAATCTACCCAGAGTTCAAACAAGCCCTTCTTAAACGTGTGGCGGAAGTAAAAGTTGGTCTACCTACAGATCCGGCAGCGGGTTATGGACCTGTGATTAACAAAAAACAATTTGATACTATTATGGGTTATATCAACACCTCAAATAAAGAAGGCGCTAAGTTGCTTTTCGGAGGTGAGCGAGTAACTGGTGGTGAGTTTGATAAAGGTTACTACATCAAACCAACTCTATTTGAAGTGACTCCAGACAATACCATCTTCAACGAAGAGATCTTTGGACCAGTGGTAGCTATAACTCCTGTAAACGATGAAGCTGAAGCCATTAAGCTGGCAAATAAATCTATCTATGGTCTGGCCGGTGCAGTTTGGTCCAAGAATACTGAGCGTGCCCGATCAGTCGCTAAAAAAATTGAAAGCGGAACTGTATGGATCAACGAATATCACCTGCTGAACCCTGGTATGCCTTTCGGTGGCTATAAGCAATCAGGCTTAGGACGAGAAATGGGTGAAGAAGGTCTCAAGGCCTATCTTGAGGTCAAACACCTTTGGGTTTCTGATTGTGACGAGCGAGCTAAGAAGCCTTGGTTCGATGCTATCTTTTAAGGACCACTGTGGAATTTAAGAATTGTATTATTTTATTTGGCGGCTCTTCAGAGGAGAGACTCGTATCCGTAGCTTCAGCTCAAAATCTGGGGAAAAATATTCCGGAAGCGACTCTTTGGTTCTGGAATAAACAAAACCAGATTTTTGAAATAAGTCAGGAAGAGCTCAAGGGACACGCGAATCCTTTTACAGAGGAGTTCAATCCAAAAGCTGCTCCAACCTATTCCACTATCGAGAAAGCATTGGAAACTGTGGGAAAGAGGGCAATCATTATTTGTCTTCATGGTACTGAGGGTGAAGATGGTACGCTTCAGGCCAAGCTTGAAGCCAAAGGAATTCCTTTCACGGGAAGTGGTTCAGCAACCAGTCATGAAGCATTTGATAAGCGGGCCACCAAGATTAAAGCCCTGGCCAACAATCTTCCTGTCGTAGAAGATCTGGTGATCCATCAATTCAGCGAAGCTGAAGAGAAAACTCTTCAAGACTTCTTTCAGAAGCATGGGAAGATCGTTTTAAAACCTTTGGCGAATGGCTCCAGTGTTGGATTGTATATAATCAGTCAAAAAAGCGAGCTAATGGAGGCCATTAAAAGCATTAAAACGAAGGGTGCGATTCCTTATATTTGTGAACCTTTCATTACAGGCAGAGAGATCACTGTAGGAGTTTGGCAACGAGGTGACTTAAGTCTCACAGTCCTTCCCTGCTCGGAAGTGCGATTGATTCCAGGTGGACAATTTGATTATCAAGGTAAATATCTTGGTAAAGGTGTGGAAGAGCTAACCCCAGCTCATTTGAATGAAGATGAATCCGTAGCTTGTCAGGCAATAGCATTAAGACTGCATGAAATTATGAACTGCCGAGGCTACTCCCGTACCGACATGATTTTAACTGATAAAGGTCCCATCCTGCTTGAGATCAACACTTTACCGGGTCTGAGTAAAGCTTCCTTCATCCCTCAGCAGCTCAAAGTGATAAACGTTACTTTACGAGAATTCTTTGAAGAGCAACTAAAACTAAATTGAACTAAAATAAGAAGACCCACCATACGGTGGGTCTCTTAGCATTAACTTTTTTCAGCAGGAAATTAGCCAATCAGCTTAAGGGCGTTCTGACCACTCATGTTCGCCTGAGCAAGTACCGAAGTACCGGCAGCGTTGAGAATGTCATTCTTCGCTTTCGTCGCAGTAGCATCAGCATAATCAACATCGCGGATACGAGAGTTCGCGGAAGACAAGTTCTCTACGTTCACCTGCAAGTTGTTCGATGTAGACACTAAGCGGTTCTGAATCGCTCCAAGGAAAGATCTGAAACCAGAAACTTTCTCGATCGCAGCATCAACCGAAGCCAGAGACTCTTGTGAACCTTCTTTCGAAGACACATCCAGCTCCTGAAGCCCAAGGCTATCCATACGAGAGTTGACTTGTTTTGCATCGTAAGAGATTCTATCCTGGAAAGAATCGTTGTTTGCACCAATCTGGAAATCATACTTGTCGCCTTCACCATTCAACAGTTTTTTTCCGTTGAACTCTGTCACTTGCGAAATACGCTCAAGTTCCAGTTTCAGGTTTTGATACTCCATATTAGTCATGCTACGTTCAGAATCACCTACAGTGTCAGATGAAGTCTGTACCGCTAGTTCGCGCATACGAGTTAGGATCGAAGAAACTTCATTCAATCCACCTTCAGCTGTCTGCACCATCGAGATACCATCGTTGGCGTTTCGGTCCGCTTGTTTCATAGAGCGGATGTTCGCTTTCATTTTTTCTGAGATTGCTAGGCCGGCAGCATCGTCTGCAGCTTTAGTGATTCGTGTACCAGATGATAACTTAGCAAGGTTACCTTCTGATTCTCTTCCGTTAACACTCAACGAACGCTGAGCTGAAATTGAAGAGACGTTTGTGTTGATACGAAAACCCATTAAATCCTCCTTGGTTTATCCTCCTCATCTTTTTCCTTGATGATCAGTTCCCAACCCTGAGAGACTTGATAAGCTTCCATGCTTAAGTAGTGTTTGTTTTTGTCATCACTCATGTGACAGACAATGACCTAATCGGTGCTCCTAAAAGCAACTTAAGAAAAAATTGAGGATTTTTTGCGACTTTATACCTGACCAAAAGTATCCCTCTACTCCTCAGGTTTGCTGCAGAATCAACAAGTTATTGGACTGGAAAGAATCATCTCCGACTGATATGATTGCAAAATGAATTTATCGATTCCCATTCTGATAGCAGATGAACATGAAGAAATTCGGATTCTCCAGCGTGAAATGCTTACCAAACATGGTTTTTTCCATTTGGTAGAAGCACATACAAAAGAAGAAGCCGAGCAATTGATGGAAGATAATCAATTTGTCATCATTCACAAAAATATGCTGAATGATAGACTAATGCGAAAGATATTAAAGACTAATAACTTTCTCATCGTATTTCAGACGGATGACCAGGAAACTCTCTCCCTTGCAGCTTACTTCGGGGTAAAACACCTTATAAATGTTCCCTACTCTGCAAAGAGCCTGGTAGAGAGAATAAATGCCCTAATGAATTAGTGATACTCAGAATATGGAAGGTTGTTGATACCCATCCAGTACTTTAAATCAACTTCGACATTTTTATCGAAATCATCCA
>JBEIEO010000274.1:0-3427 GCA_040382895.1 Halobacteriovoraceae bacterium
ACTTCCAATGAAGCCTTAGCGAGTAATTTTAGAGCGTTTAAAAACTTCAATCTCATCCAGGATGACAACTCAGCTATTCACGAGATTCTTGCTGCTGCGAGGCCAATGTTGCGGGGAGATTTATCTTCGTCGAAGAATTCCATGACCTCCACTTTGTATCCATGTTCTTCCAGATAGATGGCACGATCGAGCAGAAGATAGATTTCCAGCAGGCGTCCGAAAGCATTTCTGATAAGTCCGGCCGCTAGCATTTTCCAGATCAATTCCTGCCGTCTTACATCTAAAAAGTAAGAATTTAAATCCTCTACATTGTGTCTCGGTTCCACGGCTATTCTCTGAAGTTGATCCAAGGCGTAGACACCGAAACTTTCAGCATAGAGTTTGGGATGAGTATTTCCAAGAGTTACCATCTCCGGTAGCTGGTATTCATCATGCAACAGGAAGTGCATAGCATACCTATAGAATTTCACTTTTAACTTGAAAGCATAGTCTTTATCGTTCATTTTTTTATGAGCGCGTGTAGAAAGAGTGAGAGCGTAAGGGCTTTGCTCTACTCTTGATTCAAGTGACTGGGCAAAATGAGAAATGTTTTGGCCATGCTCAGTCTTTGCGAGTTTATAATAACAGCAGCCAAAGTTTATGAGGTGTCTCACTTCATTTTTAACTGTCGCCCGAATTTGATCTAAAGAAAGCTGGCCGCAGGCGTGAAGACCAATTGTCATGAGATCAGGCTGGAGCAAAGCCTTAAATTTTGGTTCATCTGCTGCCACTTTGACCAGGTGGTAGCTTACCTTATTGTCAGCATGCCGATAATTCTTTTCATGACGTTGGCGACCGGTCTTTTGTAACGCTGGATCCATATCCAGACTCATGACTCTCAGGTTGTACTGATTGCACAGTGTCTGGGCCAAAATTCCGATCCCTCCTCCGATATCAACCACACCTTTTACCTGATGTTTTTGATAGAAATGTTGGATATACGGGGCGAGTTTTCGAATCTCATGCTGCTTTTTAGGAATCACATACAAAAAGGTAAAGGAATTCTCCGGCATTGGGGGAAGTTCAGGCACTTGTGGCAGCAGCGATAGTTCTTCGATGCGCTGATAGAACTTCAGCAGATTCGGAGACATTACCAGACCCCGAAAGTCTTTCATTTCTAAACGAACCACATCCTCAGGAGAGGTTATGGCCGCCAGTTCTTCCACCCAGGCTTGCGGAAAACACTCAAGTGGGTTGGGATACATGAGCATGATTTCGTTTTGCCATATTCTTTGATATGGTTGTAGGAATTCAGCGATTTGTATAAGGCGAAGTTTAAGATCCATTGGATAGGGGTATAACACAGGTTATGGACAAGATAAATAAAGTGGCCATCTTCGGGATGGGAAAATCCGGTAAAGCCGCCGTTGAGCTGGCAAAGAAAATGAAACAGGACCTCTATGCGGTCAATAAAGGCCAGGTGGACTCCTGGTACTACTCTGAGCAGCTAGAGAAGTTATTGGAGCCCTGTTCTTGTTATTCTGAAGAGGATTTCGCTCAGCACTTCCATAAAATGGATGAAATCGTTATTTCTCCTGGGATTCCCACCACTCATCCATCTCTGAAACAAGCTGTTGCGAAAGGAGTACCGATCCTTTCAGAAATTGAATATGCCTATCGAGAGACCAAAGATATTCCGGTTATCGCCATCACAGGCACTAATGGTAAAACCACGACCACCACGATGATTGCTGAGGCACTGAAGCTTGCCGGCAAAAAAGTATTTTGCGGCGGTAATATCGGCACACCTTATTGTGAACTGGCGCTATCGGGTGAGAAGGTAGACTATGCAGTGATTGAAGTATCAAGCTTTCAGCTCGAAACGATCCATGAGTTCCATCCTCACATCGGATTATTTTTAAATCTTTTCCCAAACCATTCTGAGCGCTACGATCATCCTAAAGACTATGCTCTGGCAAAGTTTCGGATGCTTAAAAATATGACCAGCACTGATCATATGATTTATGGACTGGAGAATCCTTTTCTTGATGAAGCCAAAGATCATTCGGTACAGAAGCATTTTTTTCAGAAAGGTGATCTTCCGAAAGAATTCAAAGCGAAGTTTGATTTTTCTCAAGCGAAGGTCAGAGGGGAACATAACGAAGCGAACTTCTACGGCGCTTATAAAGTTTTAGAGCTTTTAAAGATACCTGATCTGGATAAGTTATTTCAGGAATTCATCAATCAATTTCCGGGAGTGGCCCACAGGCTTGAGTATGTTATGAACTACCATGGCCTTCATGTTTATAACGATGCCAAGAGTACCAATACTCTGGCCACAATGACTGCCATCAAAGCTTTCAATGAAGCCACTGAGCCCTTGTATCTTATTCTTGGTGGAAAGCTTCGCAACGAAGCGGATAAAGTTCTGCCGGATCTTCTGCCATTCAAAAACAAGATCCAACGGATTTTCACCATCGGTGATGTGACTCAAAGACTTGCCGATGAGCTAGGGAAGGATTTTCAGGTGACTCCGGCACAAGATCTCAAAAGCGTTTTTCACTTGGTGAAGTCAGAAAAACTAAAAGGACACCTGGTGTTTTCACCGGCGTTCCCTTCATTTGATCAATTTAAAAATTATGTGGATCGTGGTGAGAAATTCAAACTTTGGGCAAAAGAGATTTTGAACTAACTCAGCGCTTGTTCATGTGATCGTAGTAACTCTGATCGATGGAAGCAGGTGAGCGGTCGTTGAGGCGAGTGACTTCTGGATTTTTTTCTGCCATGGCAGTTTCAAAAGAGATTTTAGCGATGAAGAAAATCATCAATACCATCACAATTGAACCAAGCTTGATACTCATATACTATCCTTAAGTCTTCAATCAAACTTATTGTACTTAAGGGTTCTATCGGCATTTAAATCCGAAACTTTAGGTCTTTTCGATGGAGATTATTGAGTTTTTTATGCCAACTTCTCTAGGCGTCTACAAAGCTCATTTACATCATTTAAATCTTGATAAAGACCGAAGCCAAAGCGCAGTCGCAGTCCGCGGCGGTCGATAAGAATTCCATGCTGTTTCAGAGTGTTCTGGAGGCTTTCTGCCAGCTCCAAGGTCGCCGCTTCGTAAGTTAAAAAATGACCATGCCAGCGAAGTTCTGGATGGTAGAGGGGGTTTAGTTGCCAGGTCTCGATTAAGGTTCCCGGAAGTTGCTTGAGGAAGGCTTTTTGAAGACTTAGGACATAATCATGAATAACGTGAATAGTGACTCCGTCTTGCCCAAGAAGATTCCAGACAGCATTGAAGCGATAAAAGCCACTAGGATCCTGGGTCGCTCCCATAAAGGCCATAGCGTCCTGGGAGTAGCCGACCTTGGCCCCCGGAGGAAGGGTCAAGTGTGCGTAGTCAGCGAACCAACCTGTGTAGGCCGGTCGCCAGTCACCCTTAGG
>JBEIEO010000275.1:0-3422 GCA_040382895.1 Halobacteriovoraceae bacterium
AGATAAATGCATTTCGCTTTTAAAGAATGAGCATGAATACCAGCCAGGCGGGCCATCAGACCATTGCGGCCAACCACTAAAGTATTTGGAGCTTCGCCGGATTTATGTTCAATTTTCTGTTGGTTGCCAATAAGAGCACTCTCGGTGATTTGCGAGAGGCAGTTGATTTCGAGGACCGTATGATCGACTTTAAAGTGCTCGGAGATTTTACGAGCGCGATTGATTTCTTCAGAGTGGCGCTGATTGTAGGTAAAAGACAGCGAGAGCACATTCGCAGCTCCAAATTCTTGTACTGCAATTGCCAGGCACAGACTTGAGTCCATACCACCAGAATGTACGACGACGGCTTTTTTCTGCATCAGTAAGGCCTTTTCTTTTCCCACTCGAAAGCTGATTTAATGATGATAGAGAGATCATCATATTTTGGCTGCCACTTGAGTTCAGAGCGAATTTTTTTGGCGATAGAAGTAACAATCGCCGGATCGCCAGCTCTACGAGGAGCTTCGTCGATACGAATTTTTTCACCAGTTACTTCGATGAATTTAATTAAAACTTCTTTAACACTGAAGCCATGACCGTAGCCACAATTCAGCACCTGAGATTTCCCTCCTGCAGATAAATAATCCAATGCTTTTACGTGAGCATCAGCAAGATCAGAGACATGAATATAATCCCTGATGCAGGTTCCATCTTGAGTTGGATAATCAGTTCCAAAGACCTTTATATGATCGCGCTTCTTAGTTCCCACTTCACAAGCTACCTTGATCAGGTGAGTAGCACCTGGAAACGATTGACCAATCTGACCTTCAGGATCAGCACCTGAAACATTAAAATAACGAAGAGCTACGTAACGTAATGGGGAGCTGAATGCCACATCACGCAGCATCTGCTCAGTCATGAGCTTGGATTGACCGTAAGGATTGATGGGGTTTGTGCTATGATTCTCATCCACTGGACCATCGGTCATACCGTAAACAGCAGCGGTGGATGAAAAAATAAACTGGTGAACGTTATGTTTCAAACAGGCAGAAATGAGCTTGAATGAATTAAGAGAATTATTCTGATAGTACTTCAGAGGATTCTCCACACTCTCCGGCACTACGATGCTTCCAGCGAAATGCATGACGGCATCGAACTTATGAGAAGAGAAAACTTTATCAAGGAAAGCTTCGTCGCCGATGTCACCCACAATCAGTTCACCGAAAGTGACAGCGGCTTTGTGACCGGTAGATAAATTATCGATGACGGTGATTTTATGGCCGGCTTTGCCTAACGCCTTCACCGCGTGAGATCCAATGTAACCGGCGCCCCCGGTAACCAGAATATGCATAGATATACCTCGAGGCTATCCTAACACATCAGAGAGTCTTGAGAAACTCAATTAGCTCCAGGCGGTTCTCATGAGTAAACTTCTTAAAGGACTCAAAATAGTGACCTTGGTTAGAGTGCCCAGAGCGGCCGGTATCATACACACTGCGGCTTTTGAGATTCTCAGCTCCCCCCGCAGTCAGACCCATTTTCACCTCATCAAAGCGAGCTTTTTCACCGGCATTTTTCAGAGAAAAGGCTTTTGGTCGAAGTTCAGGACTTAACAAAAGATCATACACGGTCGGCACCGAAGCGTTGTGGAGATATGGGAAACGAGACCACACTCCCCAAAGTTTTTGGGCCACATACCCAGGTTCTGGCTTGCGTACTGATTGAATCACATCATTGAGCGGATTTTTATCGATCAATTGGTAAAGCTCTTCGGTAAGAGCGTTAAGGCGATCTGGATCGGTTTTCACAATCCGCAGAGGAATGTGCTTAGTCTGCTCATAGATAGGATGACCTTGCAGGTCGCGGTTATGCAGACCATGACAGCCCTGGCAACTCGTCTGATAGAGCTTCGCACCCTTCTCGGCCTTCAGACGATCAATTTTGAATGGATACTTCGGAGGCAGAAAGTCGCCTAAATAATCTTCGGCTTTATGAACGCGATCATAGTACTCACGCACATTTTCTGGAGTCTGGCCGGCGTAGAGTTCGACCGCAATCGCCCATCCGCCTAACTCTCCGTTCCCTTCCCCATCCCAGAAGGAACCGGATTTTCTTTTTTCACCATAGCCCCACATATGGGGAACTTTCACCTGACCACGAGGAAAATTGGCCGGGAATGGAAGGTTCTGAACTTTATAAAACCAAGAGCGAATAAGACTCGTAGGAACTAAACCTTGGGTTTGGTTGGAAATCGTTTTATCGGAAAGTCCTTTAGTGAATTCAAGCGCTCGCTCATGCACCTCTTTAAAGGCCGGGTTCTGTCGAGGGATCGCTCCCCAAACTTTCATCCCTAGATAA
Source organism: Halobacteriovoraceae bacterium (assembly GCA_040382895.1). Taxonomy (GTDB): domain Bacteria; phylum Bdellovibrionota; class Bacteriovoracia; order Bacteriovoracales; family Bacteriovoracaceae; genus Peredibacter. Next base: position 2,338 of record JBEIEO010000275.1, read on the forward strand.
GCATCTGTTCCGATCTGGCCGACATCGATGTTTTTATTTCCCAAACCAATGATGTACTCACCAGCGGCTTTTCCCGAGTGACAGGCCACACAGCCCAGCACTCCCACCTGCATGCCTTCATAAGCCACGGGATAGATCCCTTGCGCTTTATTATCTTTAAAAATTAAACCCCAGCGCTGATAGATCGGCCCCAAATCTTGAGTGCCAACTCCCCGCTGACTCATGATCTCATAAAGTTTGATCAAGTCAGGCGAGATCGCCATGCCTCGCCCCTTATAAAAGAAGTGGAGATTTTTGAAGACTTCAGTGGCTTCCGTATGTCGTTCTGTACGGACATCTTGTGCGAATAGGGGTAAACTGATGAGAGCTAGGATAATTAGTTTAATCATTCACAAAACTTATCAAAGTGAATGGCTTAGGCAAAGACTTGAGAGACAATGAAAGATTCCCCGACTAAAACGATCTGCTTTTTTAACACCAATAAGGCCTGGGGCGGAGGCGAGAAATGGCATTTTTCTACCGCTAAAGAATTCCAGCGCCGCGGCTATTCAGTCTATCTCGTCACACATGTGCATTCGCAACTAAGAACAAGAGGCACGGCTGAGCGCCTGCCTACTTATTCATTCAATATTGGCAATCTGACTTTCCTAAATCCCTTAAAAGTCTTAGTGCTCATGCTTTTTTTTCGCGCAAAAAAGATCGATACCATCATTATGAACTTACCCGCCGATTTGAAGAGTGCTGGCATTGCCGCTAAGCTCGTGGGAGTTAAAAAAATCATTTATCGCCGAGGAATGCCTCACCCTCTTCGCAACACGTGGTTAAATCGATTTCTCTTCTCCAAGATCCTCACCGATGTAGTGGTAAACTCTGAAGAGATCGGACGAAGCTTAGTTCAAGGTAATGAAGAGTGGTTTCCGAAAAAAAAGTTACATCTCATTTACAACGGGATTGATTTAAAAAATAGTCCGGACAAAACAAAAAAGCTGATCGAGAAGAAAACGAATGAGTGGATAATTGGAAATGCCGGACGCCTGACTTCTCAGAAAGGGCAGAAATATCTCATCGACCTCGCCCACAAGCTC
>JBEIEO010000276.1:0-3413 GCA_040382895.1 Halobacteriovoraceae bacterium
ACTTTGATCGAAGTCGCAGGTGTGGTTTTAGCGGAAGAAATCACACGACAAATTTTGTACTCACCAACGAGCGTTGGACATGCCAGTGCCGAAAAAGAAAAGAAAACAGAAATCAGAATCCATGATTTCATAAGCAGCTCCCTCGAGTCATTTTTTAATATTGCACCACGTTTTTGCGCTATTTGTAATGTGCGATGCATTCAAAACAATTTGGCCCCAGTCACTTTGTGGTCGCGCATCAAGTGTTGGTTTATTTTCAATTAACTAATGGCACTTTCATTGCAGAGATTTACTCATTTACTCAGGAAGAGTGTCATTTAGAAACTTAATTGTTCAACGCGCAATTATCAAGAGAGGGGTTGTTCATGCGTCTATTTTCTATTCTTTTACTCGCGGTCATGAGTCTTAGTGCCGCTGCTCAAGTGGAGTCTTTGATCCAGTTTCGTGGTCAGAACTCTGAAGTGATGAAAGTTGAAAAGACTATCAATGTCGTACGTCCGGTGGCCTATGAGGTTCCATCTACCTGCTACAACGATGTTCCTTACGAAAGTTATGAATGTAACGATGTCACTCGTTACCGTCAGGAGTGTCAGTGGATTCCTTCATCCCAGAGATGCTGGACTGAAAATGAGCGCGTTTGTCGAAACGTTACTCGCACCCGTCAGGAATGCAGCAACGGTCCTAGTCGTCAGGTGTGTACTGAGCGTCCCAGTCGCCAGGTTTGTACTGAGCGACCTACGCGTGAAGTATGTCGAACTGATTCAAATGGACAGCAGCGCTGTACCACGGTTGGCGGGGGCCAGAGCTGTCAAACTGTTGGTGGAGGTCAGTCTTGTACTACTGTTCCAGGTGAGAGAACTTGTCGAAACGTAAGCTACACTGATCAGGACTGTGACTACGTTCCACGTCGCCAATGTCAAACCATTCCTGCTCGCAATGATTGTCGTGATATTCCATACTCTGAACAAGTTTGTGGCAACGTCACCAGATACCGTCAGGTTCCTTACGCTTGCACGCGCACCGAATACCGTGATGAAACAACTCCGAAAAAACTCACCGGTCAGATTCAGGTTCACTTCCAGACCAATGGTCTGGTGGATGAGTTTGGTCTTCAAGTGAAAGTCGATGCTCCGAACGCTAAATTTGAAACTTTCACAACTTCTGTAAGGCTCGTGAAAGAACCGAAACAAGTATTCGTGATTCTGAAGAAGAAAGCTGTCAAAGCAGAAGAGTCTGAAAAAGAAATTAATCTTCAGGGTGAAGTGGTGCTGGAAGTGGTAGAAGAGAAATTTGTTACTCCTATCTTCCCGGTAAGCTTTAAGAATGCTTCTTTTGATGAAGCGAAATCGATCCTGAGCCTTGGTATAGAGGGCTCTATCTCTGCTCAGGGATCAGTCGAAGCCGTCTTCACAGCAAAACCTAAGATCGGTAAGAAGAGGACCATCGCTGAAGTTAAGTCGGCTTATCCTTCTCAGCGGGCGAGCATTAAGGGCACTAACCTTGAATTGAACCTGGCAGGATTGATCCAGAACGATCTGGCCAAGAAAAATGAGCTATCCCTTAAACTTACAGCTCCGTTAATCGTTCCCGGCGAGCTTCTAAACTCAAGAAAACCAAACCTTGAGAAGAGCTTCTCTATCGAAGTTCGAAAATAATCTTCAGGGCGGGTTGCAAGACCCGCCCTTTTTTCCTACAAGGTGGCCATGTTCATGGCACTGCTTCTCACCACTTGCGTCTTTGCTGCCGAAAATTTCACCATCTGTGGGGAAAAGGATGAGCGTCGTCCGTCTTTTGTGAAAGAAGTGGGAAGGGCGATTAAGCCAGGCGCTCAAGTAGGTTGCACCCTGACTTTGATCGGAAGATCCTGTGCTATCTCAGCTGGTCACTGTTTTCATGATCTCAAAATCGCACAATTTAATACCTTCAATGATGAGACAGGGATTCTTAAATCAAAAGCCGAAGACACTTATCTGATTGATGATCTTTCGCTTCTTAGTCAGAACTCAGGCCATGGTAAAGACTGGTCGGTTTTTAAAATTCTTCCCAATGAAGTTACTAATAAATATCCGGGCGATGTTCAGGGATATTTAAAAACAAGTCTTAATCGCTCTCCTAAACATGGAAGTCCCGTGACCATCACGGGATACGGTTGGCCCAATTACAACGAAACAAAAAATGGTCCCCAACAAAGCCATACCTCAACTCTGCTTTTATCCAAAGGTTCCGAGTTCTTCTACGATGTGGATACCATGGGAGGAAACTCTGGTTCCTCTGTGGTGAATGAAGAAAATGAAATCATCGGTATTCATACCCATGGTTACTGCTCAAAAGAAGGAGGAGCTAATCAAGGCACTCTCATAAGCCATCATGAAAACTTCACAACAGCTGTTCAGGAATGTCTGAAGTGGGAAAAATCTCTTCCTTGAGAGATCTGACCGGCATCCATCTCTCTGTGTCCCATCTAAGAAGATATAGCTGGTGTTAACGCCTTCTTGTTTCCAGCGATGAGAACTTTCTGGCTCTCTTTTTTTAACCAACATTGTCATAAGCATGATCATGGTCGTCCCAGCTGATAGTGGCAAAAGAGTTTGGCAGTAGATCGAAGAACAAAGCCAAAGAAACTCGGGCTAAATCTGCAAAATTCCTGTAAAAATTTTTTTCTTCCTTGATTTTTACCTAGAGGTATAATGCTTGAATGGATCGATATCGCTTACTTGCTCACAAAGAAGAAATTGCAAATATGGCCAGAAAAGCTCCCGTAATGGAGATTGGTCAGATCTGGCAAACTCTGCCAGTGAAGCGCGAAGTTTACGTCATAAAAAATATGGAAGTTCTCAAAGAGGCCATGATCTTTAAGACCACTTTGCCTTTTGAGTTTGATGATCAATTTCCTGTTTATATCAAAATCAATTACAAAAACTTAATCTTCAAACTCTTGCCTGGTGACTATCGGGTTTTCAAAAATCAATTGAGCTGCACTTATCCCAAAGAAGCGAAGGCGATTGAGAGCCGGAATTTAGAACGGACATCGCTACCGAAAAAATCCAATTTGCATCTCACGTTACGAACACTTTCAGCTTCCACCTCTTTGGATATCAAAGTGAAACTGGAAAACATTTCTGAATTAGGAATTGGTATCAAAGTACCCAGCCTGAACCTTGAATTCTTTAACCGTAACTCGAGCTTTATTATTATCCAAGTCTGTGGTCACAACTGGATGGAAAATGCCACCCTTACCGTAAGGCATATTCACGAGAAAGATAATGGAGCCTTTATCGGAATCGGTATGGCGGCTTCGCTCCCTTTTAGCGATGGCTTCTTTCAGATCCTTCGCTCTGAGATTAAAAAAGAACGCTTCATATCCACCTAACTACTCAATTTTAGAGGATCAAATTTTTCTCTTTTAAATGTCG
>JBEIEO010000277.1:0-3413 GCA_040382895.1 Halobacteriovoraceae bacterium
CAGAGATGTTGCCTATCTTATGGCCAATAAGAAGCTCTATAAAATTTCTCAAAACGATATTCAAAGAACTGAAAATACCCGTCGTCTACAGATGGAGATTAAAACTCCGGCGGTGAAACTCTCACTCAAGATACGCCTCAAGCGCGAATATGAGGAACGGGAAATTGAAGGCAAGCGCTCGCTGATAGATTTGGAGTTACCAGGACTAGAGATCAAAGAGCTTGGTTCCTGCAAGAGCGTTAAATACGGATTTTAATCTACGGCCGGTTTTCAAGTTTCAGGAGCTCCGCTTTCATTTTAAGTCCATGAGCAAAGCCTCCCATGCCGTTTGATCCCACCACACGGTGACAGGGATAGATCAACAAAAAGGGATTTCTTCCACAGGCCGAACCAATGGCCTGAAACCCCCTGGATTGCATACCAGCTGCGAGATCTTTGTAGGTGACCACATGGCCATAAGGAATTTTTCCCATCTCTTGCAGCACCTTTTGCTGGAAGGGTGTGAGATTTGAAAGGTCGAGTTTGATATTGATTTTCTTTTTTTTACCGGTAAGGAAAGCCAACAATTCTTGATAACACTTTTCAAAAAAAACGTTCGTCCCCTGGGGTTTTTGTTTTTTCACCACATCAATGGAAGCGAGGGTTTTGCCGTCACGACTGGTGAGCTTGAGGGTGCCAACGATGGGAAGTTCAGGAAGAATCGCGCTGTGGGTTTGTTCTTTCATGATTTTAACTCTATCATGGGGGAGCATGAATGTCTTTGTTTCACCCTTTCAGAATCCTTTTATTAACCTGGCCCTGGAGGATCATTTCCTGCGGGGAGGGGCGGATTTGCCGCTGGCATTCTTTTATGTAAATCGCCCCTGCGTGGTACTGGGACGTTTTCAGAATCCCTGGATTGAGTGTCATCTCCCTTACTTAGTTAAAAACGATATCTGGTTAGTTCGCCGGCAAAGCGGCGGAGGATGTGTTTTTCATGACCAAGGAAATCTGAATTACTCCTTCATTTATCCTGAAGGAATGATTGACCGGAGGCGGGGAGTGGAGCTCATCCAAAAAGCTTTCCAGCAAGCTGATATTCCTTTGGAAATATCCCCTCGACATGATCTTTGGTTGGAGGGAAAAAAGATCTCAGGTTCAGCATTCAAGCAAATTAAGGAAGCTTCTTTTCATCATGGAACATTTCTGGTTTCTTCCGACCTGGATAAACTGGAAGAGAGTCTTAAACACACGATCGTGGCCAAAGATTCTAAATCCATTCCTTCCGTGCGATCGAAAGTTATTACACTGAATGAAAAAATTCCGGGTATCACGATTGAAGATGTGATGGATCTCATCACCCATGAGCTCAAGACCGTGAAGCGGCAGCTAGACGGAAGTTTGCTGTCACTTCCGGAAGTGCAGGAAAGTTTCAGGACCCTCACTAAGTGGGAATGGATGTGGGGAGAGACTCCACTATTTGAAATGAATGATCTCAAGATTCATAAAGGGATGATCAAGGAGCCATTTGAAGCGAAGTTTGAGGCGCAGAATTTGAAAGAAAGACTAAGTTCGACTGAACTTGAGCGACTGTTCCCTGATTTTTCATCTCAGTATGAAGTTCAGTCCCAAGTTTTTTGATAAAAAATTTACTTCTATGTGCGAACAACCAATGCTCCGGGATTTTCGAAGCTCTTTCTCAAAGTTTTCCCTCGTGCAGCGACTCAGCACTACATCGTAGATAATTATGAGGTTCGCTTGAACTATGGTGTTCCAGAAGAAACTCACTCTGAATTGGTGGAAGTGGATTTTCAATACACTGAATATCAGGTGATGCCTCAGCGCTATTTCGGAGCAGCAGCCCAGGGAAATCGTTTACTCCTTCAGTGTGGAAACTGGGATCTTCAAAAGAATCACGGCTACGATCCGAATCCGTTTAATTAATGGGCAGCACAGGTTGAGCATCCGGATTTAGGTGCTGTCTGGTCCTCGAAGGCCCAGTCACCGTAATTGGCATTTAGAAACAAGCATGCATCCGCGAGATCCTCGAATTTTTGCTGAAAAGATTCCTGGATCTCGTTTTCCAGAACGGTTACGTAATACTCTAAGCGATTATTCTCAATGGATTCAGGATCGGCCCCAAACGTGATCAAGGCCATGAATTCACCTTTGTGATATCGGCAATGGGACCAGTTCTTAAGGTTGACGCTTTGCATATGATTCTGTCTCTGTAATAAAATTCTTGTCTTATCTAGAGCACCTAGTCTATATTGTTACGACTTTTAAGTAAATGCACTTTCCAGAGAGAGGATATTATGGCCAAGGGACCACGCGTAATCGTTACATTAGAATGTACTGAAGCAAGAAAAGAAGGAGCTTCTCCTTCTCGTTATACAACTTCAAAGAATAAGAAGACGACTCCTGAGCGTCTTGAGATGAAGAAATATAATCCAAATCTTCGCCGTCACACTGTTCACAAAGAAATCAAATAATCAGATTCGACTTTGAATCTTAATTATTAAGGGACACATCAAGTGTCCATTTTTTATTTTCATTTGATTTATGGAAATTACCTGAAGTGATTCTTATTTAAGATCAGTGCTTTTCTGACTGAATACGTTCATCTGATCATCATCAATCAACACGAAGGATTTTTTATCCTCAGACGAGAGTGCAAAGAATTTCCCGCGGGAGAGGTTCATTCCGGGGATTCCACCAGACACTTCACTGAGTACATACGAGCGCACACCTTGAGTGGTAATTAGTTTTAAACTCATGGCCGGTGCTGACATGAGGTTCTCCATGAACGATTGCTGTTCGCTGGTGAGGTTTTCAAGGATAGAGAAGCTTTTCACCTCTTCCAGGCGGTTAAAGAAGCGGGAGACTTTCGAGTCAGAGAGTGTGACACCGGCCTGATCTACCCACTGACCTTCTTTCTTAAGAAGTTTTAGTTCCAATCCTTTAGCGCTGTAGATTTCAAGGGAGGCCAGTGAATCCGGATTGACGGCCAGGACTTTGGACTCAACCATTTGGGCAAGATCATAACTTTCCAGTGCCATCTCAATGGGATCAATTTGATAGATCTGATTTTGGGAGGACAAAGAAAGATAAGCCGAATTATCGATCGGGTTTATGAGACCCATTTTTATCTCATAAACTTTATCTGACTTGGTTTTGAATTCTAAAGTCAGGGTCGGGTTATCCAGTGAGAAGCTGGTGATGTTAATCGGCTCTAGTCGATGAAAGTTTCGAACCCGAACAATGTTGAGAGCATCTACAATCTTTGAAACCACATCAGATTTTACCTTTAGGGCCTGAGGCTCAAGCATCTGCCACGGTCCTTCGAGTTTCATATCAGGATGGGTATTTTCTAATAAGAAGTTACCTTGCTTGTTGGTCATGCGCAGAGTTTTCAGCGTTTGAAATTCATTGAC
>JBEIEO010000278.1:0-3411 GCA_040382895.1 Halobacteriovoraceae bacterium
ATAAATTCGGGCTTCAAGTAAATCGGGGGTTACTTTGACAGACGCAATCGATACCAGGCATCCGTCGATCATACTGAGTCCCATTTTGGTAAAAATGGCCGTCAGTTCTTCATGTAAAACGCCTGCAACCTGTTTTTGTCTTTTGCTTTCAGTCATAATATTCTTTCCTTACTATAGTACAAAGGTATCCTAATTTATGGTACCTGTTTATTTGCATATTTAAAGGGGATTCATTGGTGATGCTTAAGTGGTTTGGGGCCCTGGCCGCATATACTCCAAAAGCGGATGCCCTAAAGCGTATCGAGATTCTGGAAAAAGATAAGCTCTTTCAAAAAGATGTTCCAAATTATCTAAGGTCTTTGTACCTCCAGTTTGCGCGAAATAATCTCGTGTCTTTTCATGCTAAAGACGGCAGTGGTTATGCCTTAATGTCAGATCGGATTAAGTGGATTGATGGCTTTAACCCGCAAGTTGCCTCGCGGGCGGCCAGTGCATTCTCGTTAATTACGAAAGTGGATTCAGATCGTCAGAAGCTCATGAAGAACGCTTTGACTAAACTGATGGAGGGTAAGACCTCCCGGGATACTTTTGAGGTCGTATCGAAATACCTGGCTCAGTGACGTTTGCGTTTTTCGATAGTTACTGTGCGGTAAACTGTGCTGCGGGCATAGACTGACTGAACAGCGTAGCAGGCAACGATAAATGCTGAGGCCATAATAAGATAATGCATAAGCTCTCTCCTATCCGTTTGAGGTAAAACCCTATCGGCGTGAGTCTTTTAAATAATTATGCTCCTCTGCAGCTATTTCCGAGGCTTTTTTCTCCTCATTTTCCCCTAAAGAGTGCTAAACTCTAGGGGATTTCAACAATTTCAGGTTCTTAAGGATGGAACGAGACCATGTTAGAAGCACTCTCACTTCGTCAAAAAGCCCTTAAAATCAACCTCGCCAAACGTTTTTATGGCACTTTTGCCGAAATCGGCGCCGGGCAGGAAGTGGCACGCTACTTTTTCCAGGCGGGTGGAGCATCGGGATCTATCGCTAAAACCATCTCCGCCTACGATATGACCTTTTCCGATCACATCTACGGTAAAGAAAGCGGCAATCGCTACGTCTGTGAGTCTCGTCTCTTGAAGATGCTGGATAAAGAATATTCTCTTTTAGATGAGCGTCTGGCAGATACCCGTGGAAAAGATCATCAGTTCTTTGCTTTCGCCAATACGGTTGCTGCACTTAACTTCACCAAAACCAACGAGTCTCACGGCTGGTTAGGTGTGCGCTTTCAGCACGTGCCAGGCTCAGAAACTTCAGAAGTTCTGATTCACGTGCGGATGTTGGATAACCAGAACATTCTTCAACAGGATGCCTTAGGTATTATCGGGGTAAACCTGGTGTATGCTTGCTTATTTTTGCAGAGGGATTCTGAAGGCTTTATCAACTCGTTGATGGATCACCTGGATACTTCCCGTATTGAAGTCAATTTCATCCGCTTCGGTGGAAAAGTTTTTGAGAACGTCGATAACCGTCTGATGAACCTGCATCTGTTGAAGCAGGGGATGACCCACGCGATTATGTTCGATGAGCAGGGGCATGTGGTTCTTCCGAGTGACATCCTTTATAAAAAAGACGTACTGGTAGTGCGTGGATCCTTCAGACCACCGACGCTGGTAAGTTTTGACATGATCAAATCAGGTCTCTCGGACTTTGCTAAAAACATCGGTAAAAAAGAATCAGAAGTGGTGGCGATTTCTGAGATCACCATCTCCACGTTGAAATCAGAGGCAGGGGATGTAACGAAGGAAGATTTCCTGGCGCGAGTAGATTTACTCTGTGCTCTCGGACAGAAAACTCTGATTACCAATTATCCGCAGTATTACAAACTCACAAATTACTTTGCTAAGCTCAACGTACCAAACCTGGGTCTGGTGCTTGGTATTTACAACTTCCAGCAAGTCTTCACGGAAGAGTATTCCAGCGTTGAAGGCGGTATTCTTTCGGCCCTGGGCCAGCTTTTCCGCGATAACGTGAAGGTCTATATTTATCCATATAAGTCTGAGAAAGGGATGCTTGAGTCCCTGGATAACCTCAATGTGCCGGCCGCGACCAAGCATGTCTATGAGCACCTCAAGGCCAATGGTAAAATCGTGGACATTCAGTCTCCAAGTAAGGATCTTCTTCACATTTATTCTTCTAAAGTGCTGCATATGATTGTGAACAATGAACCCGGTTGGGAAGCCATGGTTCCTCCTTCAGTCGCGAAAACTATTAATGAAAAGTGTCTCTTCGGACACCCATGCTTTATTGGGAAGAAAAACTCATGAAATACCTTATCCTCTTTGCTCTTGTGGCCTGCTCAGGAATGTCGGATGGTCGTTATCGCAAGGATTTCTTTCAGGGTGATTACACCAGTGAAAAATCCCCGCAAGAGGCTTACTCACTTCTCAATGAAAAGATGACGAAATGTTATCCCCAGTCGGATTACCCAAAGTATGAAAAGACACTGGCCGAATTCAATCAGAGCAAAAACTCCGGCTCTGTCCGCTACGAAGTAGATCATCAATCTATGGGTCCAAGGCCCCTGGTGCTTGTGGATATTATCCCCGGCGAGACTGGGTCTATCGTTAAAGTCTTTTCTAAGGGGGATTTAACCCAGACCGGGACGGGCTTTAAGCACGACATCCATAAGTGGTTGGAAGGTAAGAAAGTGGACTGCGACGCTCGCGGAAAGATTTAGTTTTCCCCACTAAAAAGCCTGTAAAAATTACTGCCTGCAACTCCTAGAGGCTTTTTCGCCTTAAGCTCATGGGTATGAAAACAACTCCCCAAATTCTGATCTTAAGCGGTCTTCTCCTTCTTGGTAGCTGTGGTAAATCTGATACCGGTGAAAAGATGGCCAAAGCCATTTTCGAGCCCATTGTAGATGGCACCAGCAAGGTTTTGCTTTGTGCGACTGTCGGTTTGGGAGTTGCTATTGGAACCTCACTGGCCCATGATTATGATGTAAAACTCTACCGGAGCACGGTAGATCGCGTACTCTCTGATATCAAACAGAATAAGAAATTTGCTATCAAAACTTTCTGGCAGGATCTGAGTCCTGAGACCCGGGAAGTTTTGAATCATGAAATCAATCTTTTACTTGGTTATAGGCCGGCGATTAATCCCACAGGTGTTTATAAGAGTCTTGCCATTTTCTTTGGAAGAATCCGGGAAGATTTTAATCCTTCAGTAGATTATAAAGTAAAAGATAATCTCAACGGAATTTACAGTTTTCGGGTGCGTGGTCAAAACACTCAAAGCGTAGACATCATCGGCATGGAATGTGGTTCTAACGAAGGTACGGATCTTTCTCCCATCATCATTCCAAATCAGGTGCACCGAGAAAATGAGATTCAGGATATTATCCGCTGTCAGG
>JBEIEO010000279.1:0-3402 GCA_040382895.1 Halobacteriovoraceae bacterium
ACCCATGGCTTCAACTTTCACTTTATCTACGAATTCTTTAACAACTTTAAAATTTACGTCTGCTTCCAAAAGAGCAGTTTTGACACCTTTAAGTGTTTCTTCGATGTTCTCTTCAGTGATCTTGCTCTTTCCACGCAGGGAACGGAAAGCATCCGAAAACTTCTCACTTAAATTATCAAACATGAACAACTCCTATCTGTTTTTAGCTCGATGAGCTTACAACAGTTTATTTAGTGTGCGAAGTGTCAGCGTATGAAAAATGCTGAAAATATTTCGTCTCGCTGGCCTCACATACTTGCGAAAGTCGACTAAAGAAATGATGGGTTATTGGGCCAGCACCTGAAGGTCCATGGTGTGGGGACAATCAATCTCCGAATACCTGAATTTATCGCTAAAAAATATGTTGGCGGATCCAATCCGCACATTGAGAAGGCTCAGTGGCGATGAAACTGGCCCCCAATTCTTTTAGAATCTCAGTTCTTATCTGCTTATTCCATCCGGCCCCAATTGAAAGGACAGCAAAATTCTTTGCTCCCAAAATGTCATTCGAAGTATCTCCGATGACACAAATCTGAGATTTAGGGTGAGTTCCCACCAGCTCCATTAAACCTGAGATGTGAGGCTTAGGAAGTGCATCGTCCACGGTACAAAAAGCATCAAAGAGCGAGTACACTCCTTGTTCTTGCAAAATGCGCATGGTGGATGCTCGATCCCTGGCCGCCCAGACGTAAAGGCAACTATCTTTTTTTAATTCCAGAAGAAGATCTTTGATTCCAGGAAAGAGCTGGTACTTGAAGTTAGAGGTATCAATGAGAGTACCGTCACAATCAAAAACGATATGCCTCTTCACTGCTGGCACTTAGAGACAACGATAAGAGCCGTTTTCAGTCACCATATAGCGAACCACGATGTGACCTTTCTTATCATAGGCTTTGGCGTACATCATGCTTAGAAGCTCTTGGTAACCATCAGCAATTGTAAGAGCAAAACGCTCGATCAAGGCAATTTCAGTTTGAGTGAGTACCTCATCGGTTTCAATCTGATCTTTCAGGATATTAATAAGGGCCTTGAAATCAGAGCGGCTGCGGCGGCTGAGGCTGCGGACTTCGTGGTATGGAAGTCTCACGTTATCACCCTGACCCCTGGCCTCAATGTAGGAATTGGTAATACGAAAATCATAGAGCGAAGTCTTACATGTCTCATCGGCCAGGGCCGCAAATGAAAAAAATAAAACAACCAATGAAAAGACTTTCATAAAGCTCCTCTTAACATATTGAAAATAAAGCCTGTGAAAGATATTCCGAATGAATTCATTCGACAACCACTAATATGAAAAATGTATTTATCAATTTGCCACTCCGCCAAGACCTCGTTTAAAAAGGAGCCATGAGAACTCCGCCCCCTTTTTCACCTGAGCTAACTGCGAAGATGGCGAAATTTGAATCTCTGGCCAATCCTATGAAGCTGGGTCAGATTGATTTTTCCTCGCGCTTATTGCTGGCACCTATGGCCGGTATTTGTAATTTGCCCTACCGACTTTTGATGGAAGACCTGGGCGCCGGTGGAACAGTTTCGGAGCTCATTTCATGTCACGGCATCAACTATGGAAATCAACGAACCCTGGACATGCTCAAAATCGATCCACTTGAAAAGAATGTGGGGATTCAACTTTTCGGAGAAGACCCGGAGTCCATGGCCCGTGCAGCGGAAGTCGCCGAAAGCTTTGGACCAAAATTTCTGGATATCAACATGGGTTGTCCGGTTGCAAAAGTTGTCACTAAGGGCGGCGGTTCGGCCCTGATGAAAGAGATCTCAGCGCTCGCTCCTTTATTTGAAAAAATGCGATCCAAGATGAAACTTCCGCTTTCAATAAAAATCCGTACCGGTTGGGATGCCAATACTCGCAATGCCGCTGAGATTTTAAAAATTGCTCGAGAATCAGGGATTGAATGGGTCGCCATCCATGGAAGAACCAGAACCCAGCAGTACACCGGACTTGCTGACTGGAACTTTATTGAGAATCTTAATGATGTAAAAAAACTTCCCTTGATTGGAAACGGAGATCTTCATCATCCTTATGGGGTATCCGAGCGACTTCAAAAAACCAACTGTGATGCTTTGATGATAGCCCGTGGAGCTCTCAGAAATCCTTTCATTTTCCTTGAATCCTTAGATCCTCATTACGCTTCTCAGAAGCGTTCTATCTTCCTGGGCAAAGACTACTGGGAAGTGATCCAGCGTTTATATACCTATATCACTGAAACTTTCAGTGAAGAAAGAACAGCTCTGGTACAGATCCGAAAGCTCGTGGTCTGGTTTGCCGCCGGATTCCCTCATGCTGCTGCTTTCAGGTCCCAGATCTTTGGTTGCCAAGTTCTGGAGGACACCATGAAGCTCACCGAGGACTACTTCCTGTCACTGGGTGAATCCCAAAAATTCATCAATTATGATGAAGTTTTCATGAGTTCGGGCCACGGCTAACCGGAAAAATCCGACTAAGTTACTAAAACTCTAAATGTTTTAGCCAAAGTCGCCGAAAATAGACGGTATGAGATACCTCCTATTATGCCTTCTCATTCCATTTCTACCAGTTCACGCCGTTGAACCTTCTCTGATTTGCCAGGATTTACAAACCATGGCCGATCAGATGCAAAGGGAGATCCAGAATTCGCGGGTCGAAAAATGTACTGAATTGCCGGCCGATGCTCTGGGTAACACTCCGGTTCCAGAGGGTATGGAAGATTATAAGTGCAAAGATCTCTCCACTATTGAGGCCCGCCTGAAATCACTGGAAAACGAACTGGCGATGATCAGAGGTCTTGAAGCCGTTCGTAAAGAAGTCATCGATGGTCAGAAGAAATTTGCTGATATCAAAAAGCCGGAACTTATCGCCAAGGCTTCTGAAACTTTCCTCAGTAATCTTGCCATCGCTGAAACGATGGAACTTATGCTGGCAACCACCAGCGCCAATGGGAAAAACATCTTCTCTGAGCTGGCCGAGAAGCCTGCCGGAGATTGGGATACAGCTGCTAAACTAAAACCGGTCATCGAAAGTTTTTGTAGAGATCATCAGATCCAGGGAACTTCAATCTGTAGCGGCGGGAAAAATATCGAGGAATCTTTCCTCGCCATCCGCGATTTCGTTGGGATTGGAGAAGAAACTCAGAAAAAATTCAAAAAGGGTCACATCAAAGATCTGCAAGAAGCACTTTCGATCACTAAAGAAGATGACAAAGAATACAGCTTCAATAAGCTCGCTTCCCTTCTGAAAGACATGCCACGCGATGGTGAATTGAATAAAGAGCACATGGAAATTCTTAAGGCCATGCCCACCATTAAGGCCAACAAAAAATTCAGTTACCTTACTCAGATGAAAGAAGCTAAAGACGTCCTGGATATCCA
>JBEIEO010000280.1:0-3395 GCA_040382895.1 Halobacteriovoraceae bacterium
AAGCAAGAAAGAATTAAGTTAAATCCTGATATGGATCACGTTATACCAGAAAGAGCAATGTTAGGGTTTACTCATCAGCATGGATAAATCTTTTGGTCCACCAGTCCCCAAAGGTAATTCCTCCGGGCTTCAAGGCCTGGATGATTTTAATATGAAAATTCATCCGGAGAGTGGCAGGTAAATGTCCAAAGATGGAAACAATCCCATCCCACTGATTCTCACCCAGATCAAAACTTTCCAGATCCTCGACGATGGTTGTAAGCTTTAATCTTTGCTCTTTAGCTCTGTCTTGCGCCTTTTGCATGCCGACCTCAGACATATCCATGGCAGTCACTTCAAAGCCTTGAGCGGCCAGGAAAAGAGCGTTGCGACCTTCGCCTTCAGCAATACAAATGATTTTTGCTCCGGAAGCAAATCGACTGGTTTGCTCTCTGAGAAAATCATTGGCCACAGTGCCATAAGCAAAACCGGCTTCACTGTATCGTTGGTTCCAAAATTCTTTCATTTCTTGCCTTAGATAAAGTAATACACGTAAATGAGCGATGTCGTGAGAGTAATCACCCAAAGAGTCAGTCCGAAACTGATAGTCCTGAACTCGATGGTTTTCAGTTGTTCTTTATTCAGTGATAGGCCAATCAAAAAAAGCGTGATGGTAAAACCATTGCGGGCAAAGGTTTTTAGGTATGGGATCAAGGGCTGCAGTGGAGCCGCCCAGGTAAAGATTAATGACATGGCGACGAAGATAACAATAAACCAGGGAAAGCTAAACTTTGTTTGAGACTTTCTAGATACAGTCAACATCAGAGCAACTGGGATTATCCAAAGGGCGCGGGTCAACTTGAGCGTCGTGGCGATATTAAGGGCATCATCTCCATATCTTGCCGAAGCGGCTACCACCGCACTGGTATCATGGATCGCTAACGCCGCCCATGTCCCAAACTGTGATTGAGACAATTCGATAGCATTTCCGATAAACGGGAAGGTAAAAACTGCCAGAGCATTCAGGATAAACACCACCCCCATCGCCACTGCGATGGATAGTGTGTCGGCTTTGATGACAGGACTTATCGCGCCGATGGCACTACCGCCGCAAATGGCTGTTCCGACAGCGATCAAAGTGGATACAGGAGGTTGAACCTTAAAAAGGCGCGCCAGTAATTCACCAACAAGAAGAACAAATGAGAGTGAGACGAAAGTCGTCACCAGCCCAGTAAAGCCATGCTCAATCACCATTCCAAAGTTAAGACCAACACCTAAAAGAATAATACTCCCCTGGAGAATTCTTGAACTCCAGGTCTTGATGAGATGCTTGTCGGGTTGAGAGAATTGAAGAACAAAAGCTAGAGCAATACCTACCAGAATACTCCAGTGAGGGGCCACCGAGAAAAATGCCAGCAAGATAATGATGTTGAAGATGATGATTTTATTCATGGTTTTTGTGACGGTAGCCCCTTAGATACCAGATCATTATACCCGCCAAGATTTAGACCTTTGATCCCATCAGCTTTAATCTGAGAGATAAAAGCATCTGCTCGGCGACCTGACCGGCAATAGATGTAGAGTTCTTTGTCTTTCATCAGGTTTTTTAGGTTCTTCACTGTCGCCGTTGGGTTGGAGTTTAATTCCGAAAGTGGCAACCAGTTAGCGCCTTTAATCATGCCTTCTTTAATCTCATCTTTTTCCCGGATATCGAGCATGACGGCTTTCTTCGCCGTCATGAGCTCGTAAGCTTGAAGGCCTGAGACTTCTGAAAAGACCGGTAAAGCGAAAATGGAGAGAAGGAAAAAAAGAATCTTTTTCATAATGCCTCCAGATTAGACCAGTTTCCCATATTGTAGACATTTTTGTAGCCATGTTTTTTGAGAAGAAGTCGTGCCAGAGCACTGCGAGAGCCACTGGCGCAGGCAACCAGAACAGGATTATTTTTAGGAATTTCTTCAAATCGAGAGGGGAGCTCATTTAAAGGAATATTGATGGATCCACTCGCATGAGCTGATTGGTATTCACCATTTGAGCGAACGTCCAGCAATATAGCTCCCTGTCTTTTTAACTCAGGCAGTCTTTTCTTGAGCTGGCGAGTAGATATCCAGCGATAAGCTAACCAGCTGAAAAGTAGAAGAAAAGGCCAGTTTTGTTTTAAAAATTCCACATTCACCTCTTGCTGTTTTGTAATTTTAGATTATTATACAATTGTAATATTTCAATATCCAGCAAAATTGGAGAACCCATGATAATTTTAGATGTGAGAGAAAAAGAAGAGTTCCAGGCCGAGCACGTTGCAGAGTCTATTTCTTGTCCCTTATCACAGTTTGACCTTCTTGCCCCTGGTATCATCCGAGGTCTCAAAGACGAGCAGATCACCGTTATGTGCCGATCGGGTAAACGTGCCAATCTAGCATTAAATGAGTTGAAAAAAATTGATCCTAATCATCACAAATACAGCGTTTATGATGGAGGTATTCTCAAGTGGAAATCTGAAAGAAAACCTTTGCAAAGCGTAACGATCACTACTGTACCTGTTATGCGTCAGGTCCTGATGGTGGCCTCTACCATGCTTTTGGTTTCCTTTTTCGGTTATCATATCATCCATCCGGGGTTCATTTATTTAACACTCCTGGTGGGACTTGGTCTTGGGCTGGCAGGATTCTTTGGATTTTGTCCAATGATGATCATGTTACAAAAAATGCCTTGGAATAATAAAAAAGCTGTTGTTTCTCCCGTAGTTGCAAAGACATGAAAACGGAATCAATGAAAGAGAAATGTCATGAAGTCGCTAGCATGATGAAAACGATTGCTCATCCTCAAAGGTTGATGATTCTTTGCTACCTTGGGGAAGGGGAAAAAAATGTTAGTGAGTTGCTGGAAGTTTGTGACGTTTCTCAATCTCAGCTGTCTCAGTTTTTGAACCGTATGCAAAGGGAGAGACTTCTTAAAGTAAGAAGAGAAGGGAACTTTTCCTATTACAGCATCGCTGACAAAAGTTTACATAAGTTGATTCAATCAATGCAGAAAATCTTCTGCGATTAGGAAAATATGAGAGCGCAGATGAGCTGGATCGGTAACATGGGATTTGAAATCGATAATCATGGCATCAAGACGCGCACCGACGCTATGGCCGATATTGGAGGAGAGGAAAAAGCTCCAACACCCAAAGACTTGGTTCTCAATGCCATGATGGGATGTACCGCCATGGACGTGGTAGCGATGATGAAAAAAATGCGACAAGTATTCGATGAATTTCATCTCGAGATAGATGCTGAAAAAACGCAAACTCATCCCATGTATTTTAAAAATGCTGAAATTAAGTTTTTCATGAAAGGGGCGGTGGCTCCGGAAAAACTCATCAAAGCTGTGGATGCATCTTTGACGAAATATTGTGGTGTCAACTACATGAT
>JBEIEO010000281.1:0-3395 GCA_040382895.1 Halobacteriovoraceae bacterium
CTTCCTCCTGAATATGAGCTGGAAGAAATGGCGACTAAAAATACGATCGGTACAATTGCCGACATTAAGTCTGTAGTCTTCCGTAATGATTCTAAAAAGTTCAGCATGGATGAGTTTGAAGAGCTGGATAAGCTTTCAGAAGACATCCAGAATATTGCTTCTGATACCATCTTCACCTCTTCACTAAAATCAGAAGAGAAGAGAAAAACCGATGGTGAAGTGGCAGTTCGTAAATCAGCTTTCGACATCCTTGAAGAGTTCGTAAATAAAGAAGCTTCTTTGCGCCAAAATATGGCCGCGATCAATTCTGAAACTCTGATGAACGTGGTAGAACCACAGATCATCGACATCGCTCAGGAAGGGGTGATCTTCAATGCTCCTGAAATCGATGAAGAATTCGAAGCTCTGAGAGCCCAGGAAATTGCTGAAATCGTGGAAGCTGAAGAGGCGCAAGATGCCATGAATCTTGAAGCTGAAGCGCTGGAACTCGAGAAGGCACTGGATTTTGCTTTTGAACAGTTGACCGGTGAAAAGCTTGAGGAAGGCGAACTGGATATGCATGTTGATGGTGAAATCAAGAACTTAGATCTGTCGGTAGATCTCGCGATTATGAAAGGGAAAGACTTTGATCTTGACCTATCGTTCCTAAACGAAGTATCTGAAGAGCAAATCAAATCGAGCGACGAGTAATCAATCTCGTCGCCTCTATAACCTTAAACTGCCGGGAGGCAGATTGGAGCGTTTATGACAGCGTCTAATCAAGACATCTTAGTCCGTTTACAAAAAGTTATCGCAGACTGTGGTGTAACCTCACGCCGTAAAGCTGAAGGGTACATCCTGGATGGCCGAGTGGAAGTGAATGGTCGCGTAGTAACTGAACTTGGTACCAAGGTAAATCCTCACACCGATATCATTCAAGTCGACGGCAATACGCTTGAGCTTATGGCCGTGGATAAGGTTTATCTCGTTATGAATAAGCCACGTGCTTATATGACGACTGTTTCAGATCCTGAAGGCCGTCCGACAGTGATGGATCTTATCTATGGTGTAAAACAGCGTATTTTCCCTGTTGGTCGACTGGATTATCTTTCTGAAGGTCTTTTGATACTTACCAATGATGGTGATCTTGCCAACATGATAATGCACCCGAAATATGAAGTTGAGAAAGTGTACGAAGTTAAAGTCTTCGGTCACGTGAATGAAGGGATTCTCGCAAAGATTAAGCGCGGGGTAATGACTGAAGATGGTCTTCTAAAACCGAAATCTGTTCGAGTGATTGAGCAGCTTCCAAATAAAACATGGCTTGAGTTCCGCCTGAACGAAGGTAAGAACCGCGAGATCAGAAAAATCTGTGATGCTGTAGAATTAACTGTAGATAAACTTCGTCGTGTAGCGATCGAAGGTCTTAATATTCAGTCTTTGCCTCCAGGGCAGTACATGTTCACCACTCGTAAAGAGCTCTTGAAAGCTCTTGGCCTGAACGAAGACGGAACTAAGTTTGTTAAACGTAAGTTCATTTCTGCCAAGAAATCTCTGAACGTGGCTAAAGTTTCTAAAATTGTTTCAAAAACGGCTCGCCCGGCCGATGATAAGAAGTTTCAGAATTTCCGTAAGGAAAATTACTATGAAACTGTTCAGTCGATTAAAGAAGTCCAGTTGAGAAACGCGGAAGAGGAAGCTACTCGCCGAGCAGAAGCAGAGGCTCAGGAAAATGCAGTTCGTTTTGCCCGGACCATGAAAAAGCCATCGCGCAGAAGCAGTTATGGAAATAAGAATTAAAAAAGGAAAAATCCTAGTTTACCGCGTCTTCGACGTGGGCTCTGAGATTGACCTTGAAAAAGTTGAAGCCTTCTTTGAAGATAAGAAATTCAAAGAACGTCTTAAGCTAGATCGCAAACACAATATGTCTCTAATCATCTCCAAGTCACCGGTTTCGGTGCAGCTTGGAGGTGTTGATATTAAAATCATGGACACTGTTCTTCCTTGTGAACTGGTGGCCAAGGTCTGGCACTTCGGTACCGCCTCACTTTGTTTTCAGATTCCTATTAGTGAAGGAACAAATTGGCAGGAACTGGTTAAGACTGCCAACTGGATTGAAAACGATCGCACTATCGATGAGATTGCTCGGGTTAAAGTCAAAGATTTCCAAAACGATATTCGCTCCGCTATTCCTGTTGGAAACTTCGATTTCTCGATGTATGAAGACTACGTCACATACTTCATTCAGGAATTTGATGGTTTTTCAGAACCGATGCATCGCCTGTCGGAGTTTGTTGATATCCCGGCACTCATTCTCGCTGAATCCAAAGAAACTCTCTCTGATAGCATCAAGAAAAATACTCTTGAGAACACCTTCCAGTATTCTCGCGAAGACCTGGTGGTGGTGGACTGGAACTCAGCGCTGGTCATTGAGCCTAGTGGCTCTATGGATGTTCCACTGGTGATTGAGTTTGCCCTCAACCAGTTGCTGGAAATGCGCTATTACGATGATCTTTTAGATGAGCGTCTGAATACTCTCTATAACAACGTTGTGGGGAAGAAGAAGGGACTTTTTTCCAAACAGTACTCCCGTATGGCCGAAGAAGCTGGCCAGATGTATCTGGAGATCTCTGAGATCGTTGAGAATGTGGAAAACGCTTTCAAAGCGGTAGGGGACTTCTACCTGGCACAAATCTTCCGTGCCTCCAGTAAACGCTTCCGTTTCGATGACTGGGTGAAGAGTATCAATGATAAATTAGGGAATCTGGCCGAAATCTCAAAGCTCCTTCACTCGGAAGTAAACGAGAGCCGAAATCAATTAATGGAATTAACGATTATTCTTTTGATTGCGATTGAAGTGATCCCATTTATCTGGGGAATGATTAACTAGTTATCGATATTGTTGATACCATTACCATTCATTGAATCATTCAAAAAATCCACGGAAAATTCTACGGCTTGATCACCATAGGCCATATCCTTATTCTTGTTGGCAAAGTCTGCGTGTTTGATGATTTCGGCAGTCTTTCTCATAAGCTCAGCACTCATTTCAAAATACTCGCTTTCTTCATCTGCTGAAAGGACATGGGTCATAAGAGCGTTGATGCTTTTCAATAGACGGACTTGAGTCGGAGTAAGCTCTTCTGTGTTGATCTTAATCAGAAGTTCTTTTTGATTTCTCAGGTCTTGCATGGTCTATCCTTTTAAAGCGGTCTTAAAACATTTATCGGGGTATTTTCTAGGAAATTTAGCTATTTATGCTGGACTAAAAGAATAGGGGTATTTTTAGCTTTACAGGGCAGTTATGGGGGCGTATAACTGCTTTAATTTCAAGGCTTTCTTTTCAATCGCGGGATGGAGCAGTCTGGTAGCTCGTCGGGCTCATAACCCGAAGGTCGTAGGTTCAAATCCTGCTC
>JBEIEO010000282.1:0-3342 GCA_040382895.1 Halobacteriovoraceae bacterium
ATCTGCTTGCGGGTTTTGAAAATGAAATAGGAGAAGTTAAACGCGCAAACCACATCGACTGGCGAGGTTTTTACGGTCAAAACGTTTTTTTGCAAATACTGCATGCGCTTTTGCTGATCCTTATTGAGCTTTGAATAATGACGAACCTTACCCATCTTAATAGGTTCTTCATCCAGATCGACACCATAAGCTTCACACCCCTTATCCTGCTTCACCCATTCACATGAGATAGCACCTGTGCCACAGAAATCTTCGCGAAAAACAAAGGGTGAGTGACCATAGAAACGTTTGAATTCATCATGCATGAAGGAAACTTCGCCTTCAGCATTTTGTACTGATCTCTCGTAGTAGTCGTATTTTTGTTCCAGCGTGAGTTGAGATTTCAAGTAACTTCCTTTTCGATAAAAATCCTGAAAACATTCTTATTTGAAACGAGACCTTTTACAACCTGTTTAATGACTTTCTTCTTCACATCCTCAATGTCCCAGATCAACTGGGCAACCGGACCAGTTGCCGAATGGAGAACCAGTACCTCGCGCTTATCGATTTTGAGCTTGGTAACCTCAGTAATTTCTTCCCATCTGATTTTCACGCGAGAAGGCGTTTGATGCGAATTAAAGATAACACTTCGAACGGCACTTATCCCATCAAAAGTGATCTCAAAAAACACATCGGAGGGAACCTTGAACTTAAAAAAGGCCGGTATCAAAACCGCAAAAACCAATGGATGTTTAAAGAGAAAATGGAAAGGTGTATCGGCTACAAAGATATTACTGAGCCCATCACTGGACTCAGCTGCTTTACTCATTCCCTTCACAAAGTGTTCCCAATGTCCGCTTTTTTCTAATGCTAACAAGATGACCAAGGCCGCCAACCAACCCCAGTTTTGTTTGGGTTTATCAAAGTGCCAACGCTGAGCCATGGCCTCAACACGCTGACCGGTATTCAAAGTTTTCAACTTCTCAATACGAGGCTCAACTTTATTACTGGCTTTGGGCGGAGGCTTGGTTTCCGGAGTATCGCTCCCCTTGTCGGGGAGCTCATCCAGTTTGAATTTTTTTTCGTTATCCATGCAGGCGAAAAGAAACGGTTAAGATTTAGTTCCGCTCTTCAGCATGTCACTCAGGATATGAATAGATTCCTCGATCACGGCATCTTTTTTAAGCGTCTTTGAGAACTCTTCGAACTTCTCCTGCTGAGCCTTGTCTTTTGAACCGCTGAGGTCTTTGACCATCAGGCCTGCATTCTCAAGTTCTTTGCGGAAAACATCCGTCTTCTCACGGATTTCTTTTCTTTCTTTTTCAAAGTCCACCAGAGTCAGAGAACGCTTCGTTTTTTCTTTCTGAATCTTATACCACTTCATGGCGTCCAGAAGGTGCTTGAATTTTTCGTCTTTCTTTACACGTGCCTGGCTGTTGGCCTTTAAAGTCTTAAGATCAAACTTGCTCGCCTTCCAGCGATCGTACTTAACGGGCTTCACTTCACCCCAAGGGATTGAGTAATCCAAAAACTTCTCACCACTTTCCAGATGCGAGAACTGATCCGGAAGAATGATGTCTGGAGTAACACCCTTATACTGAGTGGAGCTTCCATTTACGCGATAGAATTTTTGAATCGTGATCTTCAGTGCACCCAATGGTGAGTATTGCTTGGCCATCGGTGAAACGTATCCATCCAGATCAACTACTGCCTGAACAGTCCCTTTACCATGGGAGAATTCTCCACCCACAACCACAGCACGTCCATAATCCTGGAGAGCTGCAGCCACGATCTCAGATGCAGAAGCGGCAAAACGGTTAATCAGAACCACTGTTGGCTTTTTGAAGTCAACAGTTGAATCTGTATCCTCCAGAACATCTACAGCACCGGTATGAGCTTTTACCTGAACGATTGGTCCTTTCTCTATGAAAAGACCAGATATCATCCGAGCATCTTCCAAAGCTCCACCGCCGTTATTACGTAGATCAAGAATTAGACCTTCCACACCCTCTTTATTCAGGCGCTGAATTTCCTTGCGTGTATCATCAGTAACGTTTCGGCCAGCGCGATCATTGAAGTCACGATAGAATTTCGGAACGTTGATATAACCAAACTTGGTCTTACTAGGTGACAACTCTAGCACAGTACCTTTCACGTAGGACTCTTCAATCTCAACCACGTCACGGATAATAGGAACAACCTTCACCAATCCGTTCGGTTTTTTGATCGTCAGACGAACTTCTGAGCCTTTTTTACCGCGAATGAGCTTAACCGCATCACGCAGACTCATGTCGACGACATCCACTGGCTCTTCTTTACCCTGACCGACTTTAAGAATGATATCTTCAGCTTCCACTTCCTTGGTTTTCCATGAAGCAGAACCAGGAACAATGCGCTCAACTTTGATGTAAGAGTTATCTTCGCGCAAGATGGCTCCGATACCTTCCAGTTTCCCTGACATATCGATATCGAAGTCTTCCTTCTCTTCGGGGATCAGGTAATTGGTGTGAGGGTCGAAAACTTTTGTGATGGCGTTGTAGAATTTATCCAACTTATCGTTGCGTTTCTCATTCACAAGACGAGAGAAAATTTTCTTATAACTCTTGAGAACTTTTGAGCGGGCTTCTTTTTCGATCTCTACATCAGAAAGTTTCTTATCCGAGACTGGTTTTTTCTTATTCCCTTTCTCGTCTAAGGCCAGACCATTCTGTTCTTCTTTCTGATCCACGATACGGCTCATGACTTCATACTTCATGAGTTTTTCCCAATGAGCGAAGAGGTCTTTTTCGGTGGCCGGGAAGGTGCGCTTTTTAGGATCAGTCTCAAGAACTTCTTTCTTGGTGTAGTCCAGCGGTTTTTCAAGAAGCTTCTCGACGTGCTTTTCAATGGAACCGATACGCTTATTCATCAGTTCCGAGCTGAAATCCAGAATAACTAGATTTCCATCGATGAGCATATCATCAAACTGACGTTTAAATTTTTCAAGAGACTTTACGTCCGACTGAAGCAGGAATTGTTTCCCGTAATCCAGGCGCTCCAGATAAACCTTGAAGGCATCCTGAGAAGTCGTATCATCGATTTCTTTATTGGATAAGTGCATATTCTCAAGGGCACCCTTAAGAATATTTCCCAGAACCATTTCCCGGGTAAAACGTGGCTTAGAAGAAATTAAACTTCCAAGAACTGATGACTCTTCTGAATTTTCAACTGCTGTGTCTGATGGACGACTTTTTGGTTGAGCAAGAAGCACCGACGGAGAAAGCAAAAGCAAACTTAACAACGCAACATGGGATTTCATGAAACCTCGATTTAATCTATCTCAAGATAGTGAATTAACTTATTTTCTACCCATGACCACTGGGA
>JBEIEO010000283.1:0-3340 GCA_040382895.1 Halobacteriovoraceae bacterium
ACTCTTACTCGGGAGATTCTGGTGGCCCAATTTTTCTTCAGCGTGACGGCCAGATGTATCTTGTTGCGATTCATTCAACGCTCTCCTACGGTCCACAGGGTAAATTCTCCTATAACCCCTTGGTATCAAGCCAAAAAGACTGGATCAACGCTTCCTGGAATTAAACCAAGCAACATCCCTATAATGTGATACTACTATCTCACCGGAGGTTCTTCGGTGAGATTACTCTTTTTGATTTGGATCACCATTATGCAAACGAGTGCTGTTTTCGCCAACGAGGATTGGGATCTTTTCAATTCCAGTCTCTTGATTGAAGTCAGTCGCCCCACCGGTGTTTTTACCTGTACCGGTGTAGCCGTCACTCCAGAGCTGATTGTGACAGCCGCTCACTGCTTAGATGGTGATATCCTGAAAGTCAGAGTCTACACTCAAAATTATTACGATCCCAAAGCCGATTCACTGGAAGTGAAAAGCTTTAAGCTCCATTCGGATTATCGTCCCAAGAAGTCCCGTTACTCATCAGACCTTGCCAAAATCCAGCTTAAAACGAAGCTTCCCGACTCCATCAAGATTCTCCCCATTTTTACAGATCAGATCATCATTGGAGATATCTATCGATTTGGATTTGGTGAGCGAAATAAGAAGAATCTACGAACGGTAGTCACTCCTAAATTGCGAAAGATAAATCCAGTGGAGCGAGTATTGGAATTAAACGACAAGTATTCTTATTCGGGAGATTCAGGGGGCCCGATTTTTCTTAAAAAAGGAAAAAACGCTTACGTGGTTGCGATCCACTCCACCCTTTCATTTGGCCCGGAAGGGAAGTATTCCTACAATCCCCTCCTGAGCTCTTATAAAAACTGGATCTTTGAAAATTAACCTTCGAAAAAAATAAATTTGCCAGCAATTACTTATATTTATATATTCATGCCATGGATAAAATCGTCTGCCTTGGAAAAAACTATTCTGATCACATTCAAGAGATGAAAGAAGGTGCACCGGAAATGCCGGTGATCTTTTTGAAACCACCCAGCGTTTTGAAAAAAATAAAAAACAACACTTCGATAGTGCTGCCTTGGGAACGAGGGGTCATTCACCACGAGCTAGAAATCGTTTTTAAACTTTATAAAAAAAATATCATCGGTTTAGGTTTAGGCCTGGATCTCACATTGAGAGAGACTCAAAAGAAACTCAAAGAAATGGGTCATCCGTGGGAGATCTCGAAAGTTTTCAAAAACTCTGCACTCGTAACACCAATCTACGGCTTGAAGGATTTTACTAACTGGCAAGAAACTCCGTTTACACTAAAAGTGAATGGTGAGATACGCCAGACCAGCACGATGTCCAAAGCTTTGGTTAACCCAGATGATATCATTCTCTACATTGATAAGTTCCTGCCTCTCTGTGATGGGGATTTGATTTTTACGGGAACTCCTGCCGGAGTTGGCCCACTTAAACCAAATGATCAGATTGAAATGTCTTTCGGCCCGATCAACGCAAACTTCAGACTGGTTGATAATGGATAAGAAAAAAATCTCTCATGATATTCTTAATATCCTTGAGCGCCTACGGATCATGCATGATCTTCTGCGGGATCAAAACTTTGAGCACATATCAAAAGAAGAACTTGCCCAGGATCTCCAGGAAAATTTGTCTCAGCTCAAAATCAAATTCGAACTTCTGGCTCAATAATTGTCGATGAATTCTTGCGGAACATGAAAGCGGAAAAGTGGTGTATCGATTTTAAAGCTTTGTCCGTATTTATTGACCATGTTGAAGTGGCCCCACATTTCTCCGGTCAGCGTCGGCAAGGGACAGAAGCTTGAGTATTCAAAAGATTCTTCTGGCTCAAAGTGGGGCGTTTGTCCGATGACTCCCGGGCCTTCTACCAGTTTTAATTCATTCTTAGCATCTTTAATGTTCCATTTACGGGAAAGCAGCTGAGCCGAAACACTGCCCTTGTTGGTAATCAGAATCGTGTATTTGAACAGGTAATGATAGTTAAGCGGATTAGACTGATCAAAATCAAAAGATGTTCTGACTTCAACTCGAAAATTATTATTCTCAGAAACAAATGTATCGCTCATAGAAAAAAAGGCTCCCGGACTGATCCGGGAGCCAGCGTATCATAGGTGAGAGAAATGGGAAATATTAGTTAGTTTTTCACTAAAAGGAAGATTTTTGAGCGTTCCGTTAGAGGACACAGTGAAAAGGCGTCCATCCAGAGTCACAAAGAAATTGGTTCCAAAAATCTTAATCGGACCGATATCTGCTGCTTGAGCTACATTCATCAGGACTCCACTTTGAGCTACTGTATAGACACCACCCTGGTGCAGGAAATAGTTCCCCCCACGCTTGAGTTCCCAGCCATTAAAGCGGCCAAGATCTTTTTTAGAATAGACGTAACCATCTGCCGACACAGTGAACAGTTCACCTGAAGTGGTAGTAAAGTAGTTGCCGCCAGTGAAGTTAATGCGAGTGATGTCAACATTTGGAATGGCCACCTCAACGACTCTCCCAAGATTAGTGACAGCGTAAAAAGCCGGATACTTCTTCCCATCAACTTTTTTCTTTGCGGTGAAGAAGATTCCACCTTTTTCTTCAACGTTTCTGAACTCACTTTCTTTTTGTTCTGCACGGAAAACAAATCCCTGCTCATCAATGGTAAAGATACGTCCAAATTTTGAGATAAAGTAGTTTTCACCGAAAACTTCGATGTTCACAGGTACTTTATCCTCTTCTTCTTTGGAGTACATGAAAGCGTTGCGATCAACAGTGCGAAGTTTGCGATTATCATCAACGACGTAACGGCCGTGAAATTCTTTAATCTGGTAGGGGAGAAGGAAATTTCCCAGATCATAGATCATTCCCTGGTCATCGAAGGTTAAGACTTTTCCGGTCTTGAGAACAATCATGGATTGAGCAAAACTCATTGAACTCGTTAATAGAGTAAAGGCTAGAAACAATCGCTTCATAAAATCTCCTAGTAAGACGTGAGGCTTAGATAGATCGAACTAACAGCACAGCGCATCGCCAGGAGCGTCGAAATGTGAATTTTTTACAAAGTCGGGATCAGATTGCAGCTATTTAGATGGTTTAAAATCCAAGGAGATGGAATTTATACACCAACGCTGGCCGGTGGGCGCTGGACCATCCTCAAAGACATGACCCAGGTGAGAGTGGCAGTTACCGCACTGAACTTCAATCCGGTGCATATTATAAGAGAAGTCATCAATGAGTTTTACGTTCTCGGATTTGATGACATCAAAAAAACTCGGCCATCCACTACCCGAATCGAATTTGGTTTTAGAGCTAAACAATTCCTGTCCACAGGCGACAC
>JBEIEO010000284.1:0-3318 GCA_040382895.1 Halobacteriovoraceae bacterium
GGTTGGAGGCTCCATCGTCTACTCAACCTGCGCACTTTCCAAACTTGAAAACGACGACATTATCGCAAAGCTTTATCAAAAACACCCGGGTCGCTTTGAATTGATCCGACCGGAATTTCCATTCGGTGAACCAACGGAGTATGGCTGGCAGGTGCTCCCAGATAATACCGGTTGGGGACCGTTCTATCTGGCAGTGGTCAAACGACTCCGCTGAGTACGGTACAAAGGATCTAGACAATTATAAAAGATCGTTATCCTTCTTTATGCAGGCAAGTGATTGATCGAGAAATCCTCCGCGGTGATGACCACGGACAAATCCAAAGAGCTTCTCGTCTTCATTTGCCAATGCTTGTGAATTAAATTGCAGCTGAATCAGAGAGTAACTGTCGGTCTCGAACATCATATCGGTGCGTCCGTCACGGGTGATGATCTCTTTAACAATTCCATCATAATAGAACTCACCGGTCTGGAAGTCCCGGATTGTGAGTGTCGTGAAATCCTCATTCAGCTTAAGCTGGAGCTTATTCATGCGGGCCACACAGTTGTAGGTGGTCGCAAAAGAGGAAAAAGAACTTAAAATCAGTAGAGTAAAAATAAAAGTTTTCATGAATAGAATCTTAAGATGAATTCAGATAGGAAGGACAAAACCCGGTAAAAAAGAAAGGGTCCCTAAGGACCCTGAGTTATTTCTTTTTGGCTTTTGGCGCTGCTTTCTTCTTGGCCGAAGGTTTTTTGGCAGCAGTTTTCTTCTTAGCAATCTTCTTTACTGGTGGGGCTTCCAGGAGTTTTTTATACTCATCCACCAGCAGGGTATAGAACTCCCAGGACTCCTCGACCTTGAGATTTTCGTACACCGGTTGGTACATTTCCCATAGATCGATATTTTTATGACGAATCAGGTTCATCATATAAAAGCATTTTTGCAGACAGTTTAGTTTTGCTTTATCAAAGACTTGTGCGGGAAGTGACATATTGAACTCCTTTTCAGTTCAGTCTCTTATCGACGCTTTCTGGACATCTATTTAACCGGTTTTGGATACAGTACTAAGTCGTTGATATCTTTGGCGTCGACTCTAAAAGTCCAGTCTTGTGGAAGGTATCGAAAAAATTCTACAATAAAGGGATGAACCCTCGCCGTTACGTCATCTGCGACATTGAGGCCACCGGACTCCACGAAGAAAAAGACATCATCGAGATCGCTCTTATTACCTATCAGGATGGGAAAGTTACTGACGTCTATGAGACGTTAGTAAATCCTCTAAAACCTGTTTCCGAATTCATCCAGGACCTGACTTCTATATCTCATCGGGCGCTAGAAGAGGCACCAAAGTTTTATGATATTGCTGACGCTATCAGAATGCGCTTGGAAGACAGTGTATTTGTTTCTCACAACACTGACTTCGATTATCAGCTCCTACGCAAAAAATATCAGGAGATGGGTCAGGATCTAAGGCTTAAAACTTTTTGTACATTAAAAGTAGCTCAGCATGAGATTCCTGGGCTCAAAAACTATAACCTGGATGCTCTGTGTTCTTTTTTTGGTATTAAGATTAATGATCGTCATCGCGCCATCGGGGATGCCAAGGCGACCTTGAGTCTATTTCATGAACTCTTTCAGCTCAGACTCAAGACTTATCCTAGGATTCTATTTTTACCTCATCATCAAAAAGCTATCAAAAAACTCACCTCAAAATCGGGTTTACTCTATTTCAAAGATGAGTGGGGGAAAGTCATCCACTTTGAAGCTGCTCAGAATATGGAGAAACGCGCCCGAGAACTTCTGGAAGTGAAGTATGACAATCGGGATCTCCTGAAAAAAACCGAAGTCGTCGAAGGTGAAGCGACGGGTTCTCCTCTGATTGCCGAATTCAAAAAACTGCTTTTTGTACCCTATGCACCTCATTGGGTAGTTACTCTGATCACGATTCAAAACGGCGAAAAACTTTTCCGGACTAAACCCTACCAAAGAGGCGTTGAAGGATTGTGGTACTATCGCGATTATCTGGATGCCCGAAATAAATTGAAGGAATTGGAACTTGATCTTAAAACCGAAAGTTTTGCTTACCGTGAGGGTGGAAAATCTAAAGAGGAGATTCTTCGTCACAATCATAAGGTTGAAGTCCTGGCACGACGGGCAAGATTTCCCTCTGAAAACTTAATCATCATTGGCGAAGGCCGCACTCCTCAGGAGCGTTCGTTAGTTCTGGTTCGAGGAGGCCATGTACTGGGTTACGGCTATACGGAATCATCTGAAGATGCTGTTCTCTCCAACCCTGAAGCCTTTCTAACCCGACGCTTTTTTAAGCATCTGGCCGTGGATCTTACAACCAAGCGCTATATTCAGGAACTCAAGAATATGCGACAAAAATCAGATTCCTGGAGATCACTCGCAGAACTGCGCTGATTATGTTAATGTTAGCCCATGAATCCAAAACATTTTAAATCAACCAAGCGTTTTACCGGTTTCCCTTGTACTCACCGTCAATGGCGGGCGGAGTCTCACTGCCGCTTCGTGCATGGGTACTCCCGGGAGTTTTACTTTGAATTCGCGGCTTCTGAGCTCACCAAAGAGGGGTGGGTTGTTGATTTCGGTGGACTCAAAGAGCTTAAAAAATGGTTGGAGTATGTTTTTGATCACACTTTCCTGGTAGCTCAGGATGATCCAGAACTAGCGACCTTTCAGGACTTAGATAAGCGCGGTGCGATTATGCTTCGAGTCCTTCCAAATCCGGGAATGGAAGGACCAGCTTACTATGTCTATCAAGAGGCCAGCCGCATTCTCGAAAAGCTTTACGGTAAGCGTGCCTGGATCACCAAAGTCGTAGTCAGCGAGAATGAGAAAAACTCAGCGATCTACGAAGCCTGATGAAAATGAGTTACTGGGAGCAATTTCCTCGTGCCCGCTGTTTACCTCATGATTGCAATTGCGAATTGGTGCGTGAGGGTTGGATAGGGCAGCCTTCGGCTTTTTACTCTTCCATCTTCGTTTTGATCTTTGCCATCCAGTTGTATCGAAAAATTCCTCAAAAAAGTGATTCACTAAAGCTGTTCACTTTATCCCTTCTGCTGTTAGGTATTTCTTCTCATTTTGCCCACGCCAGTTTCATTGAATTCGCCCTGGCCATGGACTTTGGGGGGATCATCCTCATTTCTTCTTTTTTTGCTGTCATGAAGCTGTTCCAAAAAATCACTCTCAACTTTTGGGGGCTTCTCATCATCCTGGCCCTGTATTTTTCTGGCGTGAGCTGGATTTTTTATTCTCTGGAAAAGTGGTTCAAGGTAGGGCTATGTTTGTTGGTTTTTGCTGCGGCATTGGGA
>JBEIEO010000285.1:0-3301 GCA_040382895.1 Halobacteriovoraceae bacterium
ATGGGCTTGCTTTTACTTAGCAATAACTTAAATTCTAGCAACACTAAGATTCCAAACTTTGGAAGTTATGAATTCATTCCGAGGGGTGATGTGATTAAACGGATAGAGAATGAAAAAGGAGAGCTGGTATATTTTTCAGATGGTAAATGTCAGCGAGAATTGATTCGGGGAGTATGGTGGGAAAAGTGCTCTCCCAAAAGGAAGAGCACTCGTAAAAAAGCTTAAGAAACTTTCATATCCTTGACCAAAGCAGCGAATGTTTTCTCTTCGCGGATCGCGTACATCAAGTTGCGTTTGATGTTTTCATTTGATTTGTAGAACTTCGCGATTTCATCTTTTTTCATGCCTGACTGAGAAACCATTTCATCGATTTTCACATCAAGATCTGCTTCAGTTGACTCGATGTTGTACTTCTTCGCTAGTTTATCCAGGATAAGACCTGAACGAACCTGGAATGAGGCTTTGTTAGTTACATCGTCATTCCAACGCTCAAAGTAGAGGGCGATCATCTGATCGTTAAAACCTTGCTGTTTCAGAGTGCGAGAAAGGTCTTGTTTTACGCTTTCTTTTTGATCTTCGATTAAAGCAACTGGAACTTCGAATTTGTTTTCTTCGATAAGCTTCTCAAGAATCTGCTGCTGAAGTTTAGATTGAACTTCGCGCTTCTTCTGAGTAGTCATTCTTTCTTTGTTTTTTGCATTGAAATCAGCAACTGATTCAAAGCCGAACTCTTTAGCTAGCTCATCAGTGAATTCCGGGAAATTCTTGTTTTTGATTTCCAGAACTTCCACGTGGAAAGTAACCGGAGCATTCTTAAGATCTTCTTCGTGGTAGTCAGCTGGGAAAGTTACCTTGATATCTTTCTTTTCGCCTTTCTTCATACCGATCATGCCATCTTCGAAACCTGGAATGAACTGACCTGAACCGATTTCCAGCATGTAGTCCTGAGCTTTCATGTTCTCAGGTTTAGAACCATCAGCTTTCTCGCCTTCGAAATTGAATACTGCGAAGTCACCTTTAGCTAGTTTATGGTTAGTGTCTTTTACTTCAGCAATTTCAGCTTTTGAAGACAAGTAGTTCTTCTTCAGTGTTTCGAAATCTTCGTCAGTTACTGTTTCAGAATCTTTCTTGAATGAATAACCTTTGTAGTCTTTCAGTTCGAAATCAGGGATTACTTCAACAGTAGCTTCGAAAGCCACAGTCTTGCCAGCTTCGTACTTAGTGTTACCGAACTGTGGGTATCCAACAGCACGGATATTTTCTTTTTTAACAGCTTCGAAGTATTCGTTAGAGATAAAGCGATAAAGAGCGTCGTTTTCGATCTGTGGACCAAACATTTTCTGAACCATATCAAGAGGAGCTTTACCTTTACGGAAGCCTTTAAGGTTGGAGTTCTGCTGCTTGGCCAAAAGAGCCGCTTTGATTTCTTTTGAAAGATCTACCTTATCGAAATTGAAGATAAATTTCTTGGTGCAACCGTTAACATCTTGAATGGTGTAAGACATAGATTCTCGCTTTGAAAATTAAAAAATTTTGAGTGGTTTTTTGTAACATAATAGGGAAAAAAGTCAATTTATTGAGAGGAGAAATCAGTAATTAACGCGCACCATATAAAGGCCATTGGGAGGGGCTACAGGACCTAGCCTCTGAGTCTTGGTGGAAGTGAGTGAATTCTTGAATTCTTCGGGGGTGATTTTGCCTCGCCCAACATTCCAGAGTGCACCCATGAGTAGACGAACCATTTGCTTAAGAAAGCCATTCCCCACCACTCGGAAGACATAATGCGAAGGAAGCATTCCCCAGTCTCCCTGCTCGACTTTAATGATCTCAGCTTCAAAGATCGTTCGCACATTGGATGAAACTTCAGTGCCTTCACAGAAATAATTAGTGAAATCATGCTCACCCACTAAATAGCTACAGGCCTCACGCATTTTTTCGATATCTAATTCGAAAGGAAAGTTGGTGATCAGATCATTCTGGAAAGCGGTAAATATGCGCGTGCAAGTGAAACGATAATGGTACTCTTTTGAGGTGGCGTGAACCGTCGGGAAAAATTCATAATCCGATTTCTCGGCAGCAGTCACACGAATATCACCCGGAAGATTAACGTTCAAAGCTTTGATGAGGTTTTCAGGTGCGATGTCCAGTTCAATGCCAGCTTTTGCAACCTGGCCTAGGGCATGAACTCCGGCATCAGTACGGCCTGCACCCATCGACTGAGCTTTTGATTTGGAAACGATTTCCAGAGCTTTATTGAGTTCACCCTGGACTGTCAGACCGGCACTCTCCGGTTGGATCTGCCAACCGAGGTAGCGTGTTCCTTTGTACTGAACAATCAATCGGTAGTAATGAATCACTTTTCTTCGAGTTCCGGCTCTTCTTGCCAATCAAAAATACCAGCAAATTTCTCTTTATGAGTCAGGAAATACCCCAGAGATGCGATTACGTAGAAAGTGATGATGACTGGAATCATGATCTCTTCGTAAATGAAGAGAGATGCCAAAATCAGAAAAATAACGAAAAGAACTTGTTTCTTGTTCTTCTTTACCCACTCAGATTTCTTGAAACTAGGGAATGGAATGTTCGAGATCATCAAGACAGCGTAAAAAAGTAGGTAGCCCACAGTCAGAGGCTTCAGATTTTCAATTTCAGGGAAATCCAGAGACAGAAGTATTAAACCAATGACTGCCGTAGCGCCACCAGGGATAGGAAGTCCCTGGAAGTAGTCTGACTTATTTTTGTCGATATTGGCGTTGAATCGCGCTAGTCGGAGAGCTCCACAAAGGATGAAGAAGAAAGCTGCTACCATTCCCGGTCGTCCAGCATCATCGAGAAAACGAAAATAATAAACAATCGCAGGTGAAACACCAAAAGAGACCAGATCACTTAATGAATCAAATTGCTCACCAAATGGTGATTGGGTATTTGTCATGCGGGCAACACGTCCGTCCACGCTATCAAATACAGCACCAAGTACGATAAACAGACAGGCCATTTTAAAATCGCCATGAAAACCTTGTAGGATAGCAGCGAAACCACATCCCATATTCAAGGCGGTAAAAGTATTAGGCAGAAAGAAAGCCCAACGACGATTTTCAATCAACATAGAAGATCCTTATTTAACATCTTTTAGTGCAGCAATCACAGATTGACCGGGAACGACCTGCTCTTTTTCAAATACTAATATATCGCTATTTTGCGGAAGATAAATTATTAAAGTTCCGCCAAAAGGGTAATTCCCGAAACATGCCGCACCCCGACCACGATCACCGGATTTAAGCCAGATGGTAGGGCGCTGACC
>JBEIEO010000286.1:0-3294 GCA_040382895.1 Halobacteriovoraceae bacterium
CCTACCTATCTATGTTTTGATTCGACTTAAAGATTTCTTCCTTCTTATTTAAAAATCCTACCTGACATTTATCGTTTCCTCATAATTAAGGATGATCCATGCATCTTAGCTCCTTAGATGTAGCTATTGTTGTTGCTTACATATTACTGATTTTCGGAATTGCTCTCAAGGCCAACATCTTCATGCGCAGATATTTTCTGGCAAAAAGATCCGAAGGAATAACGGCGATCGAGAATCATTACCTGGCCGGGAAAAGTATCAGCTTCTGGGAAGCTTTACTCTCAATCATTGCAACTGAGTTTTCAGCCTTAGCTTTCCTGACCATTCCCACTTACGTTTATTTTGAGAACATGAGCTATTTGCGCTTCGTTTTGGGAGCGCTCATTTCACGTTCATTAATTTCAATCTATTTTCTACCTAAAGTGTACGGTCGTGGACTCACCATTTTTGAGGCTCTGGCACGAGGGATACATGGTTACACAAACATCACTCGTGAAGGTATGCTTGGTAAAAAAGTGTTCGGCTTTTTGTATATCCTGGCAAAGCTCATCGGTGTTTCAGTAAAACTGCTAGGTGGAGCGATTCTGGTTTCTGAATTCTTTGATACCAGCCTATTCATCTCTATCGTAATGATTGCGCTTATGACCTACCTCTATATCATGCTCGGGGGGCTGAAAGCTGTCGTCAGAACCGACATGTTACAGGCATCCATTTTCATTATGGGCGGCCTGGTTGCCCATTATGTCGTCGGAGACATGAGTACTTTTACCTGGGGAGAACTCTTTAAATATGGAGTAGAGAACGGAAAGTTCAGCCTCCTCAGTGATTCCGGAATTCTGGCTTTTTTCTATGGGATTCTCGCAGGAGTTGCATACGATGCTGCAACCCATGGTGTGGATCAAGATCTGACACAAAAACTTTTTGGAGCTAAAAATATTGAAACTGCCAGAAAAGCTCTCGCCTGGTCTTGTGTAGGCTCACTTCTGGTGAACCTGCTGTTTCTAAGTCTGGGAGTTATTCTTTGGGCTTACTACACTAAGCATGGACAAGTTGTTCCTGCACCAGAAAAGATATTTTCTTCATTGATTGAAAATTACTTTCCGACTCCGATCAAAGGACTCATGGTGGCCAGTATTCTGGCGGCTTCGATGTCTACTCTTGATTCATCAATCAACGCTATGAGCGCGGTATTCTGGAATGATGTGATGAGTGTGAAAAATTCTAAATTATTCCGGGTCTTCATTAATCTGGATAATTTTATCATCACCCTTTCAATCGTCATCGTTTCCTACCTCTTCTCATTCATTCCGGGGGCGATGAAAGTTGGATTGCATGTATCCTATCTGTCTACAGGTCCACTGCTGGCGTTCTTTTTATGTCGAATGATACTTGATAAATACATCAAAATCCGTTTCACACCACCACTGATCATTTTGAGTTTTATATCTTGTTTCCTGGGTATGGCCCTGAACCATTTCAGATTTGGTTTCAACCCACAGTTAACAATTCTTTGGGGTATCGTGACCACCATTTTGTTCATGTGGTTGTACTCGAAAGTTTCAGATTTTTTCAAGACACCAAAAGAGAGCTGATATATGACGAGTAAACTTAAATTCCATAAGAAAACGGATGTCCTGATTAAATCAGGGGAACGCTTCCGCGACCTTTTGAGGCTAATGTCAAAACCAGAACTTGGATTTGTGAAAGCTATTGTTATAACAACTCTGGCGGTTAGCTTACTTAGTCTGGGAGTTCCCCTGGCAATTCAAACTATTATTAACAGCATTGGCGTCAGAACCATGAGTCAACCATTGGTTGTATTGTGCCTGATCCTACTCTTTATTCTTTCCTGCAGTGGACTGCTACAAACCATCCAGACTTACACTGTTGAAGTATTGCAGAGACGACTTTTTGTTCGCTATGGTCTGGTGATTGGGGAACGTCTGACCGCCTATCAGAATAAATATTTTAAAGGTGCAAATTCGCCGGATCTTATTAACCGCTATTTCGATGTGATGATTATGCAATCAAGCATGGTCACATTCTTTGTAAATGGCTTTGGGTTTGTGATTCAGTTTATAATTGGTTTCACACTCCTTGCCTTTTACCATCCCTACTTCCTGGGATTTGCAGGTTTCATGGCCCAATTCCTCATCTTTAGCTGGATACTGTTTGGACCTGATGGAGTAAAGGCTGGTACACCGGAAGCTGATGGGAAGTACAACGTGGTTAGCTGGATCGAAGAACTCAGTCGTGTTAGAAACATTTTCACATCAGACAACGGAAAGAATTTTTCTAATAAGAAATTGAATCATCTGTTCAACCGTTGGTTGGAGGTTAGAAACAATCTATTCAACTTTCAGTTCCGGCAGCACATCGGTCTGCAGATCTTCGGCGTGATCATGAACGTCCTACTTCTGGCGATGGGTGGCTACCTGGTTTTACAAAAAGAGTTAAGTGCTGGTCAGTTAGTGGCATCTGCTCTGGTGGTGAACGGTATTATTGCCGGATTACCCAACCTACAGGCGTTCTTCTTCAGTGTTTACAACTATTCTACCTCACTGGATATGATTGCACGTTTTTATGACTACCCACTAGAAAATGAAAAAGAAGGAGCTATCGTTCCTAATAAGTTTGATTTCAAATTTGAGAATCTGACGTTTGAGCCAAACTATCGCTTCAATTTCGAGTTCAAAGAAAGCACGAAAAATCTGATTCTGCTCAAGAGCTTTTCTTCATTGGATCATTTTTACGATGCCCTTATGGGTTTCAGTGAACACACCAGTGGTGTCATCAGATACGATGGTAAATTGATTGAAGATCTGGATATCGGTGAAATCCGAAATCACATTCAGATCATTGCTCACGATCAATTTTTTGCAGGAACTGTGATGGAGAATCTCGTTGGGATGGTTCCAGACCGCCAATATACTCAGACGGAAATCCAGGATGTCCTCATGAGAGTCGGGTTGTTTGAAAACATTCAGGCTCAACCGAAACAACTGGATACGGAGATCCGTCCTAATGGATACCCTTTCACCAAATCTCAACTGCTCGCTATTCAGGTTGCCCGTGCACTACTCTCCCAGCCTAGAATTCTTTTGGTGACTCCGGATTATGAGCAAATCTCTACTTATAAACGAAAACTTATCTATACCGAACTCATGAAGCCAGAGAACAAATGGACCCTTCTGTTTTTTACTCAGCGCTACTACAAAGGAAATTTTGATAGATATTCCGTCTTTGAACGCACCAGTCTCAGAGATCTCTCCGGTGAGCAGGACCTTCTAAAGG
>JBEIEO010000287.1:0-3271 GCA_040382895.1 Halobacteriovoraceae bacterium
AGCGCCGGCATCTACCTGGATATAAGTTTCACCCAGAAAACTATGACCAACATTCAGATCATAGGTTTCTTCCAACACACAAGCCTCTGACATGGAATGGAGCTTGATGAAAATTGTTGGGGCAACCACTCCGCTACGGGTAACGAGATGAAACAGACGCAAAGGTTTAGTTAGTTTGATTTTTCGCTCAATCTCAATGACTACCCCGGATCCCAGGAGAGCGTGATGCAAGTTTGAGAGGGGGTGAGTTTCTTTAAGCTCACCTACAAGACGATGAAATTCAGTCTCCAGAGAAAGTAAGCTTACTCCGGGAATGTTTTGTTTTCCATTCTGAAGTTCGCCGTCGATAAAAAACAAGTTATGGAATTTTTCTTCCTGATAGGTCTCAAGATTTAAGTCCTGAGGTTCATAAGGCGAGTATTCAAGACCTTCCATGAAACTTTTAAGGTTTGTAAACTTATAGGCCTCAGGCTCAGGTTTAATACCTATTTTTTTGAAGAGAGCAAGATGAGTAGCTCGAAAGTCCCTCAGGGCACCGGTACACATTTCTAATTTCTTCTCGGCCAAAGCGGCCAGACTTTCAGTATTCATTATTTTTTCTCGTTAATTAACCAGTCGTAGCCTTTCTCTTCAAGTTCTAGCGCCAGAGACTTATCTCCGGATTTGATGATCTGGCCTTTATAAAGCACGTGGACGTAATCCGGAACGATGTAGTCCAGAAGACGCTGATAGTGAGTCACAAGGATGGTAGCATTGAAGCGGGACTTCAAGGCGTTCACCCCACCGGACACAATCTTAAGGGCATCGATATCAAGCCCC
The DNA here is from genome assembly GCA_040382895.1 of Halobacteriovoraceae bacterium. Lineage (GTDB taxonomy): Bacteria > Bdellovibrionota > Bacteriovoracia > Bacteriovoracales > Bacteriovoracaceae > Peredibacter. The sequence goes on from JBEIEO010000287.1 coordinate 820, forward strand.
GAATCCGTCTCATCCAGAAGTGAGAGGCGAGGATTTAGGATCGCCATCTGAAGAATTTCGTTTTTCTTTTTTTCTCCGCCGGAGAAGCCTTCGTTCACTGAACGCTCTAAGAATGATTCGTTCATCTCCAGTAGCTTAAGCTTTCCACGTAAATGTTTAAGGAACGTCTCATCGTTCATTTTATCCAGACCCTGGTGCTCACAGATCTGATTGAAGCTTTCTTTCAGGAAAGTGAAGTTAGAAACACCTGGTACTTCGATTGGGTACTGAAAACCCAGAAAGATCCCTTCTTTGGCCCGTTCTGCCGGATCAAGTTCCAGCAGATTTTTCATTTTGCCATTGATTTCAAAGTTCACTTCTCCACCAGTTACTTCGTAGGCCGGATGACCCGCGATGATTTTAGAGAGAGTGGACTTGCCCGAACCGTTGGGTCCCATGATGGCGTGAACTTCGCCTTTTTTAACGGTGAGGTTAATCCCTTTTAGGATTTCATTTCCATCGACAACAGCAGTGAGATTTTTAATTTCAATCATAATTATCCTACGGAGTTTTCCAGTTTCATTTCAATTAGTTTGACCGCTTCCACCGAGAACTCCAGTGGCAGTGTCTTAAACACATCCTTACAAAAACCATTTACGATCAGCGAGACGGCCTTCTCTGCTGAGAAACCACGGGACTGCAGATAGAAAATCTGGTCTGCACTGATTTTGGAAGTTGTTGCTTCATGCTCAACAGTTGCAGTGTTATTTTTCACATCAATATAAGGAAAAGTATTGGCCGCACACTCATCACCAATCAACATGGAGTCACACTGAGAGTAATTTCTCGCACCTGTTGCCGAAGGCATTATTTTCACGAGGCCTCGGTAAACGTTCTGAGATTTCTCAGCAGAGATCCCTTTTGAGACGATAGTAGATTTAGTATTTTTCCCGATGTGGATCATCTTGGTGCCGGTGTCGGCCTGCATGTAGTTATTGGTGAGTGCCACAGAGTAGAAAGATCCTTGAGAGTTATCGCCGATCAACACGCAAGATGGATACTTCCAGGTAATGGCAGATCCCGCTTCCACCTGAGTCCAGGAAATCTTTGAATTTTTACCCTTACAGTGACCTCGTTTGGTTACAAAGTTATAAATTCCGCCCTTGCCTTCTTTGTCTCCGGCATACCAGTTCTGAACAGTCGAATACTTGATCTCAGCATTATCTAAAGTGATGAGCTCAACGATCGCAGCGTGCAGTTGGTTTTCATCCCGTTGAGGTGCGGTACAGCCTTCCAGGTAATTCACGTAGGAGCCTTCATCCGCAATGATGAGTGTTCTCTCAAACTGGCCAGACTCTTTAGCGTTAATGCGGAAGTAGGTGGAAAGATCCAGCGGACAAGTCACACCTTTTGGGATGTAAACAAAGGACCCATCTGAAAATACGGCGCCATTGAGAGCGGCAGAGTAGTTATCAGAATCAGGCACGACAGTTCCAAGATACTTCTTCACCAGTTCCGGATGCTTTTCGACAGCTTCCTGAATAGAGCAAAAGATCACGCCGACTTTTTCCAGTTCTTCTTTGTGAGTGGTTCCGACGGAAACAGAATCAAACACCGCATCCACGGCCACACCGCTGATACGTTTTTGTTCGCTCAGAGGAATGCCTAGTTTTTCAAAGGTTGCTAGTAATTCCGGATCGATATCATCCAGTGACTTATAAACCTCTTTGTTGGTCTTAGGCTTTGAGTAGTAATAGATATCCTGAAAATTAATAGGCGGCACATGACAATACTGCCATTGAGGGTGCTCTAAAGTCAGCCAGTGACGATAGGCCTTAAGTCGGTATTCAAGTAACCATTCCGGCTCATTTTTTTTGGCCGAGATCAGTCGTACCACATCTTCAGAGAGTCCTTTGGGAAACTCTTCGGTCTCGATGTTGGTGACGAAACCATACTTGTAATCAGAGTTTAGTTTTTCTTGTATGCTCATATCAGGCCTTGTTCACTAAAGGGCAGTTATCGACTTTCTTCTCCGGAACTTTTTTCAAGGCCAGCAGATTATCTTCGGCCAGGAGTTCGTTGAGAGAAAGCGAAGTGAAAATATTAATTAAGTAATCATTTAAGCGTTTAATCGGGTGGGAGATGTTGCACTTATGTTTTAAGTCGCAACCCATACCATCTCCACGATCATGGCAGTCCATCATGAAGGCCTTACCTTCAATTAGCTCCACCAGTTCGATATAAGAAATATCGTTGAGATCACGGGCCAGGTTATAGCCACCTTTCACTCCTTTGATAGAGTGAAGGATGCCGGCATTGTTCATCTGTTGCATGACCTTGGAGGTCGTATCAAATGGCACGTCAAAGCGATCACAGACCTCACGGGCGGTGGTGAGCTCCTCGGGAGCTTTATCCTGCATTAGTTTGAGTACCATTAAGGCGTACTCCACCTTTTTATTGATTTTAATCATAT
>JBEIEO010000288.1:0-3267 GCA_040382895.1 Halobacteriovoraceae bacterium
CGTTACCACCATAAACGATTAATTCTTCACGATCTTCAGCAACATCAGGATGAAGGTTATTCAATAAACAGCGCAAGGCTGCCTCCTGGTGCCAACCTTTACAGGTCAACTTATCGCCGGTTGGTGGAAGAGGGATGTTACTCATTTTAAAGCTCCCGTAATTGATTGAACTTCTTTGATAATTTCGTCAGTTTTTACCAGACGTGTAAGGTTATCGATATCTTTGTGGAAAATGCGATCTTCGCCAATAGGGGCCACATGCTTTCTCACAAGTGTATAGACTTTTTCTAAAGCCGGTGATGTTTTGAGCGGACGTAGGAATTCTATGCCTTGGGTGTTACAGAGAAGCTCAATTGCCAGTCCATGTTGAACGTTAGAAACAACTTCAAGAAGTTTTCTTCCCGAAGTTACCCCCATAGAAACATGGTCCTCCTTATCCGTTGAAGTTGGAATGGAATCAACCGAAGCGGGATGACAGAGATACTTATTTTCTGATGCCAGTGCTGCCATGGTGACGTGAGCAATCATAAGCCCAGAGTTAAGCCCAGAGTTGGCGGTTAAGAAGGCGGGAAGATCTGAGAAATGCGGATTCATCATTTTTTCTACCCGGCGTTCAGCAATATTGCAGATCTCAGAGAGACCCATTGCCAGGTAATCCATACACAAGGCAAGAGCTTCGCCGTGGAAGTTTCCACCGGAGACGACATCTCCGGTATCAGCAAAAACTAATGGATTATCTGTTACAGAATTCAATTCAATGTTAAGTACTTCTTCTGCATGTCTGATTGTCTGTCGGCAGGCTCCATGGACTTGAGGGATACACCGAAGCGAGTAGGGATCCTGAACTTTTCCATCCTCTTTATGAGAATGGACGATTTCTGAACCCTGAATAATTTTTAAAAGGTTGGTGGAAACATCCACCTGGCCAGGCTGAGGCTTTAGTTGAGAAATTCTCATATCAAAGGCAGCCGCCGTTCCACGTACAGCATCCAATGTAAGACAAGCAATGATGTCAGCTTGTTTTGTTAAACGTTTAGCGTCGACTAGTGCCAGACATCCAAGTGCTAACATTACTGATGTACCATTAATCAAGGCTAGACCATCTTTGGGACCAAGTTGTGCAGCTGTTTTACCAATTTGATGAATAGCAAAATCAGAACGAACCACCTTCCCTTCATATTCCACATCTCCTTCACCAATTAAGGCAAGAGCGATATGTGAAAGGGGTGCTAGGTCTCCAGATGCACCCACAGATCCTTTTTCTGGAATCACGGGGTTTATGTTGTGATTAATGAAATCAAGTAGCAATTGGATAGTTTCAGGAGTGACTCCTGAAAATCCTTGAATCAAACAGTTGGCACGAGAAAGCATGATGGCACGTGTAACTTCACGGTTAAAAGGTTTGCCAACACCAGTACAATGAGAGCGAATTAAATTATATTGAAGTTGTGCCAGGTCCTCATTGGCAATTTGCTTAGATGCCAATGCACCAAACCCTGTATTGATACCATAAACAGGCCTTCCCTTTTTCACGATATCCAAAACCACCTGGCGGGACTTTCTCATCTTCTCCAAAGAATCTGGATCAATTTCAAGTTTTATCTCACCTGGACGAGCAGTTGCTATAGCTGCGACATCATCAATAGTGAGGTTGGTACCTGTTAACTTATAAGTTTTTGTCATGAAATGCCTTAACGAATTTTATTAACTCGAGATGCGTAGTCTTTATTAGGTTCAGAAAAAATATAGGAGCCAGCCACTAGATTGTTGGCGCCGGCCTGGATTAAGTAGCCTGCATTTTGGTCGTTAATTCCGCCATCAACTTGAATCTGGAATGTAAAATTATTTTTATGACGGATCTGATCCAGCTCGATCACTTTATCAACTATTTCTGGAATGAATTTTTGGCCTCCGAAGCCAGGGTTTACACTCATCAACAGAACCAGGTCGACTTTGCCCCAAATGTAATCAGGAACAGCCGAAATTGGAGTGGAGGGGTTAAGAGAAATTCCTACGGAAGGATAAAATTCTTTCAACTTTTGAATCAGGCGATCGTGATGCACAACGGCTTCCCAGTGGAAGGTGAAGTTGTACAAGCCTACGCTTTTAAAATTATCAGCGAAGAAGTCGGGATCGGTCACCATAAAGTGTGCATCTAGCTTGTGCTTAGAAACTGTTTTAATTTTATTCAGCACCGGTTCGCCAAAAGTCAGATTCGGAACGAAGTGTGAATCCATGATATCCAGGTGAAGCCAAAGATCATCAATCTTATTTAATCTTTCTAGTTCTGATCTAAGATCCAGAAAATCGACAGAAAGAAGACTAGGAGAAATTGTGATCGACATATAGGTGATCCTTAATTTTCAGTTATGATGATATCGGCTTTAATTCCATTTAGTAGTTCGCGATCGCTCCCGACTTTTTTCCCTTCGAGTTGGACTTGACTTAAGCGAAGGCTTCCGTCGAGACATCCAACTACGAGAGACCCCATATCGTTCTTGGCTTTGCCTGCTGGAATTTTAGAATGATAAGGTTCAGCCATTAAGACTTTAAGTCGTTTACCATTTAAAAAGCAGTAAGTTCCAGGCCATGGATCAAGGGCTCTAATAAGATTAAGAATTTCCGATGTGGATTTTGTTGAAAACTTAAGCAGCCCATCTTCTTTTTTCAAGGTTGGTGCAAAAGAAACGTTCGATTCATCCTGAGGAGTGTAGGTTATTTTGTTATCCAGGATTTTGACGATAAAATCATTCATGGCAAGAGCGGCCTGAAACTTAAGTCGAGTATAAAGTTGTCCACCATTTTCAGTGGGAGCAATCGCCACGGTGTGAAAATGGACCAGATCTCCCGCATCCATCTTTTTCACCATTTTCTGAATTGAAACGCCTGTTTCTTTATCACCATTTAGAAGCGCGTACTGAATGGGAGCGGCTCCTCGATATTTTGGAAGCACGGAAGTATGAATGTTAAAACATCCAAGCTTTCCCATATTTAAAAGTTCTGATCCAAGAAACTGAGCAAACGCCAGCACTACAATGAAATCTAAATCTTCAGCTTTCAGTCTTTCTAAGAAGTCTGTTTCTTTATTAATGTTTTCCGTCTGAAAATAAGGAATCTTCTTTTGCTTGGCATATTCAATAACATCAGGAGATTTTAATTCCATGCCTCTCCCTGCCGGTCTATCGGGCATGGAAATGACATAACGAAGGTTGATGTGAGGATTATTGGCCAGTAGATCCAAAGTCGGGACTGAAAAATCAGGGGTAC
>JBEIEO010000289.1:0-3242 GCA_040382895.1 Halobacteriovoraceae bacterium
CATGGATTGTTTTTATTTCCGCAGGTGACCATTTCTTTATATTCGTTTTAATGTCTTTAAACTTCTGGTTTGTGGAATCTTTAAAGTAATTAGTTCTACTAAGTTCTCTGCAGTGCGATTTTCTAATGTGAGAAGAGACCTGTGATCCATCTGTTTTATGATAAGATTCAATATTTTGTTCACGAATATAAATTTCATGAGGCCCACAAGGTCCTGCAAGAACGAAAGTCGAAAAGAGAATTAAGAACATCAACAGCATCATTAAAGTCTAACAGCACTAGAATGAGCGTCAACTCAAGGGAATAAAAAAAGCCCAGTGGGTTAAACTGGGCTTTAGTATCTTTCACTTCTTTCGAAGATCACGACTGAATTTAAGGCTCCCTAATAACCCTTCTAATTCTGGACCGCTCATTACGAGCGGAAATAAGTTAGGGATAGGGTAAAAATGGGGTGACCGATGGGGATCGAACCCACGACAACCAGAATCACAATCTGGCGCTCTACCGACTGAACTACGGTCACCACTGAGACGTCTTAATCTATAGGACATAGCATCTCGAAGTCAATGAATTCCTCTAGAAAGCGAGCGTTTTGCACCGCTCCTTGGTCCCGGAATTTCGTTCTGATTGCACTTTTTCCGGATGACACAGATAATTGAAGATATGAAATACCTAATTTGGGCAACTCTCTTTGTCTCCTTTAACTCACTGGCTTCTGTGGTGGGTATATCCACTCATCCTCTAAACGATGAGGCCAGGGTATTATCCGCAGAAACCACCGGTTACATGAGCCAGAGGCATGAAGTGGGTATGGGTCTGCGCTACACTCAGGAATTGCAACCGGGTCAGTTGTTAGATCTATCGGCCAGTGGTGCTCAGGAATCACGCGGCTTAATGATCGGTGGTGGAATGGATTTTGAACTTCTACGCGAAGATGTCTCTCAACCTCGCGTTTCTATTAAGCCATATCTTCAGTACCACAAATTTGAGGGCGATAAACTTAACCTGGTGGGAGCTGCTCCAACTTTGCGCAAAGGTTTTTGTGTCCAGGGAAATGAATTCTTCCCTTATCTCGCAGTACCATCTGGCTTGAAAATTGATAGTACCAACGATGAATTCGATTACTATGCTTCCCTCACCCTCGGTGCCAGCATGCCGTTGCCTGCCGGTGGCGGAGACAAACTGTTGCTCTCCCTGGAAGGGAACAAAGATCTCGGTGCCTCTTCGGATTATCTGGCAGTGCTCGTTTCTTGGGTTTGGAAATAACATGATCTTTTTTTCTGATTTTGACGGCACTCTCACAATGGAAGGGCGAGAGCTCACAATAGATTTCTTCCATATTCTGGAGCTCTTAAAAACTCGCAAGCAAGAACTGGTGATTGTTTCTGGTCGCTCTCTTTCATGGGGACATTTCTTTCTGACTCACTTCCCGCAGCTCAAGGCCTGTATCATGGAAGGCGGGGGAGTTATTCTCTACATCGACAGCCGTGGCGAGATTGTGCAGAAACCATTAATTTCTCAAGCCGAGATTGATTATCTTGCTAATTTCACCACTAAACTGAGTCACCACTTTCCTAACGTGCCTTTGTCGGCCGATAGCTTTGGTCGCTTAACTGATCGGGCGATCGAATTTCATTTGATGGACCCAGAGTGGATTAAAGAAGTGATCCAGTTTATGGATCAACACAAGATTAACTATTCGCGCTCCAATGTGCACATCAATTTCTGGGCGGGAGAAATCTCAAAGTATCTTGGAGTGAAGCATTTTTTGCAGCATTTTCGTCCCAAGCATAAAGAAGAAGATTGTTGGTTTTTCGGAGATGCACCGAATGATCAGAGCATGTTTGAGTTTTTCCACAACTCCGTGGGTGTGAGTAACATCAAGCACTGCCTAAATAGACTTCAGCACAAACCGCGTATCATCCTCGAGGGTGAGGAAAATGCTGGTCCAAAGGGTGTTTTGAATTTTATTAAAGCGCTCTGATTACCAATCGATCGGAAAATAATCTTTTAAAAACTTCCCGCACCAGTGCTTGCCAGTATTAATACCATCAAATATCGGATCTATCACGCGAGCTGCTCCATCCACGATATCCAGTGGTGGCTGGAAGTCATGCAGCTTTTGTTTTTTCTCAGAGAGTTCCGCTGGATCTTCATCCGTTACCCAACCTGTATCGACGGCATTGATGTAGATGCCATCTTTCGCGAAATCTGTTGCCGCTGTGTGAGTCATCATGTTTAAGGCAGCTTTGGCCATGTTGGTGTGTGGGTGGCGATCTTCTTTATAGAATCGATGAAACTTTCCTTCCATCGCTGAAACGTTAACAATATGTTTTTTGCCGGTGTAATCTTTGCGCATTAAGTGGATAAGTTCATTAATTAAAACAAACGGCGCTACTGAGTTCACCAGCTGCACTTCCAGCATCTCTACCGTATGGACTTCACCCATTCGCTGGCGCCAGCTATTGGTCTTGCGCAAATCCACCTGCTGAAGGTCTGCATCGAGTTTTCCTACAGGGAAAACCTCTTCAGGAACGATGGAGTTATCGATGGAATAAGGTATCTGAGAAAGCTTGGCAGATGCTCGTATACCCACTCCTGGTGCTCGCTCGTTCCAGGCAACCGGCAAGTTCTTATCCTCGCCAATGCCGATGGCCTGGAGACGATTGATACACTGTTGATGCTCATTTAGAAGATGAGCAGCTTCCTTCGGAAGCTCTTCTAGGGTTTTGAGTTCATTCTCCATGAGATGAGAGTAGAAGCCCGCCGGACGGCGCACAGTCTGAGCTGCATTGTTTATGAGAATGTCCAGTCTTAGATATTGTTGCTCGATATAGCGGCAGAAGATTTCGACACTTGGAGTGTGACGAAGATCTAATCCGTAAATTCTGAGTCGATCTTTCCACACCGGGTAGTCAGCTTCTTTGGAGTATCGAAGTGCTGAATCCACAGGGAAACGAGTGGTGGCAATGACCGTTGCTCCCGCACGAAGGAGCATAAGCGTAGAGTGGTAACCAATCTTTAATCTTGAACCTGTAATCAGAGCGACCTGACCGGTGAGATCAGCGGTCTGAAAACGTTTAGAGTAGTTCAGACTCGCACACTGCGGGCACATGGTATCGTAGAAGTGGTGGACCTTAGTGAACTTCGCGCGACACACGTAGCAGTCGTGCGGAGTTGCGTATTCATTCATCTCTTCTTTTTCTAATTGCTCAGTAAAGGTCAGCATCTCAGGGGCTGAGA
>JBEIEO010000290.1:0-3213 GCA_040382895.1 Halobacteriovoraceae bacterium
AGAAAATAGCGTATGAGATTGTTCCCCCATTGCAGGGCCAAGAGCTGTGGTAAAGTTAGGTTTGCCAGAATCTCCATTGTCGCTTCCTCCGTTACTGCTATAATTATCGTAATAATCCTGAAACTTGCCTACTCGTATTCAGGAGTAACTGATTCGCCAAGGTATTTAACATGTTGAAACTAGGGATAAAAAAACCCAAACAAGAAAGAAGCAAGGGCACGGTTGAGGCGATCTTAGAAGCGGTCACTCAGATAATGGATAAAGACGGACCGATGGGTTTAACCACCAACAAGATTGCTGAAAAGGCCGGCGTCAGCGTAGGTTCACTCTATCAATACTTTAAAAATAAAGAGAGTATTTTTGAAGCGATCCTTCTCAGGATGACTGAAGAGAATCTGGAAAGCCTTGAAAAAAATCTCTCCCAAAGACCTCAGAGTGTGGGGATACGGGAAATCATCCGACTGGTTGTAATGAGCCACTTTGACAACATTCAAAAAATGGGAAGATTGACTTCGGTTCTATTTGAATACGCTCCCCAGGTTCTTTCTCCTAACCATTTCAAAAAGGCCGATGAGCGAATCGTGCGATTTCTTTTGGATAAAGTTGATGAGTATAAATTAGAACTAAAACCCAAAAACAAAGGTCACGCTTTCTTCATATGCTCCCAGGCAGTGAGAAGTGTCATCTTCATGAGCTACGTTCAACGTCCGCCTGAGGATCGTCCATTGATTATGGAAGAGCTCATCGATATGCTAACAAGCTATTTGGAAGTTCCAAACCGATAAACCGTGGTCTGACGATAGATTCGACCGGGCAAAAGAATGACTGAAGGAAATTCCTTATGATTAGGACTATCCGGAAAATGCTGGGCTTCAACACAAAAAGCCCGATGAATTCTATAAGCTTCCTGATTTTTACCCATGAGTGTTCCATCCAGAAAATTGCCACTATAAAACTGAAGACCTGGCTCCGTGGTAAGGACCTCCATGATTCTTCCACTCTGGGGTTCAAAAATTTCAGCCGCTATTTTTAAACTTCCCAGCTTGCCGTTAAGAATATAGTTATGATCATAACCACCAGGTAATTGATCTAAAGTAAGGCCAATTCGACGTCTCTGCCGGAAATCCAATATCGGATCGAGGGTCTTGAGTTTTCCCGTGGGTATAAGATCGTGATCCATTTCCGTGATAAAATCAGAATCAATCCGTAGCTCATGATCATGAATTGAATGCTGACTTTTACCGCTTAAATTAAAATAAGAATGTTGGGTAAGATTAATGGGAGTGGCCTTATCCGCTGTCGCCTCGTACTCAATCCTCCATTCATCGTTATCATCCAGTATATAATTGACCTTCACTTTTAAATTACCCGGATACCCCTCTTCACCGGCCACAGATTGATAGAAGAGTTCTAATCGCTGAGAGGATTCTAACCGGCAAGTCCAGTAGACTTTATCAAAACCGACATTCCCACCATGCAAATGGTGCGTTTTCCAATTACAGGCCAGCTCATACTTAACACCTTCAAGTTCAAATCGTCCGAACGCAACACGATTGGCAACTCTGCCAATTAATGCACCAAAATAGGAATGAGTTTTTAAGTAGTCATGATCATAATCAAAACCGAGAACAATATCTTCTAAAACTCCATGACAATCAGGAACCTTCAAGTGAGTAACAATGCCGCCCAAATTGATGACTCGCATTTCTAGCCCATTGCTATTTTTCAGAGTGAATGAGTTTAGTTCCATACAACCTCAGCAAGTTAAATCGACTTCAGAATTAATCTCGCAATGGTCATTGTAAAAACCCGCTGCACTACTTTAGCCTCTTCACATGTACCGGAAGACGTTAACAAAACCTGACGGCCGCAATCTCAATCTCTATGCTCGATATCCAATGGATGAGGATATTCAGGCCGTCAATCCTGTTCATGACGTCTCTCATCCTAATCCACATATGCGTTGGCACCCGCTTAAAAAAGAATGGGTCATTTATGCCAGTCACAGGCAGAATAGAACTTTTCTTCCACCAAAAGATTACTCTCCGCTAAAAGTAATGAGTGATGAGAAATTTCCGACAGAAATGCCGAAGGGAAACTACGAAGTAGCAGTTTTTCAGAACTTATTTCCATCTATGCTGATGTCTGCGGATGCGACTTCAGATGTTCATCTCATCACACAACCCAGTCGGGGAAGCTGTGAGGTAGTAGTCTTCACTCAAGATCCCGATAAAAGTCTCGGTGAATTGCCAGTCGGTCAAATCGATCTGATCTTAGAGGTGCTGGGAGAACGAACGGAAGAACTGGGAAAGAATCAGGATATAAAGTATGTGATGCCATTTGAGAATCGTGGTGTCGAACAAGGGGTCACTCTTCATCATCCTCACGGTCAAATCTATGCTTACCCCTTCACCCCTCCTTTGCCCCAGCAAATTTTAACCTCAATGCGGGAGCATTTTGAAACAACAGGCACAAACCTCATGGGAGAATTCATCAAGGATGAGATTAAAGATGGACGCCGAATACTGTTTGAGAATGATGAGGTCATCGCCTTCATCCCGGCCTGCGCCAGGTATGCTTATGAGACATGGATTACGACGAAAAGAAATGTCGGTTATCTTCATGAGCTCACTCCAAGAGAAAGAAAATCATTAGCTATTTGTCTTAAAACCGTGCTGATGAAGTTTGATAAGCTCTGGGAAAAACCTTTCCCCTATCTCATGACTCTGATTCAGGCGCCGTTGAATGAAGGTGAACATCCATACGCTCATTTGTTTTTTCAGATTTTTCCACCCTACAGAAGCAAAGACCGTTTGAAATACCTGGCAGGCACAGAACTTGGCGCCGGTATTTTTGTCAACGATAGTTTGCCGGAAGATAAGGCGCAGGAATTAAAAAATATTTCAGTTGAGGTAAAAGATGGATGAGACCTTTATCCAGCGCGCTCATGGCAGAGTCAACCTCATCGGTGAGCACACTGACTATAATGGCGGCTGGGTTTTACCTACGGCCATCGCACCTTTTACTCAAGTGAGTCTAAAAAAAAGAACCGATAAAAAAGTCACCATCCACAGTTCAAAGGGTCGGGAATTTAGCTTTGAATTGGGAAAAGAAATCCCCACTCACGACTGGAGTGATTATTTAAAAGGCTCAACCAAAATTCTGGGGGATTATCTTCAAGATAAGGCCCAACACATCTATGGTTTCGAAGCA
>JBEIEO010000291.1:0-3212 GCA_040382895.1 Halobacteriovoraceae bacterium
ACAATGACTGGCTTTCTTTTACTCCGATCTACCGTTACATGTATCAGATGAAATCTCAGTACGATTCTGAATATGGTACTGCCAACGACTATCTCGCCTACAATTCAGACCGTCAGGAACATCAGGTGCAGCTGACAACAACGGTTTCATCTATTCAGCCCTTTCTGAAAAAGAAATTCATTCTGCCTGCTCAGATTAATATGAACCTGGTGCAGACAGTGAATGGAAAGAACGTTCCAAAGGTTGGAAGATTTGAATTAGAACTAAGAATGCTCTTCTAAAATAAGCAAGAATCAGGTCACAAGCTTGTAGCCAGTTCCCCAAACAGTTTCGATGCCGATGCTCACTTTGCTCATCTTCTTACGCAGCGAAAAGATGTGCACGTCGATATTTCGAGCTGTCATTTCCATATCTTTTTCAAATTGATCAATCAGCTCCTCACGAGTGCTCGGAGTATTTTGATTCTTATAAAGATGCTGGAAAATAACAAATTCACGGGAAGTTAAGTTTACTGTCACACCGTCTTTGATCACGCTATGGGCTTCAGGGATAAGCTTTAGGCCGATGTTAATTAGGTTGGCCTGAAGGTTTGAAACTTTGTTGTGGGCATTACCAACGCGAACCAAAAGCTCATCATAATTAAAGGGCTTGCTGATGTAGTCATCGGCCCCGGACTGCAGGCCTTCGATAATTTGATCGGCTTTGTTATAAGCCGAAATCATGAAGACCGGTGAAAGCTTATCTTTTAGGCGGATGGTTTTAATAATATCTACGCCTTTGATACCCGGAAGGTTCCAGTCCACCAAATAGACGCAATGATCAGGGCGATTTTTAGCTGAAAAGAATTCCTCGGCTGAAAGAAAAGACCAAACTTCAAACTTGTTCTTTTCAAGAAGATATTTAAGGGATTCTACGATGTCTTTCTCGTCTTCAATGATCACAATGGATTTTTTCATATTGGGCTCTTGAGTTATCATTCAAATGAACTCTCGGTAATGCATCTGGTTAATTCCATATTCCTATATATTAATCTACCTTAAAATTCATTTTAAGAAAGGACTAATTAAGTAATTTCAAACATTTATGATTAAAGTTTTTTAACAAAGAAAAATTAAGACTCTACAATTTTATAAATGGAAAGGGGAAGACAGATGTGGAAAATGGTGGGCGTTGAGGGGATCGAACCCCCGACATCTACCTTGTAAGGGTAGCGCTCTCCCAGCTGAGCTAAACGCCCACATGTGTCTGATAGGTGGTTCATATTAGGTATCCGCCCCATTATTGTCAAATAAAAAGCTCGCAAAAAATCAAAAAAATCCGATGAGCTTTGTAGGATGAAATTAAACATCTTTTTTTTACTTCTTCTATCGCTTCCCTTGCAGGCCAAACCCTGCAAGAAAGTGATGACGGCACTGCTTGAACTCTATCCTGAGCAGTCCAAAAAAATGCTGGTGACCCGAATTGAAAACGCCAAAAACAAGCACATGTTTATGCGTGCCTTTATCCCCTATTACTACGAGGAAGCCTTTGCACTTAAAGAGTCACTGCCAGTCTATGACAAAATGAAAAAGCATGTCGGCCAGATCGTAGGAGATGCTCATGTAGGGAATTTTGGCTACATGGTAAATAACGATGGCAAGAGCGTACTGGTTCTGAATGACTTTGATGATGTGGCAGAAGCGCCGCTGTTTTTGGATGTCATGCGCCTATCTCAGTCGGCTTCTTATGTTGATGATTTCAAGCAGGCAAAACTGCTCGAAGCCTATCGCAAAGGTGTCAGTGGATCTAGCTATGAGTTTTCAGATTTCATCCAAAAGCTCGGAGCCAAAGCTCAGAAGGGTGGTAATAAGAGTAAAGCAGAATTCACTAGGACTTCAGCTGGTCCACGCTTTACTGCGAAGTCTGAACCTAGTAAGAAAATCGGCCCGGAGATTCAAACCTCTCTGCAATCGGTCTTGTCTGAAAAATTTGGGAAGAACGCCAAGCTCCACGATGCCTATCTCACCATGAAAGAGAGCGGAGGATCAGCTTTTGGAACTCGCTACCATGCACTGATGGAAGTTGACGGTGAGATTCATTTTGTAGAGTTTAAAGAAATCATGGATGGTGGCGTGGCTCCTCGCTGGTTACCAAAAAATGTCACTAATGAAGAGCGCATTCTCAATGCTCGTCAGACCTTCCTTGGTTCAGGCTTTGATCAAAAGCTTGATGTCGTAAAAGTTGAAGGGAAATCCTTTCAGTTGCGCTTTAAAGCTGAGGGAAATAAATCCATTGATGTGAAGAAGGCCCTTGAGACGGAACTTCCGGGAGTCATTGAAGATGAGTTTTATATCCTAGGACAACTTCATCGCAAATCACTGGGAAATAATCCGGTACAGATCTCAGATTATCTTTCAGACTTTGATCGGGTAACAACTTCAGAGTGGGAAGAGTCGGTGAAGTTAATGAAACAAAAAATCAAAAAAGCTTACGATAAAGGCAACGAATAAAAAAAGCCCGGCTATGCTGCGCCGGGCTTTTTGTTTCTAATTACTCAGCTTTGATCTGAAGATCCTGGGTCCTAACTACGACACCGTTGTTCTTAACAGTGACCTTGAGGTTAATGGTCTTACCACGAGCGGATTTCTCCAGCTTGTACTCAAATGTGACTTTTTTCCCCGTATTGCGGCTCAAGCGTTCAGTGGTCACACGATTATTCAAGAAGCGCACATAGTTTGAGGTCACTTCTTCGACGGAGATTTCATACCCCTGTTCTACCCCTTCGAACTTCTGTCGGATCGTATAGTCGATCTCATGCTTCTTAGTGAAGCCAAGGTTCGCTACTCTCGGAGTCGTATCGTAAGTCGCTTCGGCATCCACCGAAGGATTGACTACGATGTTAGCTTCCAGACGGAAATTCTCTGTCCTACTGGCGCGATAATGGTTACCTGGATGAACAATTTCACCGGCCAGAACCACACGTGTTCCAGGGATGGCCGTATCACTGACCTTTAACTTCATCACTGATAGATCGGCCATAGAACGTGGAGCGACTGAAGTAACCGCAGCTTCACGATTAGTCAGGGCCAGATTGGTGGCTTCTTGAATTTTTACCAACGAATTCCCCAGAGAAGCTTTTTCTCCTACGTTTGTCACCAGAAGTTTTAATTCCACTTCTGCTCCCGGGGCAATTCCGTAGACGTCACTTGATTTAAGCCTCGCCTCACCTTTAA
>JBEIEO010000292.1:0-3205 GCA_040382895.1 Halobacteriovoraceae bacterium
GAAAACTTCAAAGTTACTATGGATGTGTCCGAAGACGGAACAGTTAAAGTTCTGGGTGTTGACGTCCAGAAAATTGATGAAGTTATCGCTCTGGCGGACATGCAGCTCAATGGTCCAAAAATCGGCGCTGTTTATAAAGGTACAGTTGTTACAATCAAAGAGTATGGTGCTTTCGTTGATATCGTTCCAGGTCTCGCGGGACTTGTGCACGTTTCAGAAATTGCTGATGAGCGCGTGAACGATCCGAATGACTATGTGTCTGAAGGTCAGTTGGTTGATGTGAAAGTTCTTGAGGTTGACCGTTTCGGCAAAATCAAGCTTTCAATCAAAGCGGTTGCTCCACTAGCGAAGAAGGCGAAGTAATGTCAGCGGTTAACGTAAAAGTTAAGACGCTGTCTCATTACGATGCAAGTTTCGATCTACCGTTTTATGCCACTGAAGGTGCAGCTGGTGCGGACATCCGCGCCAGTCTGCCTGAAAAAAAATCTCTTATTGTAAAGCCAGGGGAGCGGGTACTCGTTCCCACTGGTCTTTGCATGGAAATTCCACTTGGGTATGAAGTTCAAGTCAGACCTCGTTCAGGTCTGTCTTTGAAATCTCCTTTGATGGTGGTTAATTCTCCGGGGACTATCGATTGTGATTATCGTGGTGAGGTCAATATCATCATCGGAAATTTCGGCAAGGAAGACTATGTGATTGAGCATGGTTTAAGAATCGCTCAGCTGGTTCTGGCACCGGTCACACAGGCACTTTATGTGACTGCAGACAGTCTGTCGGATACTCAGCGTGGAGCAGGTGGGTTCGGTTCGACCGGCACTCGTTAACAAAAAGGATTCCAAATGGATTTAAAAGTTCCTTATTCCAATATTACTGACAAGAAGCAAGGCTTTGATGCTGCGAAAAAACTTATTCCAGAAGTCATAGCTAAGTTCGGCGTAAAAGCTGATACCAAGATTGATGATGTAACTAATACCATCGACGCTAAAGGAACCGGATTCTCTGCTATGATCCAGTTCACTGATAAAGAAGCTGTCGTGAAAGTTGACCTCTCATTTTTACTAAAACCACTTAAGGGTAAAATCCTTGAGACCATTGAGAAGCAGATTAAGAAAGTTGTATGAGCGAATTTAAATGTACTCTATGGCCTTCGGGCGAAGTCTTAGCTTTAAACGGCGAGGACACACTTCTCAACCAGCTTAAAAAAGCGGGGAAGAAGATTAAATCAAGCTGCGGTGGCTGTGCTACCTGTAGCGACTGTATGATCGTGGTAAAATCCGGAGAAATGAATCTCACTCCTCAGACCTTTGAAGAGCTAAGACTTCTTGGAAACGTCTTCCATATCACTAAAGAACGCCTTTCCTGTCAGACTAAAGTGACTGGTGACGTAACTCTCGATATTTCCGCACATGAGAAGAATACCTTCACTGGTAAAGGTGAAAAACTGGGGCCAAAAAGCACCACAACTATCCTAAAAAAGAAGGAAGAAGTGGAAAAAGAGGCCAGACAAAGTGAGGAAAATAGCCGAGAAAAAACGGCGGACACTTGGTATCGTCACTGGGAAAAAGAGGGAGAAGATCCTAACAAGCCTAAGCGATTAGGTGGCGGGCGCAAGCCAAAAGCTTTTACCTTTAACGAAACTGATTCGGATAAAAAAGATAACGATTAATTCGAGAACTACTTAAGGAGTTTTGCATGTCACAAACAGCGACAACCACTGCCGCTTTGAGCGACGCAGACAACAAGTTCCCACCACAGATTAAGTACATTGTGGGGAACGAAGCTTGTGAGCGTTACAGCTACTATGGAATGAGATCTATTCTTACTGTATTTATGATTCAAGTTCTGCTCATGCAGGAAGCTGAAGCGACTTCAACTTATCACTTGTTTGCTGGTGCTTGTTACTTGTTCCCCGTTTTGGGAGCTTTTATCTCAGATAGAATCTGGGGAAAGTATAAAACCATTCTATATCTTTCTCTTGTTTACTGCTTGGGCCACTTAGTTCTTTCAATCTGGGAAACAAAGATGGGTCTTTACTGGGGTCTAGGGCTCATCGCTCTTGGTTCTGGTGGTATTAAGCCATGTGTATCCGCTCACGTAGGGGATCAGTTCAAGGCCAACCAACAACATCTTCTGAAAAAAGTCTATGAGTTGTTCTACTTCATGATCAACTTCGGTTCTTTTTTCTCAACTCTTGTTACTCCTTGGACTCTTAAGCACTATGGTGCTTCTGTCGCTTTCGGTATCCCAGGTGTATTGATGTTTATCGCAACTTTCATCTTCTGGATGGGTCGCAATGAATTCGTTCACGTTCCACCAACAAAAGGTGACGGTAACGGCTTCATTAACGTTGTTCTTACTGCTTTCTCAAGCCAGGGTAAGCGTAAGGCCGGTGAGTCTTTCCTGGACGCTGCTGCTACAAAACATGGCAAAGATAATGTTGAAGCTTCAAAAGCAGTTTTAGATATTGCGAAACTTTTCGCTGCGATCTCTGTTTTCTGGGCACTTTTCGATCAGCACGGTTCTTCTTGGGTTATTCAGGCCATGAACATGGATCTGAACTTCATGGGAATGGAATTCGAAGCCTCTCAGATCGCTGCCTGGAACCCAATTATGGTTATGGGTCTGATTCCACTTTTCTCAATGGGAATCTACCCGATGCTGGATAAGCTAGGACTTAAGACCACTCCGATCCGCCGAATGACCTGGGGTATGTTCGTGGCTGCTGCATCATTTGCAATGATTGGTGGACTGCAGATGATCATGGATGGTTCTGAATCAAAACTAAACGTTATGTGGCAGTTCTTCCCGTACCTGGTAATTACTATCGCTGAAGTTATGATCTCAATCACTGGTCTTGAATTCGCTTATACTCAAGCTCCACGTGCAATGAAATCCACGATCATGTCAATCTGGTTATTGACTGTATTTTTTGGAAACCTGATCACTGCTTACGTTTCACAGGTTAACGTATTCCCGGTTGCTTCAACTGGTTACTTTATGTTCTTCGCGGCCCTTATGGCCGTTTTCGCAGGAATCTTCTGGTTCATGGGAACTCGCTATAAGGTGAAGAACTACATGGAAAAATAATCTCTGGATTTATTTGGAAGCAAATAAAAAGCCCCTCAAAAGAGGGGCTTTTTTTTGATTAATTTTTAAGGTTGTCCGCCATTAGGGAAGATGCTCGGCTGGAACCATGGACCGGTTA
>JBEIEO010000293.1:0-3202 GCA_040382895.1 Halobacteriovoraceae bacterium
GCAGCACTTTCAATGAACTCTATGGCGGGCTCACCAGCACAAGATAAGGTTGTTGCAAAATACAAAAAAGCGTTCGAAGTCTCGAAAGGTGTTATCTGGGACATGACCAAAGATGACGGTGTTTATTTCACCTGCAATCTTTTCAGTGTTCGCCAAGGTAGTGCTGAGAGAAGCACATTCGATTTCAGAGTTTCTAACGATGGGGATCTGAACATCATCAATACCAATCTTGTTACGAGCCGCTTCTTTGGGGTGCCACTTCTTGCAGAAAAACACGAAGTCGTGGGATACAGAGGCGCAGGTGATGGTGCTGATCCTCTTGAGATGATCGCGATTCGAGTAGGTGCACCTATTAGCATGGAAAAACCGATGATCGATCGCTGGGAAAATAACGGTGTTCCAACCAGAATCATGTCTAGACCACTCTACCTCGAAGTGAGCCACGTTCAGGAAGGCAGAAGCGTAGGTTATAATACAAGGCCTGTGGCGACCGAAGCGAAGTCAAATAAACTCTTCCGAGTAAAAGAATACGGAGTATGTTTTCTCAGCAAGGAAAACTCTCGCCTTAATAATTCGGGAAGAGGATTTGGTGGTAACACCAGAAGTGCGTGGGATGGAGCCTCTATTTGGGGTGGGACTCCGTACAGAGGAGTTGGCTACTAAGACCCTACTTACTTCTTATCGAACTCTATTCGGATCTCTTGGGGAGCAACCTCGTCTCCCCCGAAATACGGATAGAGTCGATAGCCGATGGCCTTCTTCATTTTACAGCCTCTCGGTAACGAAACGGATTTTCCATTGACCGAGAGCACATACTCAGACTCTTTCACTTGAATCTTGTATTCGTAACTTCGATTTAATGCCACGTCGCTGATGTACAAATAAGAACGCTTCTTTTTAGCATAAGTGTAACCGTGGATTTCCAAACGCTGAGTTTGATCATTCCAGACCCATCCAAATCGAACCGAATTGCTGTGATGATGACTAAGACAGTCCACGAAACCAAATAGTTTGTTTATATCGTATTGATTCACATTTCCAAGATAATATTCAGCAGTATCATCGAACTTGATGACTCTGCTGATCTCGTTTCCAATAAATGGGGCAAAATGAATTCCCTGCGGAAAGTGCTTACCAGCTTTGATGGTATAAACCTTAGCCGAAGCGTTGTGTAAGAAACAGAATGTGAGAAGAATAAAAATTGTTTTCATCTGTCTATCTTAAGCCAAAATTTGGACCTCATCATATAGGTAAAATTAGCTAGTTAACGTTTTTGACGCAGCGAAACTTATTCGTCATAATTCATTGATTCTCTTTAAAATTTTAAGCAGCAATTTTAACTACCTTTTGGTAGATATTGAGGTCATAAAATACATTTTTGATGACTGGCAACATAGCAGGAGATCCCGCATGGCACAGAAGACCCCAAATACTACTAATAGTGCACTTCTTTCTTGGGTCCACGAAATGGCAGACCTTTGCCAACCTGAACAAGTTCTTTGGTGTGATGGCTCCGAAGTTGAATACAACGAACTTTGTAATCAAATGGTCTCTAGTGGAACTCTGATCAAACTTAATCCGGCAAAACGACCGAACTCATATCTGGCCCTTTCTGATGCTTCAGATGTTGCACGAGTTGAAGACCGTACATTCATTTGTTCAGAAGATAAAAAAGATGCCGGTATCACCAATAACTGGATGGATCCGGATCAAATGCGAGAGACATTGAATCCGCTTTTTCGAGGATGCATGAAAGGTCGCACGATGTATGTGATCCCATTCTCTATGGGTCCACTTGGTTCTCCGATTTCGCAGATTGGGGTTGAGCTTTCTGACTCTCCTTACGTTGTAACCAACATGAAGATCATGACCCGCATGGGCGTCGGTGCTCTGAAAGTTCTCGGCAACTCAGATAACTTTGTAAAGTGTGTGCACACAGTTGGTATGCCATTAGCAGCTGGTCAGAAAGATGTAAAATGGCCTTGTAACAAAGACACTAAATACATCGTTCACTACCCAGAATCTCGCGAGATCTGGTCATATGGTTCAGGTTACGGCGGAAACGCTCTTCTGGGTAAAAAGTGTTTCGCTCTTCGAATTGCTTCTACCATGGCCAAGACTGAAGGCTGGTTGGCTGAGCACATGCTGATCCTGGGAGTTGAAACGCCTGCGGGTGAAAAGAAATACGTTACTGCGGCTTTCCCTTCAGCTTGCGGGAAAACAAACTTCGCTATGCTCATTCCTCCGACAGCGATGAACGGCTGGAAGATCTCCACTATCGGTGATGATATCGCCTGGATCAAGCCAGGACCAAACGGCGAACTTCGCGCTATCAATCCTGAAGCCGGCTTCTTCGGAGTTGCTCCGGGGACAAGCTTCAAAACAAATCCAAATGCTATGCACTCTCTGGCCGCCAACACCATTTTCACGAACGTTGCTCTCACTGAAGACGGTGATGTGTGGTGGGAAGAGATGACGGAAACAGTTCCTGAAAAACTCACAGACTGGCAAGGTAAGCCTTGGACACCAGCTTCTGGAACAAAAGCGGCTCATCCAAACGCACGCTTCACAGCTCCTGCGTCTCAGTGTCCGTGCATCGATAAAGACTGGGAGAATCCAGCAGGAGTTCCCATCTCTGCGATGATCTTCGGTGGCCGACGACCAGATACGATTCCTCTGGTGTATCAATCCAAGAGCTGGGAGCACGGTGTGTATATCGGTGCCACCACTGGTTCAGAGACAACAGCTGCGGCCATGGGTGCTGTGGGTATTGTTCGTCGCGACCCGATGGCGATGCTTCCGTTCTGTGGTTACAACATGGATTCTTATTTCAACCACTGGGTTGATATGGGCAAAAAAGCTGGTGCTAAAGCTCCGCTTATCTTCGGTGTTAACTGGTTCAGAAAAAATGCTGAGGGCAAATACGCCTGGCCAGGTTTCGGTGAGAACGCCCGCGTGTTAGAGTGGATGGTAGGAAGAATCAACGGAACAGTAAGTGCGGTTGAAACTCCTGTAGGCTTTATGCCGAAGTACTCGGATATTAACTGGAATGGTCTGAATATGACAGAAGAGAAGTTCAACGAACTCACCTCTTTAGACGCGAACAAGTGGGAAAATGAAGTGGCTTCGTCCCAGGAGTTTTTCAATAAGTTTGAAGGACCGATGCCTGCTGCGTTCGCTGAGATTCAGAAAAGTATCTTAA
>JBEIEO010000294.1:0-3178 GCA_040382895.1 Halobacteriovoraceae bacterium
GATTGAAGATGAAAAACATAAAGATCCGTTTCTTTCAGGAATGTTCTCGGCCTTCGACGATAGCTTTGAGGATTGGTACAAAGAGCTGAATCAAAAAAAACAGATTCTTCGCTACGATTTTAAATCACCTGATATTAAAGCCAAAATTCGCCCCTTGCTGGATTCAGCAGATGGAGTGCTGCTTTCTCTTTCTCCAAAGTTAAAAGAAACACTGGGCATGGATGACAAGAGCTTAAAGGAACTAACCAAACCACTCGCAGTGGTAGAGCTCGAAGCCTCCCAGTCCCACAAAAAAGCCATGCATGATCTTAACGCGTTGGCCTTGAGTGGATTTCTTTCGCTTCATATTGCTCATGAAGAGGATCAAATTGTAGATCCTCCCTTTTTTCCCGTTGCGGGAATTGCTTTTGGCCAACAAGTCGCAACACAGATTCTGGCGAACCTCCTTGAGTCCAGAGAAACGAAGAATTTGGTAAAAACAGTTAGTTATCTTTA
This sequence comes from Halobacteriovoraceae bacterium, assembly GCA_040382895.1. GTDB lineage: Bacteria > Bdellovibrionota > Bacteriovoracia > Bacteriovoracales > Bacteriovoracaceae > Peredibacter. The sequence goes on from JBEIEO010000294.1 coordinate 496, forward strand.
TGAAACAGCTGAAAACATTCTCAATCCTTTTTGGTCAAAGGAGCTACAACGTCAAAAACGAACGAAATTTCTGCATAATGGTGCCTATCCATGCTACTCTCTTTACCGTCTTAAAGACGGTCATTATGTGGCGTTGGCCGCAGTTGAAGACAAGTTTTGGACTGATTTAATTGCGATATTCCCTATCCAGCTCCCTCTCGAGCGCCGTTTTGACCGGGATAAGGCTTCTTTCCAAAAAGTTGCCGATGTCTTTGCCAAACTCACCTCAAGCGAGATAGAGAATATGACTCAAGACAAAGAATTATGTTTATCAATTGTCAGGAAGATAACCTGACTTAAAATTGGAGATAGTATGAAAAGAGTTATCGGGTTCCACTACACCCTTACAGATAAGACAGGGACAGTATTGGATTCATCCATCGGTGATGAGCCACTTTACTTCCTTGAGAACAGCCAGCAGATCATCCCTGGACTGGAGAAAGTTATCGCTCTCATGAATGTTGGCGACAAAAGAAAAATCGAAGTTAAAGCTACTGACGCTTACGGCGATGTTAATCCTGAGCTAGTAGTAAAAGTTAAGAAGACTCAGTTTCCTCCAGGAGCTCAGCTGACAGTTGGTGACCAATTCCAGGTAAACAACGATGCTCATTCTCCAGTATTCACAATTATGTCGATCGATCAGGAAGACGTAACTGTTGATGGAAATCATCCAATGGCCGGCAAAGATCTTTTCTTTGATGTTGAGATCGTTGGTGTGCGTCCAGCAACTGCTGATGAGATGTCTCATGGACATGCTCACGGTGCTCACGGACAAGGTCATCACTAAGAGACAAACAAAAAAGGCTCCGCAAGGAGCCTTTTTTTATTTCTTTAACTTCGCTTTCAGATCCATCAACTTACCTTTCACCTCTTCGGCCGTGCAATCTTTTTTACCATTCACTATCGGACAACCTTTTTCCTTGATAGTTTTCACATCCAGTTTCTTTAGTTCTTCCAACTGAGCAAATGCGCTGAGGCTTAATAAAGCAGTAAGAGCGAGCAATAGTTTCATTTCGATTCCTCTAGGGTTAGTAGTCCATCTTTTTGAGTTACAAGTTTAAAAGGTTCATCTTTGATGAGTAAAAAACCATCCAGGTCCACGTATTCAACCATTCCCCCAAAGAGCATCCCATAAGAAATACCAATGGTGGTTTCAATCATACAGCCCATCATGGCCTGCATGTTCTGGCGCTTGGCCTCAAGGATCAGATCCCGGGCCTTTATGAGAGAACCCGTCTTCATGAGTTTGATATTTACCGCATGGAATTGCTGGCTGAGTTCTCTGAAGTCACCAACATCTTCGATGGATTCATCGGCCAGCAATCGGTAAGAGGTACGTTTTTTCAATTCATGATACTCGGCCTGCATGGAAGAGGGAAAGGGTTGCTCGATGAGCTCGATATTCATGCCCTTAAGGCTTTCCTGAAAGCGCATGAAGCTATCAAGATCCTTCCAACCTTCGTTAGCATCCACTCGCAACTTAACCGAGGTGTAGCGCTTAATTTCGGCGAGCATTTCAGAAGCTGTTTCTGCGTTGACCTTGATCTTGAGTGATTTGTAGCGAGTAAGAGGTGCCAGGTAATCAGCGATTTCGTTTACCGGGATAATCGGCATGGAGAAAGATGTTTCCACAATCGCCGGTCGTGACAACTTTAAGAACTCAGTGAGGGATTCATTCTTAGTAGCGGCCAGATACGCCAGGAAACAAGATTCCAAACCAAAGCGCAGAGCATGGAGTAGCTTAGTGTCATCCAGTGCTATTGTTAGCTCACTTTCATTTGAGATCTTTGCCAGGTCTGTCTTTTTTTTCCAAAGCTCAAACTGTTCAAGTATTTTTTCCGGCGTTTCTCCGTAGCGTATATTGGGAGCAATCTCAGACCTAAAAAGCCCTTTTTTAGTCTCCAGTTTTACAATGAAGTTTTCTTTAAAGGTTGTCTGATTTCTTGAGAGCTTCCAGTTGACCTTAAGGTCCAGGTGAAGCTTTTCCAGAGAGATGTTCATAGTTCGCCAAGTTTATAGAAGAGTTCAGAGCGCTCAAAATCACCGGGAGAATTTCCCCACTCATTGTCCGGAATATTTCCTTTAAAATAAGTCATCCAGTGATCGCGATTTTTCTCAAAGTGCATTCTTTTGATGGGAGTTTCCAGTCCAATGAAGGCCTGAAAGAGTTTTGATATAAATTCTGAGCAATAATATTTCTCTGCTCCCGTTTCATCAAAATTGTTCCAACGAAAATCGTGATCATATTTTGCTTCATGAAAATCTTTTTCATAAACATCCAGGAATTTCTGAGCGCGGGCCTGAAACACCTGCGATAGTCGATCATTGCGAAAGCGCAGAACCATAATCTTCTGGCCAGGTTCAGTTTTGCGGTTGAACTCATCCAGACTAATCTTGCGAACTTTGCCGAAAGCTTCACCAATCAACAAGTTGGGTTGGGTGCTTAAAACCACTCCCACATGAGAATAAATGGTCTCTTCTTCGGCTTCGATTAAGGAGCAGGCCCAGCACTTCAAAGGCTGCAAAAGCACGTCCCCAACCCTTAGAACAGGGGTCCGGGCCATAGAAGTAGCTGAAAAGAGAAACAGCAGCAGGGTCAGAGCTTTCATTATATTTGCCAACTTTTTAGGTCAACATCTTACCC
>JBEIEO010000295.1:0-3152 GCA_040382895.1 Halobacteriovoraceae bacterium
GGCCTTCTGGAAAGTGCCCAGGTGAATGACCTGGCCGTGGGCTCTCGCTACGTGGGTGGCATTCGTATCCTTAACTGGCCCATGAAGCGACTGCTGCTTTCCTACTTTGCTTCTATCTATACCCAAATTATTACGGGCATGAAGATTCAGGATGCTACTGGTGGCTTTAAGTGCTTCCGGGCTTCGACTCTTCGAAAAATTGATTTGGATAAGGTCTTTTCGAACGGCTACTCCTTTCAGATCGAGCTCAACTACCGCGTCTGGAAGAAGGGACTTAAGATCAAAGAAGTGCCGATTACGTTTTCTGAACGCCGGGAAGGCCAGTCGAAGATGAGCCGCAAGATTATCTACGAAGCGGTCTGGGCGGTATGGAGACTAAGGCTGTTCGTATGAAAAAGGTACTCGTTACTGGCGTTGCCGGATTTATCGCTGCTCGCACGGCCCACAAGCTTCTCGACAGAGGAGTAGAAGTGGTAGGGATAGATAACCTCAACGACTACTACGATGTTTCACTCAAAGAACTGCGTTTGTCTGAGTTCAAAGATTCAAAATTTCATTTCGAGAAAATTGATATTGAAAATAAAACCGCTCTTGAGCAGCTGTTTGCGAAACACAAATTCGATGTGATCTACAACCTCGCCGCCCGTGCGGGAGTTCGATACTCCATGGAAAATCCGGATATTTACATGAGCACCAATGCTCAAGGGACACTTAATATCCTGGAATGCATGCGAAAAGCAGGTGTGAAGAAGATGGTGCTGGCTTCAACCTCATCACTCTACGCCGGTCAGCCAATGCCCTTCAAAGAAGATCTGGCCGTGAACACTCCCATATCACCATATGCCGCTTCAAAAAAAGCAGCTGAAGTCATGGCCTACACCTACCATTACCTCTACAAAATGGATATTTCGGTGGTTCGCTACTTCACGGTCTACGGCCCTGCTGGGCGTCCGGATATGTCGCCTTACATTTTTGCCGAAAAATTACTGAAGAATGAAGATCTACCCGTTTTTGGTGATGGCTCCCAGGCCCGCGACTTCACTTACGTGGACGATATTGCTGAAGGGACTATCCTCTCTGGCAAAGAGCTGGGCTATGAGATTATCAATCTAGGTGGAGGAAATAATCCTTATACTCTTCATCAGATGATTGCCCTGATGGAGAAATTTTCCGGAAAAAAAGCCAAACTTAAATTAAGTGAAAAAATCCCCGCTGATATGGACGTGACCTGGGCGGATATTTCCAAAGCTAAGAAGCTTTTAGGATGGGAGCCGAAGGTCTCATTTGAAGAGGGGATTAAGCGCTTGATGGAATGGCATACTGCGCATTAAATTTAATTAATAAATTAGTATTTTAAAGACAAATTAGGTCTACTTGAACAGTATTGATTCGGTACAAGATCGTCTTTTTTATCCACTTAAGGAGTTCATATGAAATTAGCATTAATCCTACTTAGCGTACTGGCCGTAAGTTTATCTCACGCAAGAGATTTCAGAGTTGGTGACAGAATCATCGATCAATGGGGAAATCCTGGTGTCGTAAGTGAGCTTTATTCAAGCCAAAAGGCAAAAGTAACTCTTGATCCGCAGGATTATGTCAGAGAGATTTCTTTCCTTGGTAAGGGCTATCGCTGCATGGAAGATGTTTGTGTCGGTCGCAAAGTGATTGATCAGTGGAACAACGAAGGCACGATTGTTGAAATTTTTGACAATGGAATGGTTCGTTTAAAGCATAGTCTCGGTGGTGCAATTTACACTCGTCGATTAGCCGAATTGGGAATTTCACTAGACTGTCTGAGAGACATGTCTTGCCGCTGCCACAACGATCCAAATCCAAGATAGTTTAGGAAGACTGAATGCCTTTTTTGAGTTTCCTCTTTGCTATCTTCTTACTCCTCAGTAGTGATGCGTATGCCTTAGATGTTGAATTCTTCAGGTTTACAAACTCTAAGAGCTACGCACTTACTGATGATGCTCTTCTAGAGAACTCTTTCGTTGATAGTAGCTATCCGTGGATTCTCACCGGAGCTTATGACTATGTTAAAGTTCCACTCTCGATAAGAACTGATGATTCGCGCTCCCAGGAAATCATCAGTTCTTTAAGTGCCTTTCATCTTGGAGGCGGTTATCGAATCAAAGAGAATATTCTTATTGGTGCTAGAACTTATCTTGCAACAATAGATGAAGGAACAAATAAAACGCACTGGGGCGATAGTGTCGTTGAGCTTAAATGGCGTTTTTTTCAAGATGCCAACAGTGCGATCGCATTTGCTCCCAATGTTACGATTCCTACAGGTACTAGTCAGTACACCACCAATAACCGCAAGTTCGCTGAGTATGTTGGTTTCAATTATGAAAGAACATTTGGATGGTTTCAACTATCAGGGATGCTCGGTTTTTCTAATAAACCAGGAGCAACTTTTGATCATGGTCCAAACTATACTAAACTTGATTATAAACAATCTCTTTACACTGCAATTGGAACGATCTTTCCACTCACTGAGACTTGGGCGTTAAATGTAGAAGGTTATCGTCACAATCAGCTCAAAGGGAATCAGCATCCTAATGAAGGCTATGTTGGATTTCGAAACCAAACAACTCCATCCATAAGCACTTTCTTTGGGACTTCTGTTGGAGGGATCATTGATAAAACTTCAAACGATTACAGACTATCTTTTGGATTGAAGTTCACGCCCAGTTATCCGGAACCAACTCATCCGAAATCACTTGAGATTCTGCCACCAAGCACTGTTTCAAAAAGAGATGAAGGCCTAAAGAACGAATTAAAGCTCTATGGCGATCTCATTTCTTCGGAAACGATCTATTTCCCCAATGGCTCTTCTGACCTTAATAGCTTCTCAATTGATGTGGTTAAAAGATTTAGTTCTCAGGCCCTCAAGCAACAAGGTGAATTTACAATTGTGATCGAGGGGTTTGCCTCCAAAAAAGGTGATTCCCAATCAAACATGAAGCTGAGTCAGAATAGAGTTAAAGAAACAAAAAATTATCTCATGAATCAGGGTATAGCAGCTCCAGTCATCAAAGAAGTTGCATACGGTGATTCTGCCGCCGACTCAACAGTCCAAGATGCTCTCAATAGAAAAGTAATGATCCGGCACTATAGGAAATGAATATGTTTAAATTCTTTATACA
>JBEIEO010000296.1:0-3121 GCA_040382895.1 Halobacteriovoraceae bacterium
CGAACTCAAGAATGTCCAAGAGCCCATTATCCTGCTTAATTTCTGGGCATCCTGGTGTCTGCCTTGCTTGAAAGAGTTCCCTAGCTTGGTGGAATTTCAGAACAAATACCAAGGCAAAGTGAAGGTGATTGGGATCAATGGTGATGAAGAAGATCCGCTGGTTCAGGTGAAAAAAATAGAGGCTAAGTATAAGCTAAATTTCGAATCAACCACGGATGCTGATTCAACTATCGCTAATAAATTTTTGGTTAGCACCTATCCAGTTTCGATTGTTTTCTATAAGGGGCGTGTTATCTACGTCAGTAAAAAAATCCATAACTTTATGGATGAGAGCTTTATGTCTCTCATCGACGATGCCTTTAAGGCAAAGTAACCGCCAGATTTTTACCCCAGTTATAAGTAATGTGAGATAGTGAAGGTGACTTGAATAGGCTAAAGCGAGGCTTCATGCCAACAACTAAAACACCTTGTTTAGTCATACCTAAGGCGTGAGCTGCATTAAGAGTCATGCCCGCCCAAAGTTCAGCTTGGTTCAGTTTAAGTTGAGCCGCTGCAATAGAGGCAACCATCAGTACATTATCGCAATGACAAGAGCCTGGATTATAGTCAGAAGCGATTGCAACCTTTGCCCCAGCATCTAATAGTTTGCGTGAAGGTGCCAAAGGTTTCCCGAGAAAGAAAGCCGTGCCTGGAAGAAGAATTGCAACAGTAGATGAGGTTGCTAGTTTAGCAATGCCTGCATCTGAAATACGAAGTAAGTGATCCGCACTAAGTGCCTGGAAGTCACAAGCTAATTCTGCTCCACCGTTAGTATTTAATTCGTCAGCGTGAATCTTGCGAGCGATGCCGAGGGATTTTGCCTCGGTGAATAAATGGGTAGTATCATCGTCAGTGAAATAGTTTTTCTCATGAAAAATATCGACAGCATCAATAATTTTGAGTGGTGCAAGTTCTTTAAGAAGTGGGAGAACTACCTCGTCCAGGTAGTGCTTAGAATCTTTAAAACTCTTGGGCACGTCATGAGCTGCGAGGAAGGTGTTAAAGATCTGAAGACGAGGATAAAAATGTTTTTTTAGTCGATCAATTATAAGACTCAGTTCTTTTTCTTTTTCAAAGCTTAAACCATAGCCGGATTTAATCTCTAGAGTTCCTATGCCATAAGCATGGATTTGTTCTATTCGTTTAACCGCCAACTGAAAAAGCACTTCGGCTGATGAGTTTTGAGTTTCTTTCATTGTGAAAAGAATCCCTCCTCCGCACTTAGCAATCTCTTCGTAAGGTGTGCCATTTAAACGATCAGCGTATTCTTGAGCACGATCTCCGCCAAAAACCGTATGGGTGTGAGAATCTACAAGCTCTGGAGTTAATACATGCCCTGATAAGTTTTTTGCTACTGATGTGTATTCTTCTGGCAGATCTGTTGTCTTTCCAATCCAGAGAATTTCCCGATCATTGAATGCAATAGCACCATTCTCAATCATACTTAAATCATGAGGAGTCAGCTTGCGCCCATCTTTTTGATGAGCGCTGGTTAAAGTCAGTATCTGATTGAGATTGGAATAGGCCTTGATCATAGTGATGGAAATTTAATCTTAGTTTCTGGTTTCTTAGCTATGTCCAAAGCAATATCGTATCCAGCATCCGCGTGACGAACAATTCCCATTCCTGAGTCAGAGTTCAAAACGCGTGATAGTCGAACATCCATTTCTGGAGTTCCGTCACAAACAATGACCATACCGGAGTGCTGAGAATAACCCATTCCAACACCACCACCATGATGAAGCGATATCCAGCTGGCGCCATTGTTGATGTTGATCATCGCATTTAAAAGAGGCCAGTCAGAAACCGCATCGGAGCCGTCTTTCATGCTTTCAGTTTCACGGTTAGGGCTTGCTACAGATCCACAATCCAAATGGTCACGGCCAATAACGATGGGAGCTTTGACTTTCTTTTCTCTTACGAGCTGATTGAAAAGCAGAGCTGCTTTTTCGCGGTCACCATACTTGAGCCAGCAAATGCGCGCAGGAAGACCCTGGAACTGAATCATCTTCTGAGCTTTATCTAGCCAGTTAATCATGGATTTATTTTCAGGGAAGAGTTTTTTTAGTGCTTCATCAGTTATCCGGATATCTTCAGGGTCACCTGAAAGTGCAACCCAACGGAATGGACCAGAACCTTCACAAAAAAGTGGTCGAATGTAGGCTGGAACAAATCCTGGGAAGCTAAAAGCATCTTTAACGCCAACCAGTTGAGCACCAGCACGTAGGTTATTTCCGTAATCAAAAACGTGAGCACCCTTCTTTTTAAACGCAATCATGATGCGTACATGGTGACCCATACTGGCATAAGAGAACTCGGTGTATTTGCCCGGATCTGATTTTCTCAGATCATTAGCTTCGGTTAAAGACATTCCAGCAGGAACATATCCGTTGAGTGGATCATGAGCGGAAGTTTGATCGGTCACAAGATCTGGAACAACACCCTGATCAAGAACGTATTCAAAGAAATCTACAGCGTTCCCAACAACTCCCACGCTAAGAGCTTCGCCAGAGTTTTTTGCTTTAAGGGCTAGCTGAAGAGCTTCATTGAAGTCTTTTGCCATCACATCGAGATATTTTGTTTTAAGGCGCTTCTCAATTCGGGTAGGATCCACATCACAACACAAACAAACACCTTCAGCCATTTTCACTGCTAAAGGTTGAGCTCCACCCATTCCTCCGATACCTGCAGTAAGAACGAGTTTTCCTTTAAGAGTCGCATTCTCACCGTAATGTTTACGAGCAGCTGCCATAAAGGTTTCATAAGTGCCCTGAATAATCCCTTGTGATCCGATATAGATCCAAGAGCCAGCGGTCATCTGACCGTACATCATCAAGCCTTCATCTTTAAGTTTATTAAAGTGATCCCAAGTCGCCCACTTCGGAACCAGATTGGAGTTGGCGATCAGAACTCTTGGACCTTGTGGGTTTGAAGGAAAAACCGCCACCGGTTTACCAGATTGTACGATGAGCGTTTCATTGTTTTCAAGATTTTGAAGAGTGCGGATCAAATCCTCAAGTGCTTTGGGATTACGAGCAGCCTGGCCGTTACCACCATAACCGATTAAGTCTTCACGATCTTC
>JBEIEO010000297.1:0-3098 GCA_040382895.1 Halobacteriovoraceae bacterium
GGTACTGGCCATGCGGGATCTTGAATTAAAACCAACCACTGCTGCGATGGTGGCAAAGGATTCTCAATGGAAGCCCTGGTCAGAAGAAAAACTGGATCAGGAAAAAGGCAAACTGGTATTCATGGACTTCACGGCCGAATGGTGCCTGACTTGTAAGGTGAACAAAAAATTAGTCCTGGAAACAGATGGATTTGAGGCCCTGACAGAAAAATACAATCTTACGCTTCTTCGAGCAGATTGGACCAAACGCGATGACAACATCACTCAGTACTTAAAACGCTATGGTGCAGTTGGTGTGCCGGCCTACTTTGTTCAGAAGGCCAGTGGTGAAGTGGTGTTTTTGGGTGAAACAATTTCGATTTCCAAAATTGAAGCAGCCTTAAATTAATTTTCGTCTTCAAATTTAGGCGGCAGCATCATCAGCGCATCGATGACTTTTTTCGGATCGTGGTTTTCATACAGAACCTGATAAAGACCTGTAAAAATTCGCGCACGGATATGTTTTCTTTCGGCCAGGAGATGGGCCGCTTTAGTAGTCTTGTAGCCTTCTACCACAGACTTTGTCGCCTTAATGATATCTTCGGCTTTTCGTCCTTTAGCGATCTCAATTCCAAAAGATTTATTTCGAGAGAGTTCTCCGGTGGTGGTGAGAATTAAATCACCCATTCCAGACGGCCCATAAAAAGTCTCCGGGCGAGCGCCGAAGAATTGTCCAAATCGAAGCATCTCCACAATTCCTCGGGTAATAAGTGCGGCACGAGTATTGTGGTTGTATCCCAGGCCTTCCATGATACCACCGGCGATGGCGATCACGTTCTTAAGAGAGCCACCTAACAATACCCCCTTCACATCCGTCGTTGGTAAAGCTTTGAAGTAAGGAGTACCCAGCATGTCACAGGCTTCCAGCAAATTACTTTTGTCCTCACCCGCAAGAGAGACGATGGTGATTTGTTTATCCACAATTTCTTTAGCGAAAGAAGGACCAGAAAGATACATTAGTTGAGATCGATAAACTTCGAAATGAGTCTTGAACACTTCATCAGGAAGTTTAAGAGTTTCATGATCAATCCCTTTGGCCAGACTCACTAGAGGTACACCTTTATCCATCAGGCCTTTAAGCTCCAGATGATTCACCATGCAGAATTCATCGATCGCTGCCATCGGAAGACCTGAGACCATCAAATCGATATCCCCTTCCTGGAGTGAGCGCACTTCATCCCAGCTCATGGCCGCTTTAAGTGTGCCAGGAAGTTTCTGGCCAGGAAGATAGGTGGAATTTTCGCCACGGTTTATTTCATCGTAAATTTCCTGGGAACGAACCAGGATGATAACTTTTTTGAAATTGTGTGTGAGTACGAAACCAATGGAAGTACCAAAGGCACCACCGGCTAAAACCAATGCCGTGTTGTATTTCATGGGCATCCTTAAAGGTTGAACATTATACCTTTAAGTGTACCCATTACTTGGTAAACATCCAAAACTTCTTGAGTGGATTTCATCAGTTTGCGGGCACTGATGGCCACATAATTGCCTTTTTTAGACGGAGTTTCCAGAATGGAGAAGCCCTGCAGGTGGGCAATTATTTCCCCTTTATCATCGGTGCGGACAATAAATTTAAATTCGTAGTAATCGGGCCAGTTGTAACTTTCATCCAGCAGCGATCTAAATTTCTGAATATGCTCATCTTTTGTCATTTTGCTATTTTCTCACAAAAATCCCTCTCTGAAATAACTCCCTGAAAGTAGTTAGTCGAGGTGGGATATCAACAGGTTATGCCCGAGGCGCTTCATTAAGTTTTCCTCGAAGAACATCCGATTTAGATAGAGCAACGCCACTGAAGGCTTTGGGGGTTCCCTATGATCCACGTATGGATGCTAATTCTTGGACTGTTTTCATTCTCTGTTTGGGGGAATGAATTCTCTCACATCAAGCTGACGCCGCAGTTCGAACAATATCTCACTCAACCTAAATTGAAAAGTACAGGACTTAAGACAAAGTCCATGATCGCCCAGCCGCAAAACAACTCTCAGGATGAATTTACTCAAAAAATCAAAGTTAACCTCCTGGGCGCCAACAACGGAGCTGGGGATTTCAACACTCCATTCCCTACCGATGGCGAAGAGTCCCTTCTGTATGAACAGATCCGGGGTCACCTGGAAGCCGCTCACCGGGAAATTGGATTGCGTGAAGTGACTCAGCTGGATTTTCTTAACCAACAGTTCAACATGGGAAGTTCCAATTTCTCAGGCTTCAGTTGGCAAAAACCTTATGGCGTGGTTCATGTCTTCGCCGATCGTCAGGTCGTGCCAAACCTCTTTGGAAGTAACTGGCTCATTCAGGACACTTTTACTTTTGACATCGAAGCCACCACCTTTCTTGAACGCTCTAACGAAGCCGGCATCACCAACATGACTCCAGGGGAGATCGGTGCTTTCGCCGGGATCACTTTCAAACGAGTCTATACCTACTATCACTACGCCAACTCTTATGCAGAAGGCCTGCGGGCAGATTTCTCAAAACTTTTTCTCCCCTTTGTGAAGTTTAATCCCAACGGGATTTCCCGCATGGGCCAGGAAGAAATCATGAAGCGCGATGATAACTGGACAGTAAGTGCCGGTGGTATGATTACCACACCACCACTCTACAACTTTAGTTTCTCCGCAGGCGTTCTGGCCCAGTTTGCTTATCAACAACAGGTCTCAGTTCAGAACAATCCTGTGAACGACGATGCCTCGGAAAAGTATCGGTTGAAAGTTTTGGGTAAGAAAACGGCTAGCGCTGGAGTAACGATGAGTCTTCAGCTGGACTTCTTCCGTTTACTGAAACTAACCATCATGAATTATGATCTGACTTACGAATACTCTGCGGCCAAGGAATTCTCCCTTGGTCTAAATACTCGAGATTGGCAACAAGTGAACGAGAACATCGCCGAACGCTCTGAACTACGCAACATTCTCATGGGCTTCGGTCAGGTGCGCTCACTTGAGCGCTACGTTGTGGCCCTGGAGGAAGACGAACGTCAGAGTGTCCAGCAGCGAGGTTCCCTTTTAGTCTGGGGTCGTTTGCAGAAAACCAACACCGAGCAAGTCAGGGTGATA
>JBEIEO010000298.1:0-3073 GCA_040382895.1 Halobacteriovoraceae bacterium
CCATCCGGATGCTCTTTACTTCAGATTTTTCTTCTTCTATTTCTTTTTTGAGCGTCTCGATACTATCACCCAGATATTTTTTCTTTTCTTCACCCTCGTTGATTAATCGAGCTTTTATTTCCTGGAGCTTTTTTATTTCCATTTTCGTGCGATCATCGACTGAAGATAGGTCGTGTTGCAACTTTAGGAGAAGAGTTTCTTTTTGGGCAACATCGTGAATAATGTTGGTGCTATTGTCCTCCAGTTTAACGACTTCACCCTTTATTGTATCTTTCATTTCCTGGACGACTTTTACACCCTCCAGACGGATGATGGCTTTTGAAGAAAAGGCATCGATGATTTCATTCACTCTTTGCAGTGGCATGCCACGATCCTGAGTGACGAGAAAACTCTGTCCGCCCATTTCGATAAGGGTATTATCTGTGATTCGAATCTTTTGTCCGGGAATAATTTCAGCTCGGTTCACGACAGTGCGATTTTTTGATCCAAGATCAACAATGAAGAGTCCTGGACCATCTTCATCTCTCTCCACCAAAAACTGCGCATGCTTCCCACTTAAGGATGACTCAGGAATGATCAGATCTCCATTTGTTCTTCCGATCATAAAGCCAGGCTTTAAGTCCAGATACTTATAGGTGTTAACATGGAAGAGGTAAAACAAACTAGTCTCCTTAAACTTTCCTCTTGGGTACAAACTTAATCGGATATGGAGGAGGAAAAGTTAATAGTCCGATATCTTCATCATAAGGGCGAAGATAGGTGAGGGCCTATATGTTTAGTTAAAGTAGCGATCTTTCGTTTTTTTAGGACGGGCATGTCCTCAAAAGCGTGGCGTGAGGGGGGTGTCTAAACTTTAGGCATTAATTGTATAGAGATTTTGTCTGCAGTGGGATTTAATACGGCCTCATCTCAAAGGATCATTTAGAGTAGCACTCATGCGTAAATTAGTGAGCGAGATATAGGAAGAGGTCATTGCGATATCGTCTCAAGGGTGACCACTAACTTTATTTCAAACGATGGGTTTAGTTCCTGCGCCGGATTCTATGCGAATCAGTAAATGGCTCTCGCTTGAATACGACTTATCGGCACTCTTCTGCGGTTGGACGAATTTCGTCGGCGCCTTCTAAAACTACCACTTCATGTCGGATGTGGATGAAGAGAGTTCCTGATTCCTTTATGATTGGCTCGTGCTTACATTTTGAATTCTGGGTATCGACATCGTTACAGTAATGGAACTTCCACGAAATTTCATTCATTCCCTCATTGGCTTTGATGTTGAAAACTGTTGGAGCAAGATCCAGTGTGAAAACTCCCTTGTCAAACCAAACTTTTCCTTTGGTTGAATTGGTGGTTACGTTCTTTGCAGTGAAGTCCCAAAGATTTGTTTTAATATTCGGCTTAAGGCTAAACTGTTTTGAAACTGAGTTGATAGTCTCGATCTTGTCTGAAGTAATATCGCCTTTACAGTTGTATCGAATGACTCTTTTTTTATTTCTTACAAAAGTTTCTTCTAGAGCTGTGCCTTCCGTCTGGTGGTCCGTTTTTGAAACCTTTTCGCAGCCACTGAGGATTAGGAGGATTGCAAATGTGAAAAATATGTTCTTCTTCATGACCTTGAGTATGTCAGCGGTCTGAATTACCTGCAAGGACTCGGGAAAAGATTTCCCTTAGGGACCAATTTATCCCATATCATTTCAAGTACTTATGCCTTGAGCTCTCATAAGTTATGCAGCTTCATCCCAAGAATTTGCCACTTTGGGGATTTTTGCCAGAATGTGCTTCTGATTTGGTAAAGAAGCGATACAAGCACCGATGAAGAATGCTGTCATGGCGAAGTAAGCCCAGAGAATGCTTATCACCATCGGCGCAAAACCACCAAACAAAGCAACCGTTGCGGCTTGATTATAGTGCAAATAAATCCAGTAAAAACTTTTAAGTCCTAGGAATCCACCGATGAACGCCACTGAACCTTCAGCACAGGCGTAGTAAGGCGTTCCGAGTAACCAACGATAAAGAAATGTCAGCATCAATACGTTAGATGCAACAGTAAATGTTTGCCAGCGAGCAAACGCTGAAATGATCTCCTTAGCGTAAGTTTGCGGTGGAAATTGATCAATCAAAAATCCAGTGAATAAACCGTTCTCTCCCCACTCGAAACTACAAACAAGAACTCCACCAAAGGCCATAATTACCCCGAGTGCTCTGAGTGTGCCCATGATTGCTCCGCCTCGCTCTATTGTAGAAGTTACTTTCATCAATCCTTGAACCAGAGTGGAGAAGAATCCTTTTGTCGCCCAAACGAGAAGGGCAAGATTCATAAAAGTCAGCGGCGTGTTTTTAACATGAGATTGTGTCAGGTCCCCAATCTGAGCTAGCAGATTATGGCTCGATGGAGGAATAATTCCTTTGAGCTCAGAAAATATCTGGTTATGAGCATGGGCCATATCACCCTGGATGATACCAAGAAGAAATGTGGCACAACTAAGGACAGGAATGATCGAGAGCAGGGCATAGAAAGTAGCTGCGCCTACATATAATTCTCCGGAGTTTTTGCCATAAACAAAATAGCCGTGAAGACCGGCATTCAGAAATCTACGGACAACTGCAAACCCTACACCGTCATACATCTCTGAGCTTTTCTCCAAGATTCGGTTGGCCAGGTTTGTAGGGTTGAGAAGCCTCAAACCGGAATTTTCTCGTGGTGGTTCTGGAACATCGTTTTCGTTAAAGTCACTCACTTGAACTCCAAGGTTAGATTTTGGGACTTATCGGCATTGGCTGGTAGTTTCAGGATCTATTTTGTTCAAATTATGATTTCTCTTTTCATCTTCTAGTTTCTCCGATGTTACCTGTCTCAAAACTGAAGCAGGTGTCTAACTTTTAGACACTTTGAAATCACGAAGTTTTGGATATTTCATCGGTTCTGTTTGGCAAGCTCTTTGCTAGCTAACATCTGCTAACTTAAATTTTTTTGCCATTTTACCTTTCTGGAGGCCATATGAAATTATCCTTGAGACAAAGTCTATTTACCCTTGCTTTGATGTCACTATCACCAGCGGTTTTATTAAATCCA
>JBEIEO010000299.1:0-3066 GCA_040382895.1 Halobacteriovoraceae bacterium
AAAAAGATTATTTGGTGAGGAGAAATCTATATGGCCGATGAGTTAGAAGAATTTAAAACCGAGATCCTGGAGACTCTGGATAGAGCTGAAGAAGCGCTTCTAGCGTTCGATCAGCTACCGGAGAATCAAAGTTCCGCGCCATTGTACGATGAAGTTTTTCGTTCTTATCACAACATCAAGGGTGCCGCCGGCATGCTTGAATGGGAAGAACTTCAGCATCACGTGCATCAACTTGAAAATGTTTTGATGCAATCCAAATCCACACTTTCAATTCCTAAATCCCACATCAGTTGGTTCCTAAAAGGAAACGATGCTGCTCGCGCCATTATGGCAGGTGAACCATATGAGTTTTCTTTTGAAATCAATACGACAGGAACAGTTGCAGAGGCAGAAGTGAAAGAAGAATCAACTACAGAAGCAATGATGGAACCTCTCTCACAAGAATTCGTGGCCGAAGTCTCTGAAGCTATGGATCGCATATCAGCAGCTCTGATACAAATCGAAACAGGCGAAGGGAACAGAGAGATCATTGATGCCGTTTACCGTGATACGCATTCAGTAAAAGGGGCCGTTCAGTTATTTGGTCTGAAAGAGGCTTCTGCCCTGGCACACTCGATGGAATCAAGCCTCGAAAAATATCGGGATTGCGATACTTTCGAAATGGATCGCGCTTTATCCAGTACATTACTTCTGTGCGTTGATCTGATGAACCAATGTGTTCAGAATCCAACCAGTAAAGAGATCACGAAAGAAGTAACTTTCATGAGCACACTATTGGCCCCATTTCAAAGTGTGGCACCAACCAAACCAACAATCGTCGAAGCTCCCACGCTCGTCGAAACCCCAAAGGTTATTGTTAAAACACAGGAACCAATTATGGAAAAAGTCATCCCTGCTCCACAAGCTGAAAGCAAAACTGCCGAAGGTGACAAAACTGATACCACCATCAGAGTTCAGGTATCACTTTTGGATCGACTCATGACTCTCATGGGAGAAATGGTCCTAGTGAGAAATCAGGTCCTTCAATACTCCAACAAGTGTGATGATCTGGAGTTTTTGAATCTTTCCCAGAAATTGGATGTTGTAACGAGCGAGCTTCAGGAAGAAACCATGAAAACTCGTATGCAGCCGATTGGTAATGTCCTGACAAAGTTTCAAAGAGTTGTCAGAGACCTCTCCGGATCCTTGAACAAGAAGATTAATCTCAATCTCATCGGTGTAGAAACGGAACTGGATAAATCACTTATTGAAGCTGTGAAAGATCCTCTGACTCACATTGTTCGGAATGCCTGTGACCATGGTATTGAAACTCCTGATGAGAGAATGCAATTTGGAAAAAATGATACAGGCACAATCACAATCCAGGCCTATCATGAGGGCGGACAAGTTATTGTCGAAGTCAAAGATGATGGTAAAGGATTAAGCCGTCAGAAGCTTTTGAATAAGGCAATTGAGAAGGGAATTATCACTAAGGAACGCGGCCAGGACATGAGCGACCGCGAAGTGCAGGCCCTTATCTTTGCTCCGGGATTCTCAACTGCTGAAAAGATCACCAACGTCTCAGGCCGGGGCGTGGGTATGGACGTGGTAAAAAGTAACATTGAGAAGATCGGCGGCCTTGTCGAAATCTCCAGCGAAGAGGGGGCGGGAACGAAGATCACATTGAAGATTCCTCTGACTCTTGCCATTGTTCCGGCGCTCATTATCCGCACATGTCAGGACCGATATGCGATTCCTCAGGTGAAGCTGGTAGAGCTGGTACGAGTTGATAAAAGCCAGATTGAGTTTGTTCAGGGAAGACCTATCTATCGTCTTCGTGGAAATATTCTACCATTGGTTGATCTGCGTGAAGTCTTTGCAGATACAACGGCGGATAAGAGACTGGATGAAGAGGCCATCAATATCGTGGTGTTGAATTCACAAAATACGCTCTTCGGCATGATGGTGGATGAAATTATGGATACTGCCGACATTGTGGTTAAACCTCTGGCAAGATTCCTAAAACCTCTTTCAATCTATTCTGGTGCAACAGTTTTAGGTGACGGGAGTGTCGCCTTTATTCTGGACGTCGTAGGTATTGCTCAAAAACATCTCGGTTCTCAAACGATTTCCGATGATAAAAATGGCTACGGAAATAAATATGACCAAGGCGAAGAATCTCAGCAACGTGAATACGTGCTTGTGAATCTTGGTATTCAAACAAAACATGCTATTCCACTGGATGTCGTAAGCCGGATGGAAGAGTTCAAATCAACTGCGTTCGAGTATTCAGGACATCAAAGGGTTGTACGTTACCGGGGTGGAATTCTTAAAATCATCTCCCTCAATGAAACCTTGGGCTACGATATCGGTGCTCGGGATAAGGAAATTACACAGCTGATTGTGGTCAAAGTCGATGGACAGCTCTACGGAGTCGAGGTCGACCAGATCATAGATGTTCTCACAACCCGGGCTTATCTGGATGACAGTGTAGATGTTCATCCTGCGATTACCGGTAACCTTGTGACGGAGAATGAAATCATCGTCGTTCTGGATATGGAGAAGGTGATTGAATCGGCAATGCCAAAGAAAATCATGCCCATCACAGGTTTTTCTCAAAATGGCAGCAGAATTTTACTAGTAGAGGATACGGATTCTGTCCGCAATAAAGTCGCTGATCTTCTCAGAGATGCCGGTCACAATGTAGAAACAGCTTGTGACGGAGTAGAAGGATTGAAAAAGATTGCAGAAAACAAATGTGCATTTGATCTGATTATTTCAGATATCGAAATGCCACGCATGAACGGATTTGAATTCACCCGTAAAGTACGGACAATTGATCGACTGAAGTCAGTTCCGGTGATTGCTTTTACAACGAAGAACTCTGAAACGGATATTCGTGAAGCGAAGTCAGCTGGTTTCACCACTTACCTGGAAAAAAGTAAAGTAAAACTTCTTCCATTGCTCATTAATGAGTGCGTGGGCGAAGCAAAAAGGAAAATTGCATGAAAACAATTTTAGCGCAGACCACACAACATGAAAATTCAAAAACTAAGACCAGGCAGTTTGCGACTTTTGTCGTGGATG
>JBEIEO010000300.1:0-3064 GCA_040382895.1 Halobacteriovoraceae bacterium
GATGAAGTTTATAATTATTATGCCGCTTCTCCAGAGCTTCTGGTGAAATGATCGCCGCCAGACAATGGGTCTCATAGTCATTGGTACGATGAGTATTGGGAAGAATTCCTAATTTTTTAAATCCCAATCTCTCAGTAAGAGTTTGAGCTGCTTCATTTACTGTTCGAGTGGTAGAATAAATGACATCCACTCCAGTTGTTTTTTTCTTGAGATAATCGATACCAAAGGCCAGTAGTTCTTCCATGACTCCGTGACCACGGAATTCAGTTCTGACGACTGCCCCAAAAGCTTTCGCGATGAGGTTCTCCTGATCATAGCAGGCCAGTACCGAACCAACGATCATGCCATTTGAATCTTTGGTGATGAACCAGAACCCTTCCTGCGATTGAATGAATTTTCGGATCAAGGAAAAATCTTTCATCAAGGGATCAGGATAGGTCCCTTGATAGACATCAAAGTATAATTGCGAAATTTGAAAAATATCGTCTTCAGTCGCCAGTGATTGTTCCATGCCCGGATCATACCCCAGATACATGTGTGAGAGAGGAAACTTGCACCTTTTTACAAGGTGTTTGACCAGAGGCTCCTCTCCATAGTACTTTTTTGGCCATTCTTCATGAAAAATCAGACTTTACCTACGGGCCTTCACTACCAATTTCCCTTCGTGGACCGCAAAGACCGGGCCGATCTTCTGGCATGGTTAAGTACGCTTAGACCCCTGTGGGAAATGAGATTCTCAGAACATAAGCCACCTCCCGAGGGCGATCAACAGCGCCCCCTACTGCGTCCGGTGTATTGGCTGGGTAACTGGCAATTTGCCTGTCTGGATTATTACCATCCGCCTAAAGGCATTCTTCATCGTTGTGTGAAAGCTGAACCCTATCCTCCGTTGTTGCAAAAACTGGTTGATCGAATCGAATTCACCGCCAAAAGACGTTTGCCGAAAAACTGTTTTCCGGAGAAATGGAAACTCAACACCTGCTTGATCAATTTCTACGGCTCTAAACTCGAAGAAGGGAAATGGGTTGATCGCGCCCGAGTGGGGGAACATAAAGATTTTGAACCGGGACCTGTGGGCTCAATCTCAATGGGAGACCGAGCTTTTTTTCAATTTGTTAATGGTAAGAGTCAGCTTGGTGAGGAGAATGAAGTTTATTCTCAGTGGTTAGAGGACTCTTCTCTGCAAATTTTCGGTGGGGATAAATGGAAGAGTAAAGTCTTTCATCGAGTCCAACGAGTGGAGGATAAACGTAAAGAGAAACTAGGTCCGGAGATTGAAGGATTTCAAACTCGCAGGATTAATTTTACCTTCCGTTATGTTCCGGAAGAGCATATTTACCAACTACATGAACTCCCTTCTGAACTTCAATCCGATATCAGGCCTTATGTAGCGAAGTTAGCAGAATCCTCTTACTACTGGAAAAAGCTGCTAAACCGTTGAAAACTCAATTTCCCAATCTTTTTACTCAAGCTTTCTTTATTACCTGACGAAAAGAATCAAAACACAGGTTGCTAGGGGATTTTTAATGCTACGAAAGTGGCTGGGTGTATTGTGCGTGCTGCTTTTGAGCTCATCCCTCAAAGCTATGACCGATCAGGATCTCCTGAGATACCTTCGGGGAACTATTGTCCCAATTAAAGATCGCGGCTCCCTCATACAAAGCTTTTCTAAAAAAGATCAAAGCTATATTTACGATCAGGCACTAGCGATCATCGCCTTCAGCCATTCGGGAGAATTCGATAATGCGCGGGCATTACTTCAGGGCCTGAAGTCTTTACAACTGAGCGATGGCTCTCTTTATTTTTCTTACTATCTTAATGGCAAATCTCCTTATCCTGAAGCAGGTGATCGTCGTTATGCAGGTGCGATTGCCTGGGTCGCTTTGGCAGCCGCAACTTTTCAAAACACTTTTGCTTCTGGCGAGTTCGTTTCCTTTAATCAAAAAATCCTCACCTACCTATCCGAACAGATGCGTTATGCTAAATACCAGGGAAAATCATTCGCTGCCCTAACCTTCGCTCCATCCAATCTTTCTTACACTACCTGGAATGAAAATGAAGTGGCTGCACTTGAGCACAACCTGGATGCTTATGCAGCTTTTAGCGCTTTTCAGAAACTCAATCCGGATCCCACCTGGCAACAACGCGTAGATGAACTTGAGAACTTTATATCTGTGATGTGGGATCCATCCCGCCAGCACTTCTGGTCGGGTTTTAATTTTCAAGATAAGAGTATCAACAAAGATGAATATTATCTGGATAACCAATCATGGAGTTTTCTAACCATACCTCCGAAGTTGCTGACGACATTTTCCAGCGACGCTCTTGTGCGAAATTGCAAATGGCTTTTAACAGAATTTGAAGGCAAAAAAGGCTTTTTTGACGGACGCCCCACCAATCGTCAGGCAGAACATAAATTCATCTGGTCAGAAGGGACGGCTGGTCAACTGCTTGCGATGAAAAGAGCGAAACTCACTAGCTGTGGAGAGAGCAGCACCAAAAATCTTGAAGCCGATCTAAAGATGCTTAAAAACCCAGATGGCGGCATCGCATACGCCACAACCTCAAAAAACCCAGATTTCACCACACTGTCTTCTGTGGCGGGTACGGCCTGGACCTATTTTCTGCTAAAAGATTTTAACCCCTTTCGCCCGTCAAGCCGCATGACAGACGACTAAAATATTCATATGCGGCTTGCAGGCAAAGTTCTTTTCTGAGAATGTCTCCCCAAATTTGGAGACCTCAATGAAAACGATCATTTTTTTGCTTACAATTCTCGTGTCATTATCAGCATTAGCTGAAGTGGTTTATCCAGTTAAAAACTTTAAGTACATTTCCGATTTCGACTACCGCGAGGAGGTTCAGGATAGTGATAAATTTGTGGTCATGATTTTTTCATCTAAAGAGTGTCTTGAAAGAGTGATTGTAGATCGCAGTTGTTGGTTGTTTGAAAAGAAACTGGATTATTTTGTTACATCGTTCTCTCCGAGGGTCAAAATGGTGGGCTTTAACACTTACTTTGAAAATTACACCGTCGTTTCACAATTCCATATTCAGAAAAAGC
>JBEIEO010000301.1:0-3062 GCA_040382895.1 Halobacteriovoraceae bacterium
GTTGGTTTGAACTATACTTTTTAAGCTTTAGATAAAAAGGAGAACACGGATGTTCTCAAAAATACTTTTCTCTCTCCTCTTGTCTACCAGTGCCCTGGCTTCTTACGAGTCTGCGGAAAAGCAGTATGGAAGCGGTACACTTTCTTTGAGTGGCTCAAGACGCACCATTATTGAAATGGTTAATAGCGGTTATTATTTTTCTGTTATTCCCTGGATGAAAGATTACTTAGTTAAAAATCCCAAGCAGCTTGATAGCAACATGGAATATGCTTTCGATAAAATGCTGAATGCAACAGGGGTGAAGCCTTTTGAATCGCTGCCGGAAGAGATTCTGGCCCGTTCTAAGTCTGGAAATATTCGATACATTTTAGCTAAACGTTTGCTTAAACGCGGCAAGCACCAGGAAGCTTTGAAAGAACTTTCACGGGTGAATGGTGATCATCCGGCCTATCCTTATGTGGCCCACATGAAAGGAACAGTTTTTGCGAACCTAGGCAATAATAAAGACGCTGAATCTCAATTCAAAGACTGTATCCGGACTTCTGAAAGCGAAGCAAGTGACGCTGATTCCAACCTTCAAAGAGATCAGCTGCTTTTGAATCGCGATTACTGTATCGCTGGCATGGCCCGGGTTCAATTTGCTGCCAAGAACTTCAAACAAGCTGAGCTCAATTATCTGGATATCCAAAAGACTTCTTTTGTTTGGCCTCAAATCTTATTCGAAGAAGCCTGGACCAGTTACTATGCAAAAAACTACAACCGCACGCTTGGAAAATTAGTTTCCTATAAAGCGCCCGTCTTTGATTTTATTTTTAAGCCAGAAGTTGAGGTGCTTAAAGCTCTGACCTATATGAAGATGTGCTTGTATGACGATGCCCGACAGACTGCCGATGAATTCTATAACTCATTACTAGAACCATCTCGAGAATTAAGAAACTTTATTAATACTCGGGGAAAAGACTATCGTTATTACTATAATCTTATGGCCGACCACGAAGCTAACAAATCAGTCCCGTCTCCCTTGATTGAAGCAGCTTTGAAGTCTATCCGCAAAGATGGTGCCTACGTTGAAATGAAAGGGGCTTTTTCATCAGCGCTTAGTGAATACAATAAATTGCGTAAGAAGCGCACCAGTGGCTTTCGATCTGTTCTCATTCGAAATTTAAAATTGGTTCTAGACGAATACCGCATAACCCTGGGTGCTTACGTTCGTTCAGGTCTTGTGACAAAGTATGCGGAACTCTACTCCGCTTTTCAGGGTATGAGCTTCATCAAGCTGGAAATCCTCGCCTTAAAAAAAGAGCGTCTTTATAAAACTGACACGCCTTACAAAGGTAAAAAACGTGGAGATGTGAAATACATCGATCGTAACGATAAGCAGTACTTCTGGAATTTTAATGGTGAATTCTGGGCCGATGAACTTGGTGATTATGTTTTTGCCCTGAGGTCTGAATGTTAAAGATATTTTTTCTCTTATTAATCACTGCCAATATTGCGTTTGCTCAAAAGCTTACCATGGATCAGCGTCGTAAAGAAATCCTCGCGATTGTTGATCAGGAGCTTTCGGAGGTAACTCGTCTGGCATCCCAGGAGAATTATTCATCTCCAGATACTGTCCTTCGCATTTCTGAACTGAATCTAGAAAAGGCTCGTCTATGGAGAGAAGTGGAGAACGAACAATATCTCACTATTCCCCCGGAAGAGCGGCGAAATGTTGTTAAAAGTGAATACTTCAAACGTTCTAATCAGTACTTTAATGCAGCCAATGAATCAGCTGAAATCGTGCTTAAACGATTTCCCAAGTATAAAGGTATTGGCGAGGTTTACTACATCCTGGCTTACAACAATAAGGAATTGGGAAAGAATGAAGTTGCTCAAAAGTACTTCCAGCAAGCATCAAAAAAATCTGCACCCTCGACTACTATTTCCTATAAGTCAAAACTTGCCCTGGCTGACTACAATTTTAATGCTAACAAGTTTGCTGAAGCGATTCCTCTCTATGAAGCATCACTAGGTAAAATTAATGAAAGATGGTGGACCAAAGATGCCTTTAATCTTGCATGGTCATATTATCGGATACGTCAGTACGATAAAGCCATTGGCCTCATGAAAGATATCCACAAGAAGAGCTCTAGCGATAAGTACATCAACATGAAAACGATGGTTGAGCGTGATATTGGAATCTTCTTTGTAGACGCTGGGCGAATGAATGATGCCGTTAAGTTTTATGAATCACTAGGAATTAACTACACTGAGCAATTTGTAAAAATTGCTTCGAGTATCATTACCCAGGGCCGTTTCTCTCAAGCTGAATCTCTACTGGATCAAGCCGTTAAGTTTGAAAAAGATCGTGAAAGAAAAATTACTATCTACCTTGCACAATTAGATCTGTTCGATAAATACAATAAAGTAGAGCAGCACCTTGAGGCTTCTCAAGCCCTAATGAAACTTCACAAAGAAAAGTCTCTCCAGGAAGATGACCTCAAACGTTTTTCCTTTCATGTGAATAAGAAGGCAGCTGAGCTTCAGAAAGTAACGGCATCTGATATTTATAAGCAAGTTCCGAAGGTGCAAAAAACAAAGTCAGCCCAGGCAATCACTTATTTCTCCCTGGCCGCCGAATTGAATCCTAAACAGAAAGCTGAAAAAACTTTTTTTCAGGGCGAGACAGCTTATGCTGCCGGCGATTATTCAAAGGCTATCAATCTTTATATCAGTGCCTACGATGATGCAAAGGTAACTGGTGAAAAGAAGATTGTTTCCCAGAGTCTTGAGGGAATGCTTGCATCTCTGGGTAACAGTTCATTACCGCAAAATGTAGCTGAAAAGCTCTACGTTCCTGTTTACACCCGCTATCTAGATCATGATCCAAAATCAGAACGCGCCAATTCTATTTATGTTAAACTCTTCAATTCACAGTTTGATGCAAAAGACGTTGTAGGTGCTGAAAAAACGATGGAGCAGTTTGCACAAAACTTTCCAAAAGATTTCAAAACACAAGAAGGTATGCTGGAAAAAGTTATGGAATACCATCGTTCACGAAAAGACTATGGGAAGGTAAA
>JBEIEO010000302.1:0-3059 GCA_040382895.1 Halobacteriovoraceae bacterium
CCCAATCACGGCTTAATGAATCTGTAAGAATCTTTTAGTTTACGAATATATTCGAGTTTTGAAACAATCGATTTGGGTACTCGTCTTTTGAGTCTTCAAAATTTTTATGGAAAAGGATTTCCGATGAAACTTACTCAATCCCTGCTAGTTCTAGGTTCGTTAGCTCTCTCTTCTCATCTCATGGCAAATACGAAAGGCATCAAAGTCATTTACGGTGAGGATAACCGTAAAGATGTTTTTGAATCAACCAATGCTTCCTTCATTGAACTTTCAAAATCAACCGCAGCGATGATCATTGGCAGCAACCTTAAAGCTGTATCTAACGGTGAGATCGAAATCTCTGGTCGTACACTTCAGGCACGCGGTGTGTGTGCTAAAGAGCGCTTTTCAAAACAAATTTCTGCCGCTAACTGCTCTGGTTTTCTGGTCGCTCCGGATAAGCTGGTTACTGCCGGTCACTGTATTAAGTCAGCTGCTGATTGCGCCTCTTATAAGTGGGTATTTGATTTCAAGGTCGATCATTCTGAGCAAGGCACAGTCAATGTTGCTTCGAGCAGCGTTTATTCTTGTAAAAAGATCATCGCTCGCTCGTTAGATAATGCGACGAAGGATGACTACGCTATCATCGAGCTCGATCGCAAAGCAACTGACCGTAACCCACTTAAGTTCCGCCGTTCAGGTAAAGTTTCAAAAGGTGACTCACTGGTTGTAATCGGTCACCCGACCGGTCTTCCGACTAAAATCGCCGATGGTGCTAAAGTTCGTACACTCCTGGGTAAATTCTTTGTGGCTAATCTCGATACCTATGGTGGTAACTCAGGCTCTGCTGTTTTCAATACTGAGACAGAAGAAGTTGAAGGGATCCTGGTTCGCGGTGAAACAGACTACGTGATGAACTCATCTCTTGGCTGCCAGGTTTCTAATGTCTGTTCTGACGAAGGCTGTCGTGGAGAAGATGTGACCTACATCACCAACGTACCTGGCCTAAATAGCATCCGTTAAAAGAATCATTCATTTTCTTACAGGCCCCTCGAAAGAGGGGCTTTTTATTTTGTCTTTGATACAATTTATTCAAAATGCACTCTAAGGAAGGAGATATTATGAAACTGGTTCCAGTTATCGCACTTTTGGGCGTTCTCTCATCGGCCCACGCTGCACGAATTGCCGTGATCGATTCAGGTCTAGATTACAAACATGACATGATTAAAACCAATCTTTGGACAAACTCTGGCGAAGTTGAAGATCGCCGTGACAATGATGGCAACGGCTATCAGGACGACGTTCATGGTTGGAACTTTGCTGAACAAAACGGCATGATCATCGATTACAAATATCTGGGAACATTCTCAGCTGATTGTAAAAAGTATTTCGATATTCAAGGCCGCTTTTTTCTAGGTCAAGCCTCTGAATCTGATATTGCCTGGATCAAAGAAAAACAGGCGGACAAAAAATTTCTGGCAGAGATGGGGAAATTCGGGAATTTCGTTCATGGTACACACGTTGCCGGTATCGCGATTCGTGATTCTAAGAATGAAGCGATGGGAATTAAATTGATCCCGACTGAAATCAAACCTTTCATCGAAGGTCTATCTCAGAAAGCAATCGCCTCAGACGATAAAAAGTGGCAGACGCTTCAGACAGCTTTCACTGCTCTAGCTTCTCAGCAGATGAAACTTCTGACTGACATTGCTGCGTTTGCAGCTGGCCACAAAGCTGATGTTGCTAACGGCTCATTCGGAACTGGTTTCAAACAAGCTAAGATGATCGGTGATCTGGCTTACCGAGCTGTGTTCTTCAAGAAGCCATCTGAAGAAGATTCGAACCGTGCGGCCAGTCTTTTCATTGGCGCTTTGGTTTCTGAAGGCTCTAAGTTCGTTGCGGCCGCTCCGAACACTTTGTTTGTCTTCGCTGCTGGTAACGATGGAATGTCGAATGATCTTTACGGTACATCTCCTGCCAACATCAAAGCTGATAACGTGATAACTGTTGGTGCCACTTATAAGAATGAGTTCTTTGCTCCATTCTCAAACTTCGGAACTAAAATGGTGGATATCGCTGCTCCGGGTATGCTGATCGATTCGGCAATTCCTGGAAACGACTACCTGAAGGTTTCTGGAACTTCTCAAGCTGCTCCTTTTGTTGCCAACGTTGCAGCTAAAATCAAGGAAGCCAATCCTCGTTTGAAGCCATCTGATATCAAAAAAATTCTTTTGGGTACGGTTGATAAGAAAGGCTTTTTGACTGAGAAGGTGACTACTGGTGGTATCGTAAATTCTGAGCGCGCTGTTGTCGCTGCCCAGATGACGAATTCATTGAAAGTAGGCGAGGCCATTTCTCGTTCTAAGTCTTTGGTAAAAGATGTTCCGTCAACGAAGTCGAATGTTGATTTCGGCTCTGTGGTTCCAATGCCAATGCCTTCAATGTTCCGTTAATTGCAATTTGCTTCTAAAAATATGAAGGGCCCTTTTCAGGGCCCTTTTTTTATTTCACCATTTTCTCTTCGTATTGTTTCAAGCAAGTCTTAACTTTATTCAGCAGCAGATAGGTTCCCATCAGATTCGCAATGGCCTCTGCAGTACAACGCCCACTGTTAAAATGTTTTGAATAGTAACAACAAGATAGGCCCCTTTCGAGGCCTTTGAAAAAAACGGAATCTAAGGATGAAATTTACTTGAAAGGCTTAATCTCGCCAGATTTAAGTTTTGCCGAATAATCTTTCAGCATTTCTTTCACTTTTGGTAAGAGCATGTAACACGCTATCATATTCGGAATCGCCAATAATCCGTAGACGGCATCAGAGATATTTAAAACGATATTGAGTTGGGCAATCGCACCTACAAAAATAAAGGCAATGAAGACGTAGCGATAAACTGGAATAGCTTTCTCACCGAATACGAAAGTAATTCCCTGCTCACCGTAGTACTCCCACGAAATGATGGTTGAGAAGGCAAAGAGGGTTACCGTAAGAGTTACGATCCAGCGACCGACTGGTCCCATTACCGATTCAAACGCGTAAGCCGTCATTTCTGAACCAGCAGGCACACCTTCAGCACTCCAGG
>JBEIEO010000303.1:0-3058 GCA_040382895.1 Halobacteriovoraceae bacterium
CTGTCGAACAGGCGAACAGATAGGACGTGCGAAAAATCAGTGGACCATTTTTTTTCAAAATGAAGTCTCAGGCTCGATCGGAGTTTCCCTTCATTCCTCTGGCATCTCTGGCAGTCACGAGCATTCTCCTGGGTGTGGCCTTCACAACCCGTGACCAAGATCAGTTCGAGACCCCATTCTGGCTTCAGGCAGCCATCATCTTCACTGCTGGAACTGTTTTCTGCTACATTGCCAAAGTTTGCTGCTCCTGCCAAAGTGGAAATTCCCTCAGGACTCACGAAGGGCAAGATTTCACTTCCGAATCCTATTGGGACCATGAAGAAAGCCTGCCCGATGATGAAGCTTATTCTGTTCATCATGATCTGCCCTGGTATGAGAGATTGCTCGCCAAAATCTTGGATTGGTTCAAACCTGCCGGTCACCCCGAAGTTCTTCATAGGCCCGGATACCTCAAGCTGGTCGCTTCCGAAGATGACAGCCTTGGTTCTTCCCGGCTCAAACCTGCTGTTGAGCATCACCCTTCACACCCTGAAGTTCATGGAGCAGCACACATCGACCACTCAAACTGCAGGATTCTGAGGAAGCTGAATGCCCATGATGCTGAGCTCAATTTGAGCTACCATGACCCATCAGATGGTTCTCACTGGCGAGTCATTGAAAGGCGAGCTAAGAAGATGGCAGTTGATGTCAAAGGCCTTCAGGAAACTCATGGCATGGACCGAAGCCACCAGCAGGAGCATGCTCACAGCCTGCTTCCCTGGTCATCTGAAGGAACTCCCAAAAGGCATGATCAAGAAGCTCATCTCAGCCCTGTCTGGAATCGACTGCCGTCCAATGATGAGGACGATTGCACGAGAGAGATCATCATCACCGCCATCCTATCATTCTTGGGAACTGCTGCTGGTATTTTTTAGCTGGTTGCTCTGGAATGAATCGGGAATCACAATCGTTACGGAGTACAAACTAAACGAATCTTATTTTTATTTTTCAGTGATTGGCCTGGTCTACCTGGTGTTCTTTGCTTCCCCCGAGAGGTCAAGAGAGATCCTGGATAATGTGCAGGCAACTTACCACAGGGCTCTTCAGCAAACTCATCTGGAGGGAAGCAGCTGGTGGAATCAGATCAGAAACTTTTGGAGGAACTGAGACTTCAAGCCAATTTTTTTGCATTTCAATAATTGATGAAGATATTTTTAAGGCTTTTATCCATAATCACATTCTTTATTTAGTGTCAAATTATCTGTCTATTAGATGAAATTGAAAATAAACCCTTTTCTTGCTACCTGGTTGTTTTTAAGTTTTGAGGATAGCGTGCATTAAATACTGGTTTTATAAGGAACGAGATTGTGCTTAGCGAGGCAGTATTGAGCAGAGTTATCAGTCCTAGCTGGAATTGCTGCCTTCCTTAGGGAACTGTGTTCACTGCGTTGAACGGAACGAAAGGTCATCGAACGCGTACGAACAATAATCAAAGTTACCAAACAGTATTTCGTGAGGAGCAGAATGAGTTAGTAACGAACAGAATTTGACCTCTCAGCTAAACTTTTAGCAAGGTTCCGCTGTTACAGAGCTGACGTTGTTAACTCAAAATTTAGCTCAGGTCATAAGCCATACTCTGCTCACAGTTCTTCAGTTCTGAAATTATCCACTCCACTCATGCTGTAGGTACTCGCACGATCACTTGAAACTATGAGTGCTCAACCAATCATTTCAAATTTTGATAAGACTTAGCTAAGTTCGAATGAAAGTTAGATACAAGTCTAGTTTAATTCGAATTTCCGAAATAACAAAACGTTAACTTACGTGGCGAACTTTTTCCACAATGGCAAAATGTATACTAACAATCGCCTTAAAAGCCCATGAGAAAAGCAGCTCCTGTAATAATGTTAGATTGGCAAGTTCATACCATCGGCGTTAATTTAGTGTAACACGATATTCTTTCAAATTGTTAAAAGATTACTACAATTTCAAGTAAGGCGTACCAACTAGCTACAACAATAAATTGCAGAATTATTCACTGCTTCAGCAAAACACAAAAGAAGTAAATTTTACCACCAATCGTCCAAGAAATAAACTCAATATAATTCGCGTTTAATTTGGTCCATAACAATGATAGTCAAATTTGAATCTACAACCTCGAAAAAATAACACAATTTTTTGAAAAAGTCCTTCTTCGCCGGACCATCGATTTAAGCCACTTGGATTTGGTCGTGAGACTTGTGATGAAAGACAAAGGAGATTCCAGCTTCCCAGGCCGCCTTGATGGCCATGTCGTCGATGCCCTTCTTGGAGGTGGCGTGGTGCCACACCGACAGGTCCGAGTTGCAATCGGAATCATCTGGCGGTGGCTTGACCTGCAAACGGTCATTATCATAAGTTCTGTAATGGGTCGATAGAGGGACTTTCAGATTGAAAAGGTCCACAAAAGACCTCTATATGATCTTTGAGGTAGATAAAATAACTTAAAGGTCTAAAACGAGTAGCTAAGCCCTTGAGAAACATTGTAGGTTGTTGTTTCGGTTTTAGGACTTAAGGCATTTTGAAGACCAAAAAAACGCTCAATATTCTTTTTATCAACTTATGTTTGATTCGTGCCGATAGCGAGGTTATTATGATGCCATCAAACCATGAAGCAGGCAGGTACTAAGCCGAAGCAAACCCAGGGCCTGATAATTTAATGGCCAAGCTGGCTGGATACGAGCAATCGAATTGCCGAAAAAAAGTCACGTGACTTTTTTTGGCCAATGAAATCCCTAAAAAATTTGGCGTAGCGAGGCGTGTTGAAAATTTTATAGGATGGGGTCGCTAATCTCTTTTCGGAGGAAAATTTACTTTACTCTAGAACAGTACAAAAGTAAAAATTAGGAGGCCAGTAGATTTTACTCCAAAAAAGTTCTAAGAAGTAGTGATACTTTTTCTATGATCTGACCTGGATGCCGTTGATGCATCTCTTGCACTTGAACTTGTCGTGGGTGTCGCTGGTCGTGTTCAGCTCCAGCTTGAACAGGTCCCTCAAATCAGCCAGAGAAAAGTGTTTCTGAAACGGAGAACGAAAGTC
>JBEIEO010000304.1:0-3007 GCA_040382895.1 Halobacteriovoraceae bacterium
GAAAAGAAGGGAGCCAAGCAGGGGCTCCCTTTTTTTATGTCTTCGAGTCTCAAATTGTTAATAATACTGACTAAAAATTCACTACATTTTGCTCTTGGTTACACATTGGTTGCAATTTGGTTACACTTTTTGCAAAAAGCTTCTCCGCACGAAGAATAACTCCCGTCACTTTTTCATTCACATCGAGTCTTGCATAGCCTTCGGTTTGTCTCGCTGACGAGTGAGAAAGCATTGCTTGTGCCGTATCCAGACCTGCTTCTTTCCTCGAGTAAGACCCCATAGAATGGCGAAGGATGTGGGTGCCCGAATAATCTCCGTAACCAGACTGAATGAGCGCTTTATTTAGTTCTTCGCGAATCATCTGATAACGGAGCATTTTGCCTTTGTGATGAAAAAAGAATTTGCAACCAGCGGGCCGCTCATTTTTAAGTTCCAAGAGCATTTCACGAATTAAAGGAGTCATGACCTTTTTATTGGGATTGTTGGTCTTAGTTCCTTTGACGTGATGGGCCTTCCCTCTGATCCAGACAATGGTTTCAGTTAGATCAATTGTTCCTCGATTGAAATCGATAGTTTGGTCATTAATAGCACTGGCCTCTCCAATTCTTGCTCCAAGAAGAAACTGAATGAGCATCAGATACCGAAGTTCCTTCCTCATGTAAGTTCCCACTTCGGGTAGGGCCTCAGGGGGAAGGTCTTTTTTTCTCTTATCCAAAGTTTTAACTCTTCCAACCTTAAAATGCTTTCTTCTAATTGGATTTGGAAAAGGATGGATTTCCTCATCGTACCAGTTAAAGATTGAGGAGAGGTCTTTTAACTCCTTGTCAAAATTGCATCTTCTGGACTCGTCACTCACAAGTAGTTTCATATCCTGAAGATGTTTTAAGATAATTCGACCATTCATTTCTGAAATTTTGACTGCAAAGAGGTTAGGTAGAAAGTGGGACATCCGGAGTTTCTTTTTATAGATCGTGTACTCCGTTAGTTCCACCATTCCTTCCTCGAGGTACTGGGCATAAACATCTCTAAAAGTGATATCAGCTTCATTTGAAGTAGGGGATTTGCCATTAACCTTAAGCTCAAAAGATTCGTCGTCCCTTTTCCAAGCTTCTGCTTCTCGCAGAGTCAAAAATTCTTTGGTCATTCGTTTTCCGGCCAGCGATTTAAAGACAATGAACTTTCCATTCTAGACTGAGCCCCTTTGACTGGACAATCGTCCATTAATTACTGAACAGCTCGATCCAAACCAAGATTTATGGTAAAGCCATGATCTATTCATTGGAGAGCTTATGGATATTTTAAGAAAACGCCCACCTAAAGAAAAACGTCCCCCAGGAAGAGATCCTAAGTGGACAAATGAGTACATGTTTATGGTGGTCAAAAAAGTCCTTGAAGAAGGTATGACTTATCGTGAAGCAGCTAAAACATTCAACGTCTCATCTGGAGCAGTTGGAGCTTGGATCAGAAAACATAAGAAGGGCGTATTAGGCACCAATCCAAAAAACAGTGAGGCCTCAGACGAAATAAAGATCTTTCGGCTTGAGGAACAAGTCCAGGAACTCAAGGGTGAGATTGGAGATTTATATCTTCAGAATCAGCTTTTAAAAAAAGCCCTTTATCACTCTCAACAGAAGAAAAAAGACAATTCATCCGTGATCACCTCAGAGAATTTGGCTCAGTTTCAAAAGGGTGCAAAGTAATGGGTATCCCGAAATCTACTTACTACTATCAGGCTTATGAATCCTCAAAAGAATACTCTGATTTTGAAGTTCGGGACATGATAGAAAAGATTCATCAAGAGTTTCCGGCCTATGGTTATCGCCGCGTTTATCACTCTCTTCTTCGACGCAAGATAAGGATCAACTCTAAGCGATTAAAGCGTATAATGAAAGAATTTGAGCTTTATACGTGCTTAAAGAAGTGGATGCGTCCGCGAGGAACAAATACTGTTCTGAAGCTTCGTTATCCTAATCTGATTGTAGGTAAAAGAATTACTGGACCTAATCAAATTTGGGCCACTGACGTAACATATATAAAGCTCCGTTATCAGTTTATTTACCTCTCTGCAGTTATTGATCTTTATACAAGGAAGATTGTGGGATGGTCTTTATCCGAAAGCCTCACTCATGACTTTTGTCTTGAATCAATGAGGATCGCAGTTAAAAACGAGAGTCCTCCGAAAGGTATCATTCATCATTCTGACCGAGGAGTGCAATATGTTTGCGAGCCTTACGTTCAGTTTCTTCTGGAGAATGGATTTGAAATATCAATGTCGAGACCTGGAGTTCCTGAAGAGAATGCTTTTATTGAATCTTTCTTTAAAACTTTGAAAAAAGAAGAAGTCTACGTGAAGAAATATCAAACGGTGAAAGATGTATTAAATAGCATTCCCAATTTTATTGATGAGGTATACAATAAAAAAAGATTGCACTCATCTCTTGGGTATTTGAGTCCCGAAGAGTATGAGTGCAAGATATTGAGTTTAAAAAATAACGATCGTCCTGTTCAGAAAATATGGGGTCGGAGCGTCTAGTCCAAAGGGCTCAGTCCAGGTTCGAAGCCCTTTCTAAGCCGTAAGCTACGGGCGAGCCAATACCCATGACTGGCTCTTCAATTACCAGCCGAAAGCCGTATTTTTGGTAAAATCCGACGTTTCGAGCATTGTGAGTGAGAACGAAACAAGGAATGCCGTCTTTTTTAGATTTTTCGAAAACCGGTTGCATCAATGCTCCTCCAAGGCCAGTGCGCTGATGGGATGGGTCGGTAGCGATCACGTCCAAGATCCAATAGGGGGCATTTATGTATTTTTGAAGGATCCGGTTCTCTTGGTTTCCGAAGTGATACATTCTTAAGAAGCTCGATAAACCGAATTTGAAAGGAGCCTGCCAATACCCCACTTTGAGCTGAGAAAATAAGTTATTATCCGGCATTTTTGATGGTGGTATCCACCAAGCAAATCCCTTTACTTGATCTGCAGTCGATAATGTATAAAATGCTTTCCCTAAAA
>JBEIEO010000305.1:0-3006 GCA_040382895.1 Halobacteriovoraceae bacterium
CTTTGGAATCTTTAAAACTCAGAATCTTCTTTGTTTTAAAGTCATACACACCTTTAAAATCGACGCCATTTCCGACAGGCCAGGTCATCGGCACACACTGAATTTTTAAAATGGATTCAATGTTATCTAAAAGCGCAAAAGGATCCATGGACTCACGGTCAAACTTGTTCATGAAAGTGACGATAGGGGTATCCCGCATTCGGCACACGTCCATCAATTTAATGGTCTGTGCCTCCACGCCTTTGGCGGAATCGATCATCATTAGCACCGATTCTACTGCAGTCAAGGTCCGGTAAGTGTCTTCTGAGAAGTCTTTGTGACCGGGAGTATCCAAAAGGTGAAGAGCACGATCGTTGTATTCAAAACTCATCACCGATGAGGTGATAGAAATCCCACGCTGTTTCTCAAGCTCCATCCAGTCAGATTTAGCGTAATCGCCACTTTTGGATTTGACCATCCCGGCTTCTCGCACGACTCCACCAAACCACAAGAGTTTTTCAGTCATGGTAGTTTTACCGGCATCGGGGTGAGAAATAATAGCAAATGTGCAACGAGGTTTGATTGTGGTCATAGGGAGGAAAACTTACCATCTCAGGCATTAAAAGTACATCAGTAAACCTTACGGCCAAAAGCTCTTAAATCTCATGGCAAGTGTTAGTCTTTAGAACAAATTCAGGATTAAACTTTCAATTCTTACATCTAAAATATGACTAATGAAAGCGACCATCGAGTTTGTTTTTTTAATGTCTTTATTTGTCTCCATTATGATGGCCGGGCTGACTTATCTTAATGTCCGCCGCCAACGCCTGAAGGAATTCAGCCATCTCATGGAATTCTGGATTTCCCTCACTACTATGATGGTCATCTCTTATCTTTGTCACAATCAAAATGAGCACATCATTGCCCTGAGCCTGGTGGGGTGGTTCTGGCCTTTGAAGACTATAGTGCAGATTGCCCAGGATACCTCCGGACTAGATCTGATTAACAAACAGAAAATTATCATCCTTGTGTTGGGAAGCATACTGACCTTGGGTCTGGCGAGCTCCGGTCAGGAGTTTCGTCTTTATACCTTGCCCTTTTGTCTGAGCGTAGGAATCATCGGCTTTCTCATTCTTAACGACGTCTTCCGGAAAAAATCCGGAAAGCTTTCAGTTTTGCAGAAAGCCACCTTTGGATTGTTAGCGGTCTTTTTTCTGATCCGGATGAGCTTTCCAATCTGGAGAATTGAACCCGAATACATCCTATATGGTATTACTTTAAACCTCATGGTGCTTATCGGACTATCAGCTTCGACTTTGTCTCAGTATTTGGAGGAGAGTAATACTCGACATGAAAAAGAGATGGGGCTTTTACTTAAAGAGCGAAACGATCAGCTCTTTGGTCAATCAAAATATTCTGAGCTAGGCATGATGTCGGCCGGGATCGCTCACGAAATTAATAACCCACTGGCCATTATTCAGGCCAAGACCACCCAGCTTTTGCGGATCTATCGAGATCCCAACCGGCAGCAGGATCTGGCCGATGGTCTTAATCAGATCCTCTATACCTCAGAGAGAATCAATCGAACTATTCAAGGCGTGCGGGACTTTGTCCATCAGGACGATAACCTGCCGGATGAAAATATTCCTCTCAAAAATCTAGTGGATGATGTGCTCGCCTTCTGCGGTCAACGCATGAAAAACCACGGGGTCAATCTGCGCTTTTACGGACTTGAAGGATTTTATGTTCGTGGTCACAAAATCCAGCTCGAGCAGGTTATCCTTAACCTTTTGAATAATTCTTTTGATGCCATCGAATTTCTTCCTGATAAATGGATTGAAATGAGTGTGCACGAGACAGCTGATACCATCCAGATGTATTTCAAAGATTCTGGCCCTGGGATTCCACCAGAAGTGGCTTCCCGGATGATGGAGCCTTTCTTTACCACCAAAAAAATCGGTAAAGGCACCGGATTGGGACTAGCGCTTGCCCGCGGAATTGTGGAAAAGCATGGTGGATCATTGGTCTATATTGCGAATGCCGGGCACACAACCTTCATGTTGGAATTGCCAAAACGAGGACTGTCTCGTCCATTCACAGAACGCGATTCGGAGCTTCGACAGATACACTAAAAAAGGACCCTTGCGGGTCCTTTTTTTAGATTGAATTCTGGTGAGCTTTAACAATCATCTCGCACAGATCTCCCGGCGTAGAGTTACGCAGTTTTTCTGCGTCTACGCGGTCAGTGATGATTTCTGGCAGATGGGCCGTGATGACTTCTGCAAGTACCGGGCTCTTATTGGCCGTCACTTCATCTACACGGTCAATTGGTGTGAAGTGTGGAACAGTTTTAAGAACTTCCGGATGCTGGTTAATCAGATTAAGGATAGTATGAACTACGTTTGCAAACTGATCCAATTCTTTTTTCGAATAGGACTCTGTTGGCTCAAGCATCAAACCGTATTGTTCCGGGAAGGCCACTGTCGGAGCGTGGAAACCGAAATCCAGGAAGAGTTTTCCGATGCGGGCGATAGTATTGGCCTTCGGAGTACCTGACTGCTCAATTTTCTTAAAGGTTTCTGGTGAAAGCGTCAGAATGAATTCATGCATTCTCGGACTTGCATCAGCATTACCTGGTAGAGTTGGAAACATTGGGGCCAGTTTATGATGAAGGTAGCGGGCCGAAAGAACGGCCACGGCACTCATCTTGCGAACACCATCAGCACCTAGGGCCTTGATGTAAGTGTAAGCACGAATTTTGTGAGCGAAGTTTCCATAGTGACGATGAAACGAGCCTACCGATTTTGCTGGTTTTACTGTTTCAAACTGATCATTTTTCTTCACCACCTGAATACCAGGCATGAAATCCAACAAACGGGCCGAGACCGCTACGATAGCATCTCCCGGACCACCTCCGCCGTGAGGAATCGTCCAGGTTTTATGGAGATTGTTGTGAACAGCATCCACACCAAGTTTATTCAGATCCACGATACCTGCGATAGCATTCATGTTGGCGCCATCCATGTA
>JBEIEO010000306.1:0-2977 GCA_040382895.1 Halobacteriovoraceae bacterium
CCTGAGAAATTTAAAATTGATGAAGCCATTATGCGCTTCAACTACTACTTCGAGATGTGCGGTTCCATGAAGTTTGCTCAAAGCATGAGCTCTCACATGATAGTGAATCTCTTCGCAGTCAAAGACTCCATTATGAGTTTTGATAAAAAAGACATCATCGAAGCAGCATCTTTTCACGGTGATATCGGAGAAAGCAAAAAGACTCTGGATAAGATGGCAACAGCTGAGCAATCCAAAGTTTTTGAAGAAGATGAAAAAATTAAATCAGAACTTCGGGAACTCGGGTCTGAATACTTAAACAAATTTGGTGTGAAGTTCCTGATCTCAGCTAAAGGTAAATCCGGATCTGAAATGCTAGGTGTACTGAAGCATCGTCTGCAAAATTCTGAAGCGCAGGAACTGCAACATGCCCGGGAAGCGCTCTGGGAAATAACCCATAAACGCCTGGAGACTCATCCTCTCAATCATCTGGCCCAAGACCTAGAAGCAGCTTTCAAAAAGCATAAAATAAATGCCGCCCAGGTAGCAATCCTGCATCAAGGAACGATTGAACAATTTTCACTAGGTGGAGCTAAAGATCATACCTGGTTTGAAATGGCGTCTCTTTCCAAGTCCGTTGGTTCAGCTTTTGCCATCGAATATTTTACGAAAAGAGGCATTGCCCTATCGACTCCGGTAGACCACTTACTTGCACAAACCGAGTCTGACTTTCGACTAAATAATGAGCGCGTAACACTCGCCCATCTCATGAGCCACTCAGCGCTCAACATGCATTACGTAAACGGGATACCGGCAGATAGGGCCATGCCAAAAATTCGCGAATTCCTCACAGGTAACGCTGAATACGGCTACGTCCCAATTAAAGTCATCAATGAGCCGGGAGAAGTTTTCCAGTACTCCGGTGGGGGCTTTCTCGTTCTGGAACATCTCATCGAAGCTCTTGAGAACCAATCAATCTTCACCCTGACTCGCCCCTTCCTAGACCAGCTGGGAATGATGGAGTTCAGTTTTGAGCAAACAACACTCAGTGGAAAAACCTATGCCAAAGGTTTTACTGATGCGGGAGAAATGATAGAGGGTACTCGTAAAATGTTTCCAGCTTTTGCCGCTGGTTCGATGGGAAATGCTTTTAGCATGGCCCAGTTTCTGCTTCATCTAGAGAATGCATTTCACGACCTTCAAGGGTCCGGGCCTCTTTCTCACGATACAGCAATTCAAATGCTCTTTGGAACTGACAAAGGCTGCATGCGTTTTATGGGTTGTAGGATGGGACTGGGGATTTTTATCGCCGAGGCAGGCCTGAATAAATTCGCTATCCATCAAGGCGCCAATGACGGCTTCCGTTGCATCTACCTCCATTGCTTCGCCGGACCTGATCGTGGAAAAGGTATTGTGGCCTTATGTAATGCCGACTTTAACGGCGTTCTTTTCAACGCAGAGGTCGCGCAATTAATTCTGAAAGAATTCAAATGCGAAGGGATCGATACGAATCTTTTTAAAACTACTTTCAGTTCCCAGGACATCCCTCAAGAAGAAGTGGTGAACATGGGTTACAAAAATCTCGTTTTCAATGCCTTTGCTCCAACCAGGCCCGAACCCATTTTGGATAAGGGGCCAGAGGATCCTCTCGCAACTTTCAACATTTTGAAAGATGCTAAAGTTCTCGAAGTCTCCAATGAACTCTTTGCCCGGGCAGAAAATCTCTTCAGCGATTTTCTTCCCAAGTTTGATCCGGAACTTTTCGGTAAACAAGGAAAGATCATGGATAGCTGGGAAACAGTCCGCCATAACCTGAAAGGCGAAGACCATATGGTGGTGGAGCTGAAATCACAGGCATCTCTTCAATACATCCTCCTGTCCACAAAATACCACTCCGGAAATTTTTCACCAGTGGTTAAGCTGGAAGGCTATAACGGCTATTGGAAAGAATTCTTACCCAAGACAAAACTCGCGGGCCATGCGGAACAAAGGATCAAGTTGCCACATGTAACAGAGGTCTTTTCCCAAATTCGGATCACCATGTATCCAGATGGTGGCCTCACACGCCTGGGCCTTTATAAGGAATTGTCAGCAACTGAGGCAGGAAGTTTCCTCCCGCTCGGGCAGAGTGAGAATCGAACCTACGAAGAAAAGATACCGGCAACAAAAAAGCCACTAAGTATCAAGTACTCAACGAATGGAAATGAACTCAAAAGAAACTGGTCAACGGTGAAAACGGGGGAAGAATTTAACAACGCTTCTGTTGCATTAGGAGCAAGAATCCTGAAGGCCACGGACGAGCACTACTCCCCTGCCGTTCTGGTCATTTCTCCCTTCGCTCCCATCAATATGTTCGATGGTATGGAGTCGGCAAGAAGTCGAACTCCCGGGCACTATGAAGAGGTGATCATAGAACTTGCGAAGCCTGCTCCTGTTCATCGCCTGGAATTTGATTTCACTTATTTCGTCAATAACAATCCGCTCGAGGTGGCAGTTGAGGGGTTGGTCAATCAGCAGTGGAAGCCCGTGCTGGCGAAGACGAATGTTAAGGCCTATGCGGGGAACAAAGTCGTCTTTAGAATTCATTCTCAGGATATCATCTCTCAACTTCGGGTCACCACACATCCTTGCGGAGGAATAAACCGGTTTAAGGCTTATTCAAAATGAATAGAACTAATCCTTTCGAAAAACTGGAACTCATGAGTCCCATTGTTGAGAATGAATTGGAAGGTATTGTCCTTTGTAACAATCAAGGAAAGCTCACCGGCATAGACACCGCCGATGTGGCTTTTGCCGAGGTTCTGGAGCAGGCTCACCCTGAGTTTGTCAGCGTTCAGAAAGACTTGATTGCCTTCAACAACGGGCTGGTTCAGTACATGGTGGACACAGGTGTGTTGTCGCAAGAGCGCGGCAATATGTACACCAAGTATGCGGACTACATTCCCTTCTATCGCCAGATGGATGGGGGTGAGACCGCTGGCCCCAATCTGTTTCAGTC
>JBEIEO010000307.1:0-2976 GCA_040382895.1 Halobacteriovoraceae bacterium
CCCTGGCCGTGACGGATGAAAAAGGCGGCGTGAGTCCGCAAAAAATTAAGAGCATTATTAATGATCTCCATGAACTCAAAAATCATGGTTATCTTCCAATTCTGATTTCATCTGGAGCTATCAATACCGGTCGGGTCTTCGTTAAAAAACCGGATGAAAAGAAAATGATGATCTCTTATCAGCAAGCCTCAGCAGCGGTAGGACAGCCATTACTCATGAGTGCCTATATCGAAGCTCTCAGAAATCATAACTGGCCTTGCGCTCAGATCCTGGTAACACACGAAGATTTCAAAGAACGAAAAAGATTTCTCAATATCCGAAACACGATCAACCGACTTCTGGAAGATGGCATCCTGCCCATCGTCAACGAGAACGATACCGTTTCCTTTGAAGAAATCACCGTAGGCGATAACGATCAACTTGCGGTAATGATGACAGAAGCCTCGGATGCAGAGAAGCTGATCCTCCTGTCAGAAGCTGATGGTCTTTTCGATAAAAATCCCAAAGAAGTCGATGCCAAACGTTTTGAAGAGATTGATTTTCGAGATGACTTTTCAACAGTCAAAATAGCGACAAAGACCAGTGTCGGCCGCGGAGGAATGGACACAAAACTAAAAGCGGTGAGAAAACTTACTCCGCTGGGTGTAGATGTTATTCTGGGAACCTTCCTGGTAGAAAAAGCCATCTCTCGCCTCCTTTTGGGTAAAGGTGGTACCACCTTTAGGGGAAATCCGGTGCGGCAGAAATCCCGGCGTAAATCCTGGTTATCCACTGTGGTGAAAAATGATTGTTATGTGGTGGTGGATGAAGGGGCTTCTAAAGCACTTTTAGACTCTCATACTTCACTTCTCCCTGTTGGGATAAAAAAAGTCCACGGAAAATTTAAGCGTGGTGAAGTGATTCAGATCCGTCATCGCCTGAAAGTGCTGGCAGTGGGCATGACCGAATACGACTATAAAGAACTAGATTTGATTAAGGGAAAGAAGTCCGGAGAAATCAATCAGATGATTGAGTTTGCTCACTCAAAGGTCGCCATCCATAAAGACAACTTGCTCTTAAAGAAGGATGAACTATGAACATCACTGAGCTTGCACGTAATGCCAAAGAGGCCAGCCTGAAGCTTCAAGGTTTATCAGAAGAGATGCGTCTGACAGCGCTGGATGCTATCTCTAAGGCCCTTATTACTCATAAAGATGAAATCCTGGGCGAAAATAAAAAAGATCTGGAAGAGGCGTGGAAAAATAACCTGAGCTCGGCCATCGTGGATCGATTGACTCTCACCGACAAGAGTATCCTGAATCTCTCGGTGATGTGCACGGATGTTGCGAACCAAAAACAAGTGGTCGGTATGATCGTCGAAAGTCACACTCGCCATGATGGACTTTTGATTCAAAAGCAGAGAATTCCCCTGGGTGTGATCGGTATGATCTTTGAATCCCGTCCCAACGTGGTGGTAGATGGTGCAGCTCTGGCCATTAAATCCGGCAACGCCATTATTCTGAAGGGCGGAAAGGAAGCTCAGTATTCAAATCGCAAACTTTTTGAAATCATCAACACAGCAACTCATTCTGTATTGCCGGAAGGCTCCCTGAATCTGGTAGAAACCCGGGAAGATGTAGCTGAACTCTTAAAACTCAATCAATATATTGATCTTATGGTTCCGAGAGGCGGAAGTTCACTCATCAATCATGTGAAGGCCCATGCAACCATGCCGGTTGTGGCCCATGATAAAGGACTGTGCCATCTTTACGTCCATAAGGATTGTGCGGTGGATGCCGAAGCCGTGGTTCTGAATGCGAAGGTTCAGCGACCAGGTGTTTGTAATGCTCTTGAGACTCTGATTTTGCATGAAAACTACCCTCACAATGATGAAATCCTGAAAGCGCTGAAAGAAGCTGGGGTTGAAATCAAACATCCTGCCAGTGAGGAAGACTATGCAACCGAATGGTTGGATAAAAAAAATTTCCATCAAATTCGTGAAAACTCACCATGAGGCCATCGAGCACATCAAAAAATATACATCCCATCATACCGAAGCTGTATTAGCCCAGGACCCGATAGTGATTGAGGACTTTTTGAATTCTTTGGATGCTTCTTGTGTTGCCATCAATGCCTCGACCCGTTTTAACGATGGAGGCGAATTAGGCTTAGGAGCGGAGCTGGGAATATCTACATCTAAGCTGCACGCTTATGGACCTATGGGGGCCAATGAAATGACCACAACCCGATTTATTGTGACCGGTAATGGTCACATCAGAAAATAAAGGATCATCTATGCCATCATTTGATTTAGTTTCAAAAATTGATGAGATGGAGCTATCCAACGCTCTTCAGAACACTGAAAAACAAGTTCAGGGACGTTTTGATTTTAAAGGCTCTGACGCTAAAGCTGAGTATAAAGAAAAAGAAAAGGTTATTGAGATTCGCGCTGAAGATGAGATGAAAGTAAAAGCGGTGCTAGACATTCTCCGAACCAACATGGGAAAACGCGGAATCGGCTTTCGTGGAATGAAAGAATCTGAAATTGAAGCAACTGGTATGAAGATGAAGAAGATGACTCTTTCCCTCACTACTGGTTTTGATAAAGATGCCCAGAAATTGGTGAACCGATTAATTAAAGAATCCGGCTTCAAAGGCAAATCCCAGTACATGGATGAGAAATACCGGCTTGAAAGCAAGAGCATCGATGAGCTCCAGTCGCTCTATCAATTCTTGCGCGGCCACAAAGATATGAATCTAGAATTACGCATGGAAAACATGAAACGATAACTAAAGGAAAAACTATGTCAGCTACCCCGATGATGGATAAAGTAAATAACGACATCAAAGAAGCTATGAAAGCTAAGCAGCAGGA
Source organism: Halobacteriovoraceae bacterium (assembly GCA_040382895.1). GTDB lineage: Bacteria > Bdellovibrionota > Bacteriovoracia > Bacteriovoracales > Bacteriovoracaceae > Peredibacter. The sequence goes on from JBEIEO010000307.1 coordinate 2,855, forward strand.
GCGTCTCGATGCTCTTCGCATGCTGAAGGCTGAGTACATTAAAAACAATACCGCAGCCAAGCCGACGGATGAGCTATCAATCACTGTCGCTCATGCCAAACGTCTTCAGGACTCCTTGGAGA
>JBEIEO010000308.1:0-2950 GCA_040382895.1 Halobacteriovoraceae bacterium
AAGAACACATTCTGTATTCGCTATACTTCAAAAGGAGAAGTTCCATGTTCACTCGCGCTTTTTTCACAACTGTGATGGTTGCCCTTCTTGCCGTTGGTTGTGCTTCTAACAAACCTAAAAATGCTCAAGATGGTTCTAATGATGGTGCTAACGGCTCAAATAACGGCCTTTCACTTGAATTGAATGGTGATTCTGATTCAAACAAAGCTGGCGGTCTTCAGACTGTTTTCTTTGCTTTCGATTCATCTGCTCTAGATGCTTCTGCTAAAAACACTATGCAAGCGAATGCTGATTTCCTGAAATCAAATGCTAAAGTTGATATCCAGGTTGAGGGTCACTGCGATGAGCGCGGCGGTCGTCAATATAACCTTGCTCTAGGTGAGCGTCGTGCGAAATCCGTTCGTGATTACCTAGTTGCTTTAGGTGTTGAATCTAAGCGTATCTCTACTATCTCTTACGGCAATGAGCGTCCGATCTCTGAAGGTCACGATGAGTCTGCATGGTCTAAAAACCGTCGTGCAAACTTCGTTGTAACTGCTAAGTAATTTGCCTTTGAAGATAATTCTCCTTCTTTGTCTTTTTATAAGCGCGTGTGGTTTAACAACCACACGCCCTAAAATTGAGATGAGCCTGGCCCAAGCCGCATTCATGGCCGCCAAAGAATCTGGAGCTGATGTCCACGCTTCAAGTCTCTTCCGCAAAGCGGAGGATTTCTACCTAAAAGCAAAATCCGCCTACCGCCGTAAGTATTTCAACAAAGCCAAAGAGTACGCCATTCTTTCTAAGAAGTACGCGGAACAGGCTGAATACTCTGCCGTCCGTAAAAAGGCCCTCGAAGGCAACGCCGAGTAAGAAAATCCCCTGCCAACTTAATAATCTTTGCGCTAGAATCAGACATTCATTTTTAAAGGATAAAGATCCATGAAACATCTTGGTTTAGTATTCGTTATGTTTTTAAGTTTTTCTTGTATCAAAACCGCTGAACAAGTTGAGCGTGAGAAGCGAATTGAAAGCATGTCAGAACAAATGAAAGACTCGCAAGGCCTGGTGGCAGACATGGTTTCTCAGATGAAGGATATGCAATCTCAGTTGGATAAACTGAGTGGACGCGTTGAAGAGATTGAATACCGTAATAAGCAAATGGATCCTCAGACTATCACCAAGATGAATGAGAATATGAACCTTATCAAAACTCAGCAGGAAACTGATAGCGCTCAGCTGGCTCAGATTCAGGCTGAACTAAAAGAGCAAAGAGTCTTCATCGAAAAAGTGACAGCATCACTGTCTTCTGCGAAAGCAGCCCCCCGCTGCTCAAAAAAAAAGCGCAAAAAGTGAACTAGCTCGCGCCTTAGACCTGGTGAAGAGTAATGCTTACAGTGATGCGCGATCTGAACTGGAAGCTTTGATTGACCACCCTGAGCTATCGTCGGGAGATCACAATAAAGTACTTCATGGTATGGGGCGAGTTGAGTTCTATACCAAGAACTATGAGAAAGGACTGGTGTATTTCTCTAAGATTTTCTCCAAGTATCCAAAAGCTTCATTAGCTCCCAGCAGTCTCCTCTTTATTGGAAGAAGTTTAGAGAAAATGGGTAAGAAGGATGAGGCCAAAGAAGCTTTCAAAAAAGTGATCGAGGACTATCCATCTTCTAAAGAAGCTAAAGAAGCCAAAAAAGAATTGTAGGAACTTTGAATAAGAACAATCATAAGATCATCCTAGGCATTGAAACCAGTTGTGACGATACCTCGGTTTGTCTGCTGGAAGTTTTACCTGAAGGACCCAAGATTGTTTCACTCAATAGCTACAACCAGGATTTTCTCCTCTCCAAGTGGGGTGGTGTTGTTCCGGAACTTGCGGCCCGCAGTCATGTTAAGGCCATTCCCCCTTTACTTGAGGTTTCTTTCAAAGAGGCCAACCTTTCCCCGGAAGAAGTAGATGAAGTGGCGGTGACAACTCATCCGGGATTAGTAGGATCTCTCCTTACCGGAATAAATCTGGCAAAAACTTTTGCCCTCATTCAGGAGCTTCCAATTGTTCCGGTGAACCATCTTTTTGCCCATCTCGAAGCGATTCATCTTACCGAAAAAGTTTCTTATCCCTATTTAGGTCTACTCGTGAGTGGCGGTCACACCGCTTTTTTCTGGGTGACGGCTCCTGATAAAATGGATGTCCTGGGTAGCACCCTCGACGATGCTGCGGGTGAAGCTTTTGATAAAGGTGGAAAACTTCTTGGCGTGGGTTATCCTGCTGGAAGAATTATTGATGACCTGGCAAAAAATGGAGATCCTAAAAAATTTGAATTTCCGGTGAGCTATATGCGGGATCGTCCTGGAAAAATGAGTTTCTCAGGTCTTAAAACTTCTCTTCGCGTGCGGCTGGAAAAGATGTCTCCTGAAGAAATCCAGGCGGAGCTAGCTCACCTTTGTGCTGGTTATCAGGAAGCCATAGTGCAAACTCTCCGAATTAAAGCGGAAGAAATCATTGAAAAAGTTCTGAATCAGAATCTTAGAAGTTTTAATACTCCGATAGTTTTAGGTGGAGGAGTTGCCTGCAATTCCCGACTAAGAACAGTCATGCAAAAACATTTTAAACAAGTGCATTTCGTAAAACCACTTTTCTGCACTGATAACGCCGGTATGATTGCACACTATGCTTCCCGAGTTCCTCATCAGGCCATCAGTTTCCCTGAGTGCCTGAATGTGGATGCCCAGAGCCGTTATGTGGAGAAGAAATAATGGCGAAGTTTCCAACGGCCAATAAAAGTTTCGGCCAACACTTTTTGAATTCTCCTACCGTGATCAATAAAATCACTTCTCCCCTTCCGGCAAATTGTGATGCCATCGTTGAAGTCGGCCCGGGACCGGCAGTTCTGACTCCGCATCTGGCGCAGTATCAGAAACCACTTTATGTCATTGAGATGGATGAGCGCTTCGTAGAACTTTTAGCTCC
>JBEIEO010000309.1:0-2949 GCA_040382895.1 Halobacteriovoraceae bacterium
AAAATTCAAAAAGGGTCACATCAAAGATCTGCAAGAAGCACTTTCGATCACTAAAGAAGATGACAAAGAATATAGTTTTAATAAGCTCGCTTCCCTTCTGAAAGACATGCCACGCAATGGTGAATTGAAAAAAGAGCACATGGAAATTCTTAAGGCCATGCCTACCATTAAGGCCAACAAAAAATTCAGTTATCTTACTCAGATGAAAGAAGCTAAAGACGTGCTGGATATCCAGAATGGGGCCAAGCAATTTAAATTCTTCCTGGAAGATCTTAGGAATCGTCAGGAATGGGAACTCAAGAGCAAACTCTCAGTCGTGCTCTTTGAGCATTCTTCCAAAATTCGTCCAAATGATCCGACCTGTCTGAAGGCGCGGACTTTATCCGCGCCCATTGCCAATTGTCTGGCGCCTTTTATCTCTAATGCCAAAAATATCGGACTTCCTGGTGCTATCGTTTCAGATCTTGAAAAAGAACTAACACTTGGTGAAAAGCACCTTGAAAAACTCGATGAACTGATTCGGATCTGTGTTCCGAATCAAGAACTAAAAATGCCAGCTGAATGTGAATCGGCGGTAATGGCTAAAGAAGCAGATCTGATCCCTCAAATTCAATTTTTAAATGCCATGAAAATTTATCTACTTAAGGGTAAAGACGATACCATCAAGCTTTACAACTATGCACTGGCCCAGATGCGTGAGAAAGGTTGCGGAAAAATCGAAAAAACGGATGTTCTGAATTGTTACCAGGATGTAGGAAATATCTCCAAAGAAGCTGTCGCACTCACTGGTGCGGCTACCGATATCATCCACATCCTGGCAAAGCCGGATGATGAAGCTGATATTTCTGAGCTTTGTGATAAAGAAGATGAGAAAAAAGATCTCGATTATCTAAAACGATTATGTGAAATCGATGAGGCCAATAATAAACCGAATGGACCTGAGCCTCGAAATCCAGACGACATCGAAGCCTCCACTGATCCAGGAGACAGAAATCCGATGAGTGAGGCTTGGCGAGATCTGGCTTTATTAGGTGCGCAGACTCTGGGACAAATGCTGGCCCCTCCTATAGAGGCTGGTCCAAATCCTTACGGGCCTATCTATCCTCCGGTTAATCTGGGAGCGCCTAAAGGTGATATCTATGATCAGTTGGCCGCACCCTATGTAAATTCAGGTATGACCAACTATACTCCTGGTCTGGGCTTAACTCCCTATGGAGCGGGTGGTGCCGGAAACTCAGTAAATTACGACTTTGGAGGCTCGTCGATGTTTAATCGCCCTCCCGGCTATTAAGTGACTTTTTTTCGAGGCATCCATAAGAGTTAATTGATCTTCCAGGTTGCATTTTCTATCATCTATTCAAGAACTTACATTATAGGATCCTGACCCCGGCACAAATTGCCGGGGACCTGTTAAGATAAAGATAACAGTATGAAAGTCCGAAAAAATGATGAGGGAGCACTTATCACACATGGATGTTAGGATTCTGTTGCTACTATTACTTCTGGTCTCGTGTCTGCCGCAGTCTCAGGTCGGCAGCGGTAATCTTTCATCCGGTAACAACACTTCAACGACTTCAGGCTCTGGCAGCGGATCAACCACCGGCATTCCTGAGTCTGTCACCAACTGGAATTATCTCAGCAAACTCTCTAAATCTATAACGATCAATGTCTCCAATCTTCAGAACTCATACATTGCTGGTTCCGACATTGAAAAATTTTTAGCGATCAATCCCAATTACTCTGAAGACTACTGTCTTGTTAGTCGTTATGTCGTCGGTGGAATAACAAAAGAAATCCGCTCACGAGTCGTTCCTGTTTCCTATTATGACTTCACCGCAAAAAGAACAGTGAGAATTTTCAGGGTAGATTTTCATGACGTTTCAAATGCCAGCGGCCAGTGTAACCTTGCACTTAAAGTTTTAGATAATAGCGCAAACTTAATCCCTGAAACCCCGGCCGTAACTCCTAACTATGATCCGGCCTTGCTTTGCACGAACTGCACCAGCGTTTTGACCAGTACCAAGATCAAACTTTTCCAGGCAACACCTAAAGCTGAAAGAACCATTTTAAATCCGGTTGAGTTGCGTGAACTTTCACTTACCAAAGTGGATATCAGCACTCTCAGTTTATTAGTTGATCCAAACAACGCTACGACTTCCAATGAAGGTACATGCTCACAAACTAGCTGTGCGGCCCGTGGATTTGATTGCTGCTTGGATAACCAATGTATCACTGATGGGTCTATTCGCTCCTCTGCCCAAACTCAATACGCTCCTCAATTGGCTTCGGCTGAACAAGAACGTTTGTCGAATCCATTGGCCTACTTGAATTATCCGCAGCTCTACTACATCTGCGGAACTTCTGTTCCTACCACCACTGGTGGAAGCTCAAGTGGCGGCAGCTACGTTGCAGGTTTGACTCAATTACAAAAAGATTATTACTGTATCGAGCACATCAAAAAATTTAAACAAAGTGACACATTTCATTTTGATCTGATCAGCGGGACTTTTGATTTCCCGGATGACCAGGACATTCCGGATGTCACAACCAACGCCAGTACTTTATATCCTTTGGATATTGAATGTCGGGATAATACTGCCTCAACTTCAACCATGTATTTCAAAGAAGTGGCCAAGCGCCTTTATCAAAACTGTGGTTGCTCGCGAACCACTCTGGAAGAGATGGTTGCTCTCTGCCCGAAATACGACTACACGGTAACTCAATTTTTATCCAACGGTCTTCCGGAGAGAATTGAGTGCTACACTCCTCCTGCTGATGGAAATACCGTTCCTCAAACTCAGTCAGTGACAGTAAACTCACGTTCTGCTCCTCATCGCTATTTTAGAATGTGTGGAACTGAAAGAGGTGCCAGTGGTGCCTGTAATGACGAGGGCCAGGAAGGAGATTTTTTCCAATATCAGGATACCGCTAACCTCTTGCCGGTATCTG
>JBEIEO010000310.1:0-2945 GCA_040382895.1 Halobacteriovoraceae bacterium
GTCATGGAAACGATCCGTGATCTGGATGAGGCTATCGACATGATCTGTGATGCTCTCTCACCAGAAGAGCAGAAAGATCCATTCGCTGAAGATCTTTGTCCATATTTTGGAATCTTGTGGCCTGCCGCCGAAGCCCTGTCTATCTATCTCAATGACCATTCGGAATTAATAAAATGTAAAAGCGTGCTTGAGCTGGGTTGTGGCCTTGGTTATCCAGCATTGGTAGCGACTCATCTGGGAGCAAAGGTGTTAGCTACGGACTTTCACCCTGACGTTGAGGAATACTTCCAGCGCAACTGCCGACATTCGAGTCTTACTTGTGACTACCAACGTTTAAATTGGCGGGAAGATAAACGGGACATTGGTCTTTATGATGTTGTGATGGGATCAGATGTCTTGTATGAAAGTAAACATGCTTCAGAAGTCGCTCAGGGGCTGATTCGTTTCTTAAAACCTGGCGGAAAGATTCTATTATCTGATCCTGGCCGGCCTTATTTACAACCGTTTGTGACCGCTATGAAACAAGCGGGTTATCAGGATCAGATGGATGCTGTAAAAGTAAAAGACAAAGAGGTCTTTGTTTTTTTATTTTCTAAAAATTAAGTCAAATATTGAGTGAAGTAGTAGAGGCTAGTGGCAACAGCAATGAGTGTGAATTTAAGAATCATCTCTCCTCCTGAGAATTGTTCAAACCATCATGGTTTAAATTATCTTATCTAATCTGATTTCTGAAACCAAGCATAAAATGTCCCGACTTTTTTAGTCGGGACTATCGATCTACTTGTATTTAACTGAACATCCGTAGGCTTTTGTCGTCCCTTGTGAGACCGGTTTTCCGGCAAGGGTTAAGTCCAGCGCCTCCGCCACGTAGTTTTTGGCCGAAAGGATTGAACCTTGTTCGGTATCTGGTTTATCGTCAATCGCCCCTTGATAAACCAGCACACCTTCTTTATTGATCACATACATGTGAGGAGTCGTTTTCGCTCCATAAAGGAGTCCGATCTTTCCTTCCGGATCCAGAATCACATCAGTGGCCGCTGACTTATTGGATTTCATCTCTTTTAGAGCATCTTCAACTTCCACATAACCTTGCTTTCCTTTGGCAGATGAGATGACAGATAACCAGACGACTCCCTGATTTACATATTTTTTCTGCAGGGCCTGCATGTTGCCTGAGTCGTAGTGCTTACGAACAAAAGGGCAACCGTGGTTAAGCCACTCAAATACCACAACCTTGCCTTTAAGGTTTTTCAGCAGGAATTGATCTGGGTCTCGATTGGTGGCAACTCGGTTAATCTTGTAATCCGGTGCTGGTTTCCCTGTTTCTATGGCAAAAACGGAAAGACTAGCGAACAAGCACAGGAGAGCAATCATCGATTTCATCTAAGACTCCTTTCGTTTTTAAATCTGCCTGAAGTTTCAGATCAGTTAAACCCACCATAAGAAAACAATAAAGATCTTTTTTGTCTTCGACACTTAAGTCTAGGCGACGTGGAAGATTCATGGCCAGGGTCTGAGTTCTGGCCGCAATGGTAGAAGATCTTGCGTCCAAATTCAAATTCTCGCGGTAACGCGGATGTCTTGGATCCCAGTTAAAATGATGAAGCGAACGCATAGGGTGAACATAGTGCTCAATCACTTCCCACATGGTGCTGAAAGCTCCAGAGTGCATGAACGGCGCTGTCAGTGCAACATTCCGGAGAGGAGTGACTCGGAAGCGGTACTTATGCGTCTCAGCTCCGGTGAATTCCATCAGGCCGCGGTCGTCTCCATTGGACACTCCTGGACCAATTTGCGGTACACCAATATTTTGAAATCCAAAGGATGAAAGATGCTCGCCCATGTGACAGTTGGTGCATGAGCCTTTTGGACCCATGAAAATAACTGCTCCACGCTTCATACGTTGAGACAAGAATTGTTTTTGACCGCGCAGATAGCGATCCCAAGGAGTGTCATTGGCGAGGAAATGGTGGCGCTGAAGTTCGGCGAGAGCATTGGCCAAATGAGCAATGTTGAATTTTTCCTCTCCCGGGTAGGCTTCGCGAAAGAAGCGCTGATAAGAGGCTCCCAGACGGCCTGTAAAAAGTTTGTTCAGGATAAATTCCCAGGCTTCAGCTTTTGAAAGATTTGAACCCTGGCCCAGCATTTCTTCTGGATTCGTAAGAGGGAATAGAGCTTGAACGGCAAGTAGAGAGTCAAGAGTTGAGGCGATGTCTTTCAGAGTGGGATTTGGTCCATTCAGGCCTGGCTCAGGTGTTAGCCAGCCCCCTTGCTGATGGCGCATGACTCGACCATCCCAGAAATATGAACTTACACCCGGAAGTCCCAGGTTATAAAGAGCAGGAGTGTGTCTGGGAATGAGAGCGCCCATGTGCTGAACACGTTTTTCACCTAAACCTTCGGCCCCTTCACCAACTGCTAGTGGGAGAGTGTCAGCTGAATAGCCACCCAGACTGTGGCAGGAACCGCAGGAGATATTGTCCTTTCCGGATAGCTGTTTATCGTAAAAAAGCCTCAGGCCCAATTGGTAGAGGGCCTCTCGTTTCTTAGGTGCTGAAGGTAAGCCTTTCAGATTCATCATCTGCACATAAGTCGAAAGATCGCGATCAGTATCTTGGGCAAATGAGAGTTGAGTGAACAGTAAAACGAGTAGCAGTACGGGCATTTTCCTCAACCTTTGAGTTAAAAAATAATGCTATAAAGCGTACTGTTTGACATATCAAACGACAAGATTATTTCGGTCATAATTTAATGCTGCATCATGACAGCAAAGCGTTGAAATGAAACAGTTTTTCGAAGATGTTTCTGGCATCTTTTGTTATAGTTATGGGTATTCAAATTTGATTTCTAGAGGAGAGTGCCCCGTGGGTCGTAAATGGAATAACATCAAAATGAAAAAAGCAGCTACCGATAAGCTGCGTTCTCAGCATTACACCAAAGTTTTA
>JBEIEO010000311.1:0-2937 GCA_040382895.1 Halobacteriovoraceae bacterium
AGCTTCATGGGTTACCAGTTGCACCTGTTGCGAAGGAAGAATGGCCTTCCTATTACAGCGTCTACCAACCGGGAGATCATCGAGCTATACAAAGTAAAAATCGTCGTAATCAGTCAGCACGGGCCCGGGGCGACTTTTCAGTTTAACTCTTCCCTTGGAAAATCTAAATTGATATAGTCTACTCATGCATAAAATACTGCAGCATCTTGTCTGGTACATCGTGAAAAGTCTGATCTGGACTTATCGATTTGAAGTTCAAGGAAAAGAGCACCAGGAGGCTGCACGAAAAGTTCATCCCAAAGGTTCATTCATCTTCGCTGTCTGGCATGAGCAAGTTGTGGGAGTGATGGCCGCTCATGCCTGGACGGAGCCGTACCTTGCGCTGGCCTCAAGAAGTAAAGACGGAGACTACGCAGCTTTCGTCTCTCAAAAGATGGGCTTCATTTCTGTGCGTGGATCCTCTCGGAAAAAACAAGTCGATAAAGGTGGCAAAGAGGCCATGCAGGAATACATTCAAAAAATGAATCAAGGTATATGTGGCGGTATCACAGTGGATGGACCTAAAGGTCCTCGACAGGCTTGTAAAGCTGGTGTGGTGCTGATCGCTAAAGAAACGGGTGCTCCTATCTTGCCAGTGATCGGTCTTCCTCTGCGCTATTGGGAATTTAACTCCTGGGATCGATTTAAAATACCAAAACCTTTTAGCCGAATTGTTATCCGCTATGGAGCTCCTATTTCGGTAAAAAGTGATAGTGATCAGCTATCTGTTGAGGAGTCATGTCAGGAAGTCACCAAAACATTAAAGAATCTGCATAACAACTAAATTACTCTCCATTAAATAGTTTTAAGAACTCATCTTTTTTATGTGCCTACGATATAATCTTCGAGAGAGGTTATATGATCAAGGCCCCCGTTCCCCTTAATGAAACTGAGCGAATTCAGGAGCTGCAGAAATTTGAAATTTTGGACACTCCGGCTGAACAGGCCTTCGACGATCTCACTCATCTGGCGAGCCAGATTTGTGGTACCCCTATCTCGCTCATCTCTCTTCTGGATAGTGACCGTCAGTGGTTTAAGTCGGCAAAAGGGCTCAATGATAAACAAAGACCACGGGATGTCTCCTGGTGCGGTCACGCCATCATGGGAACAGATATCTTTGAAATTCCAGACTCCACTAAAGATGAACGCTTCCATGATAATCCTCTGGTCAAAACTGCAGGAGTTCGCTTCTACGCAGGGGTTCCACTCATTACCTCTGCAGGTTATGCCTTAGGCACACTTTGTGTGACTGCAAACGAACCTAAAGAACTCAACGATTGGCAGAAAGAATCTCTCAGGATACTCGCCCGGCAGGCGGTTATTTTGATTGAATCTCGGCTGAAAGAGAAAAAACTTTTGGTCGCAAATGCTAAACTCGATGCCATCGTAAACAACATTCCGGTGATGCTCTCAAGCTACAATCAGCAAGGAGAATTCAGTTGGGTCAATGATACCTGGGTGAAGGAGTTAGGCTGGAGCCTCGAGGACATGAAATCAGTGAACATGCTGGAAGAATTTTATCCTGATCCAACAGAGCGCCGTGCGGCGGTTGAATTCATGGCCAATCCTGAAGGTCACTGGAAGGATTTTCATACTCGCTGCAAAGATGGCACATTCCTTAATACGCAATGGATGAATATCCCACTCCATGACGGAAGCTACATCGGCATCGGTAAGAATATCAACGAAACCAAGATTCACACAGCAGAGTTGCTACGAAAGAACCTCGAGCTCTCAAGCTATGAAACAGCTCTCAACAAGTATGCCATCGTCGCCAAGACCGACCCAACTGGCAAAATCAAATACGTGAATGATAAATTCTGCGAGATCGCTAAATACAATCAAGAAGAATTAATTGGTAAAGACCACCGCATTTTAAACTCTGGTTCTCATTCAAAAGAATTTTTCTCGAACATGTGGAAGGAAATTAATCAAGGACGTCCATGGCGGGGTGAGATAAAAAATAAAGCGAAGGATGGAACCTTCTACTGGGTCGATACAACGATCGCGCCGATTTTTGACGGAGAAAAGATTAGTGAATTCATAGCAATCCGGTATGACATCACGGACGACATTCAAGTAGAGATGGTCACTCGTGCAATCTTGAATCTACGGGCATCCTACGCCAAGGCAGGACAGGACTCAAACCGCATTCTCAAAATAATTTTAAACGCTGTCATCACGTTAACCGAAAGTAACTACGGACTGGTTTTTTGTCCGGGAGATAAGACAGGATCAGATCAATGGGTCCAGGTTGACCTTGACGAACAAAAGCGACAATTCAACTTTAGAAGTATTGTGAATCAGGTGATGGATGAATATCGTAACCTGGAGTTTAAACATCACGATCTCAACATGCATGCCATTCCTGTTTTTAACAATCTTCATCTTAACGGAATTATAATCCTTGGAAATAAACAGCATCGCATAAGTAAGAGCTTGCTCTCTGCCATGAATTCTTTAATAACAGTCATTGGTGAAATCATTGCACACCACAAGTTAAGCCTCGATTCCCTGGAAAATCAATCTATGCTGGAGATGCTTGCGCATGCCTCGGAAGTAGGTCTATGGGACTGGGACCTTGAAACCAATCACGTGAATTTCAGCCAACGCTGGTGCGAGATGCTTGGATACAAGAAGGAAGAAGTTCTTCCCAACGCCATTTTCTGGCAAGAAAATCTGCATCCAGATGATGCAGATCTAGCTATTAAGGGATGCCGGGATTACATAGATGAAAAAACCAGTGTCTACGAAGTAAAATTCCGCATGAAACACAAAAATGGGCACTGGGTTCCCATTCTAACCAAGGGAAAAATTATCAAGTGGGACATTAATGGTAAGCCGATAAGGTTTGCCGGTACCCACTTTGACCTGACTCACCTCACGGCGATGGAAGAA
>JBEIEO010000312.1:0-2904 GCA_040382895.1 Halobacteriovoraceae bacterium
AAGATCACATTCAAAGGCGAGGTTATCTCCGAACAGGAGCACGTTCTTCAGAGTTTATGGTTTTATACTCCGTCCAAAGTTCAGAATGTATTGAAAGATTGTACTCGCCGGGAAGGTGCGCGAGGGCATGAGATGATCCAGGGTAAACGAATTGAAACCTGCAGCTTTTATCATGAAGATTCACAGCTAACTTATAGTATCGGTATGGTGCCTTTTGGGCAGGTTCGTCACCAGGTATACTTGGGTGATGGTGAGTTTCTGGATTTTAATCTGGTAGAATTCCGAAGCCCTTAAGCCTCAGCTTCCTTTTTTAAGTGTTGGGCAAATTCCAGCAATGTCTTATAGAAGGGAAAGTCGCTTTTATGTTGATGCCGGACTAAAATCCCCTGAACTCCGGCATTCTTTCCGGATTCAGCATCAATCACTTTATCACCCAGCATGTAACATTTGCTTCCATCAAGATGATACTTTTCGATGAGATCCTTAATCATCTGGCCGGAGGGTTTTCGGCAATGACATTTGTCGTCCGGAGCATGAGGGCAGATGGCAAAATCTTTGAAAGGGTTAAGTTTGTTGCTGCGAAGGTCGTTTTGCAGTTGTCGGTGGATGACATAGACATTTTCTAAAGAAAAATAGCCTCGGCCTACACCGGATTGATTGGTCACGATGAAAAGCTCAAAGCCCAGTTGTTGGAAAATTTGCAACGCCTTCATGGTATCAGGGAAATATTCGATGTCCTCTACCCGGGAAAGGTAGTTCTTATCCAGGATGATGGTTCCGTCTCTGTCGAGAAAGATGGCTTTCCGCGTTTTAATTTACTTAGCCTCCGTTAAAGCTTAAGATATGCCCATGTTTAACGTCCTCAAGTTAATGTTCCCATATATTCGCCCTTTTTGGAAGCAGGCGTTACTGGCCGTCTCTTTGTCTCTGCCTTTAGCAGGACTTAAGGCGTATCAAGCTTACCTGGTGAAGGATATCTTCGATAAAGGTTTTCAACCTGATTCTCCCTTTCAGGAAGCTGTGAACCTGGCCCTCATTCTTGTTGGACTGGGAATTCTTAATTACCCCCTTCGCTACTTTCACTATTTTAATCTTAAGCGGATCGTTGATCTCTCGACGGCCCGCTTACGTTTAGAAATTTATCGCAAGTTTCAGCGTCTGCCGGTGGGATATTATGCTCAAAAGAAGCAGGGAACATTAATCTCTACTGCCATGAACGACACCGGTGTGTTCTCGGAAGCCTTCAAAAGTTCCATGGAAATTATACGTGAACCTCTGACGGCCATTGCTTTGCTGGGTGTTGCTTTCTATCATGATTGGCGTTTGACTCTGGTTATTTTTGGAGTTGCACCGCTTTTCATTCTGACTTTTCACTTCACCGGTAAACGCATTCGTCGTTATGTAGGTAAATCTCAAAAAGATTTTGGTGAGATGACTCACGTCGTGGGTGAAGCTCTTTCCGGACAGAAAATCATTAAAGCTTTCGGACTTCAGGATTATATCTTTACCCGCTTTGTGAAGTTGCAGGACTCTTATCTCTTCAACCGATTAAAAAGCACCTCCGCCGATGAGCATTCTCATCCACTCGTTGAGCTGGTGGGTTCTATCGCTTTTGCGGGAGTCATCGTCTACGCACATCACCGTATCTCAACCGGCGCTCTGACCACCGGTGGATTTATTTCATTTGTGGCAGCTCTGGCCATGTTCATGGAGCCAATTCGTCAGTTCTCAAAATCCAACGCCAAACTTAATCAGGCTAAAGCCGCTGCCATCAGAATCTTCGGACTTCTGGAAGTGGAAGAAGAAAAAGAATTCGATAAGAAAGAGTTTCCAGGTCTTAAGCATCAGATTGAATTCCGAAATGTTTCTTTCTCGTATGGTGAAGGTATGGTGGTGAAAAACCTCAACCTTACAATCAAGAAAGGGGAAAAGATCGGCCTGGTGGGACTTTCTGGTTCAGGAAAATCAACGCTGGTAAGTCTTCTTCTACGTCTTTATCCTGTCACGGATGGGGAGATCCTGCTAGATGGTGAGAACATCAACAACTTCTCACTGGAATCCATGCGGAAAGTTTTCGCTCTGGTAAGTCAGGACATCTTCCTTTTCAATGATACGGTAAAAGAAAATCTCACCACTGGTGATGTCCATACAGACGAAGAAATCAAACACGCTCTGGAAATTTCTTACGCCTGGGAGTTTGTCAAAGACCTTCCTCAGGGAATTGAGACTCCTATTGGTGATAAAGGTTTGAGACTTTCTGGTGGTCAATCTCAGCGTTTAACCATCGCCCGCGCCTTCCTTAAAAATCGCGATGTCATGCTTTTTGATGAAGCTACGTCTGCTCTGGACAACGAATCTGAAAAGATCGTTCAAGCTGCTCTGGAACGCGTGGCCGGACATAAAACAGTCATTGCCGTTGCCCACAGGCTTTCTACGCTGAAAGATTTTGATCGTATCGTGGTGATGAAAGATGGCCAGAAGATCGAAGAAGGAACACATCCGGAACTGATCGCTAAAAGCGGAGAGTATAAGAAACTCTTTGAGCTTTCCCAGCGCGATTAATGTTCCCAGGTCTGGCTTAAAATGTTGTAGTGTGCTTTGAGAGCAGTTTCTCCATTGTTGCTCCGATCGAGGATCAGCAATCGATCAGCTACAGATCTTTGGTACGGAACCTTGCTTAGAGTTATTTGACTCACGTTTGGCTTCACCTTCAGTTCTTTTACTAAACCCGTGACGTAGTTATGCGGTGACATGCCTCTGACGGAAAAGAGATTCAACTGGCCTTCCCCTTTTTGATACCAATCCTTCACTTGCTTTTTCTGGGCCTCCGAATAAATCCCATCAAAGATGGTGACCTCTTCGGTTTTAAGTCCAGCTGCTAACATACGAGCGACGGTTCTACCG
>JBEIEO010000313.1:0-2892 GCA_040382895.1 Halobacteriovoraceae bacterium
AAAATAATTGTGATGCTTCAGCTTTTTGTTCAAGAGATAATTGGGGAAAAAGCAATGACACACAAACATTTTACCTACTACAATAGAAAAAGCTGAAGGTACTGATAGGTTTTAGTGAACTAGCGAAAATCTCTCAGAAAAATCATCATATCTTTCTCCATTTTCTCATCGATCTCTTTGTTATCGGATAATTCTTTGATCCTTGAGACTAAAGTAAGGATATTCTTCTCTTTGTCTGAGTAAACTTTGTCCAACTTTTTGGTGAGTTCCAACTCTGTAGATTTTTCATCATTGGACTCTGCTTTGGATCTAAGACTGCGATCCAGAAGAAGCTTAATAATTTGAGATTCCTCGTTTCGTAACTGCTGCGCGCGGTTTAGCGCCGAGGTAATAAGCTGTTCCAACTGAGTTTTGGTGCTTGGTTTAAGCTCTGGATGTAACTCAATCAGGAGTTTTGAGTGG
The DNA here is from genome assembly GCA_040382895.1 of Halobacteriovoraceae bacterium. GTDB lineage: Bacteria > Bdellovibrionota > Bacteriovoracia > Bacteriovoracales > Bacteriovoracaceae > Peredibacter. Next base: position 463 of record JBEIEO010000313.1, read on the forward strand.
CGTTCAATCTCTTTAAAATTTCTCACTTCTTCCTGGGAAATAATGAACTCAAGATTCTGGAGTGGTTCTTTTTTAGTCGTGCACGCAATGAGCAGAATTAAAATGCATAGGTACAGAGACTTTTTCACAAGGGCTCCTCTTTAATTGGCAGGAGCTTCAACCTCGAAGGCTCCGCTGTATAGCTTTTGATCCAGTTTGAACTGGTGATATTCGTAAAGTGAAGTCCAACGTCTAATATCTACATCGGCGAGATCTTGTTCACGCAGGTTAACAACAAAAAGATCTGAAGACCCCTGCAACCAACGGGATTTCTCAGCATCGGCCATGCGCTGGGTATTTTTATATTCCCGAGAAGTTACTTCCCAACGCTCAAAGGACTGAAGGCTTGCCTCAGAAGCGAATTTCGAAAAACGAGACAGTTCTGTTTCCAGAAAATTAACTTGCCGGGACAGGGCCTGAATTTTGTAGTTTGCGGAGACAGTCTTACCTTCGGCCTTGCGGTTTTCAAGGGGGATATCAAACTTCACACCAACCTGAAGGCTCTGCGGATCATACGCGGCATTTGGTGAAAGCTCCTTGGCTCCCACCAAACTCAGAGAAAGATTGGGAAGCTGAGACTGATCATAAAAGCGCTGCAGTTTCTCAAGGCGCTTACGACTAAGAGAAAGAATTCGTAGTTGAGGGTTCCGAGTTGAATATGTCGTATCCGGTTCCCGTTGAAGAAGGGTCTCCTCCGGATTTTCCACAGAAGAAAGCACTACCGGTGTTCCGTCACTGGATCTTAGGTAGAGTGACAGTTCTGTGCGGATCTGTTCCAGTCCGATGCGGATTTTTATGACTTCTGCCCGACGTTTTTCAATCGAGCGCTGATTGTCATCGACTCTCAGCCTTTCGATATCTCCTGCTTTGAATTTTGATTCGACCATCGTATGGCGGGATTCCGCGAGCTTTAAAAAATTCTCATATATCCTGAATTTTTGCTGCTGCAGGATCCACTTGTAATAAAGAGAAAGTGCTTTATGTAGATATTGGTTTTTTTTAAGAGTTACCTCACTCTCTGCAATCTTTCGATCGAGTTCTGCCAATTCCAGATCGGTACGAGCCTCATCGGTGTCCCGGTTTCTCAGGATAGGTAACATCAGGCCAGCAAAGATTTCACCGGCACCAGAAGTTTCATATTTCCCATCATAGGCCGGAAAAGTTCCGATTCCTTGACGGTGACCAACGACTAACTCCGAACCACCGATACCCGTTGCCCGAGAGATGGAGCTTTGGAAGTACTGGTTATCGTATTTATCTTCAATACGGTTGCGCGTTTCAAAAGTTAATTTATGATCAAAGGATCCCCGGGCGGCTTCCAATTCAGCGATACTAGATTTCTCTTTGAGGATGGCTTCCTGTATCAGCGGAAAATGCAATAGTACAGACCGACGGACGTCCGCTTCAGTAATGGCAAGAGCATTGATACTTACCAGGAAAAGAAGCGCGGAATATCTGATCACTTGCTCTTTCCTTTGAGCAAGAAATTAAGCTCATCTTCAACAGGTTCAAAAAAAGCTGGAAATCCGTTCAATTGACGCCAAATCTCCCAGCCCACAGAATTTTTTGCCAGATGGATGTAGGCCTTACCGTGACTTCCCAGTCGCAAAACATTCTGCGAAGGCCATTTTTCATCAGGTACTACTAGGACGCGAAACTTTCCTTTGTAGGAGCTTGCCTGGTCTATCAAATGGACTTTCGCTTTGAAGGCGCCAATCGCGAGTGAAGGCCAGCCAGGGATTTGTACTGAGGGCCATCCTTCAAACTGTACCATGGCATTTTGCCCTTTTTTAATTAAAGCAGCATCGTTACCATCGATCCACACTTCCACTGAAGGAGTCTCAATAACAGGAGCAAATACCGCGATAGGTGTGCCAGACTTGATCAGGATTCCCCGCTCACCTGGTACAATCCTTGTCACGGAACCGTCGGCCGGAGCAACAACTCGTTGAGTGGACTGTCGGGAAAGCTGAGTTTCGGCTTTCATCACAGCTGAAATATTTTTTGAGTATTCCACCTGGTGCTTAGAAAATTCAATCTTAGCTTTTTCGTAGTCTTTACGGGCCGAAAGACCCTGCTCAAAAAGTTTTCTTTGACGGTCAAGATCGATTTTTGAAGTATCCATCATCAGCTTGGCGGAGCTCAGTGCAGCCTGAGCTGCATCCTTTTCCTGCTGGTAGCGATCAAGGAGTGCCGGATCATTGTCGATGAGTTCTGCGAGTACCTGACCTCTTTTAACCTGGTCGCCTTCTTTGATGTACCACTTTTTTATGAATCCATTCACCGTTGCTGTGAGTGCCTGGACTCTCTCATTCGGGTTGATTGCTGTAATTTGTCCCTGCCCCACAGTGAACGAGGTCCAGGGGAGAAATGGTAAGCTTAGGATTCCTA
>JBEIEO010000314.1:0-2888 GCA_040382895.1 Halobacteriovoraceae bacterium
AAGTTTCTCAAAGATGAGAATCTTAAACCGCACTTCGTGCTTGAGACACGTGCTCATGCGGATCATTTATCAAGCTCACAGCTGTTTAAAAAACATTATCCCGGCATAAAAGTTGGAGTGAGTGAGAGAATCAAGGCCGTGCAGGAAGTGTTTAAGGGAGTCTTTAACCTCACTGATTTCTCTGCCGATGGTTCGGATTTTGATTACCTTATTGAAGACAATGAAGTGTTCAGTGCTGGATCGATTAAAATTCAGGCGCTACCGACTCCGGGTCATACTCCTGCTTGCACCAGCTTTCTGATTGAGAATAATGTTTTCACAGGCGACGCACTCTTTATGCCGGATTATGGAACCGGTAGATGTGATTTCCCGATGGGAAGTGCTGCGCACTTGTATGATTCAGTTCAGCGTCTCTATGCGATGCCTGAAGATACCAAAGTTTATGTTGGACATGACTATCAGCCGGACGGAAGAGAATTAAGATTTCAGACCACAATCGGCGATAGCAAGGCGAGCAATATTCAACTTAAATCTTCGACCTCAAAGGCTGATTATGTATCTTTCAGGGAGGCCCGGGATAAAACTCTTAAAGCTCCACGCCTCTTACTTCCAAGTCTACAGGTAAATATTGCGGCCGGGAAATTGCCTCAACCTGAAAATAATGGAATGAGCTATCTGAAACTTCCTTTAAAAGTGGCGTACTAGGAGTTCTATGCATTTATTTATGTTGCTGATTTTTTTAAGTACGACGGCTTTGGCTGACAGCTTCGAAGCCGATGCTAAAAATCTGGCGCAAAACCTGAAAGTTGCTTTGGTTAAACAGCTCACCGATAAGATCAATTCTCAAGGGACTGTGGCAGCGATGGAATTCTGCCATACCAATGTTAAAACGATAGCTAAAGGAACTGCGGGAGACTTATCTCAACGCTTTGAATTTGGTCGTACTTCCCACAAATGGCGAAACGATAAAAATTCTCCCACTCCCTGGATGAATGAGTATTTGCAAAAGTTTCAGGGAAAACTTAAATCTGAAATCAAAGAAGATTCACTGGTGCATAAATTAGCAGATGGAAAAAGAGTTTACCTTGAGCCGCTGTATGTTCAGCCATTGTGTCTTCAGTGTCATGGCGAAAGTTTGAAGCCTGAAGTGAAGCAAAAAATCAGTTCTCTTTATCCTCAGGACAAAGCGGTAGGTTTCAAACTAAATGAATTCCGGGGATTCATCTGGGTCAAGGAGAAGTAAGATGACGAACATGCAAAACCTCAATGGCATTGCTCATCTTGTGCTGGAGCATGAGAGCGATGTGAAAGACTTTGAAGTTATCGACGTCAGAAGATCTGATGAATTTACCGGGGAGCTAGGTCACATTTCAGGTGCACGGCTAGTCACCTTGGGTCCAGAATTGGATCAATTTCTTCAGGGTCATGATAAACAATCTAAGATTCTTTTTGTCTGTCGATCAGGCGCCCGCTCAGGGCAGGCCGCTCAAATGGCCATGAGTCAGGGATTTAAAGATGTCGCCAACATGGCCGGTGGAATGCTTCGTTGGAATGAATTGGGATTTGAAATCACCAAAGCATGATACATTTTATTATTGGTTCTATCATCGGTCTGGTCATGGGTCTCACGGGGGCAGGTGGAGCTTTGGTGTCTCTGCCCTTGTTCTTGACCTTTCTGGGCATGGATCTCAAAGTGGCTTCGGTCTTTTCACTAATTGCGGTCGTCGTCGCAGCCGTGGCGAATTTCTTCTCACAGAAGGGGAACGTCCATTATCGTCTGAGTTTTATAATTGTATTAAGCTCCGGAGTCGGAAGTCTCTTAACAGCTCCCTTCAAGGCACAATTACCTGAAACCATCATTGCTTTATTATTGGTGATTGTATCGCTTTATGCTCTGGTTAATGTCTGGCGCTCTCAGGCTGAGGCCAATCCTAACCTCGTCGTCGAGTATTCAAATTTAAAAAGCATACCTCTTGGACTTCTCTTAGGTGCACTGACCACCTTTACTGGACTCGGGGGTGGAGTCATGTTGGTGCCGGTTTTTTTAAGAGTGTTTAAGCTCAACCAGGATGATGCCATTATCAATAGTCTTTTTGCCGTGGGCCTTTCTTCCATTATTTCATTTCTGATCCAGCTAGGATCTATGCAGAATCTGAAACTAGACGCAACTTTACTCTTACTTGCCGCAGGGATTGTGGTCGCCGCCACTTTTGTGAAGTTTGCACTAAAAAGTTTAAATCAAGAGAAAGTAATACTCACCCGGAGATTGGTTTTCACCGGTGTGGTCATATACTCAACAGTAAGAATCTTCATCAAAGGATAGATGATGACAAAGAATATTCACCCGATTGAGCGTGCTGTGCGCGTAATTGTTGGTTTGATTTTAATTGCGATGGCCTTCGTAGGTCCCGCAAACAAATGGTTTCTCCTCGGGGCCATCCCACTCATGACCGGACTTATGGGGTGGTGTCCACCTTATCAACTTTTGGGAATCAATACCTGTAAGCTGAAAAAATAATTTCATCACAATGATGATTCCTTCACGAAAAATGATGGAATCATCGGTGCGGAAGCCGTATTTGTTGGTACATTGGCCAGCGCCGGCGTTTTGACTATTGGGGCAGCTGTTGCCCTTCCTGCTGCTATTGGTGCTGGCAGAAATCTAAAGCCAGAATTCAAAGAGAGCTCCCTTGTCGGTTGGAACATGACGAATCCCGCCCTTGTGGAGCTCAAGAATCTTTTTACTGATGGCCAGACCCAATCCTGTACCTTTTCTTTTAGTAGATCCTGTTCTGTTAAATCTTTCAAAGAGGTGAGGTATCATCGCCTTAGGTATACCCGTCCCTTCATCTTTAATCCTTACCAGAATTTTCCCAGCTCCTGCGCTG
>JBEIEO010000315.1:0-2848 GCA_040382895.1 Halobacteriovoraceae bacterium
ATGGTTTTACCCGCTTCATACATGATTAGAGCGGCCAGCTTATCCCGACGAATCAACATCAAATCAGCGGCTTTAAGCATGATGGAAACTCGATAAAGACAAAAGGATTGCTTGGACCACCAGCTCCCCATGAGACCTGAAATGGCCTCATCCACTGCTCGAAGAGCTTCATCGGCCGTATTTGCCTTATAAGTTCCGAGGATGAGTTCTGGTTTTGAACTGCAATGGACTTTGATCTCAGATGAATTCTTCCAGTTTTCCTGTTCACTCAGAAGCTCAGCATCCAAAAGCTTTAATTCATTCTCTAACCGGGCCCGCTCATCATCCAAAAACAGACGAGTTGGTCGTGCCGGATTAAAATCACTTTTGAGCTGAGTGACGAAGGAATCAAACTGAATAGCGTGATTTTGTTTTTTTGTCAGGTGCACTTCCACAGGTGAAATCAAACCAGAGGCTTTTTGGTGGGAGCGCATGATGGAGAGGACACCCACTTGAGAGGAGTTTTCCATAATTCGTCGAACCAGATAGGCCATCCCCACCAAAAGATTTCCGATCGGCATGTAGTTTCGGGTTGGCCAGCCCATATTCGCAAGACCATGAGAAAGGGCTTCATAAGTCATGTGCAAACACTGATGCTCAATCACCGGTGCATTTGGGAAGCGAAGTTTGCGAAGTGCCTCAACGAAGGCGTGATCCTGAAGGTTATGAGAGCCAACGGCCAACTGAATCCACTCACTATTTTTTAAGGCCATGTAAGAAAGTTGTCGAAAATGCAGATCCGACTCTTCTTTATTCAAAAACTGCGGAGGGGTGAACTGGTGAGCTTCACCTTCGATGGTTTCTGCATCCCAATAAGCCCCCTTCACTAATCGAATGGGCATGCGAAGGTTGCGCTTTCTGGCGAGATTAATTACATCCTGCAAGTGGTTGGCACCATCCCGAAGATAGGCCTGAACCACAATACCGGTTTGAGCAAAGTTTCTAAGCTCAGGAGTTTCCAACAAAACTTTTCCAAAGATATCCAACACCAGATCACGATAGTGATAGTGTTCGGCATCGACGTTGATGAAAACTTCCTCTCGTTCCGCTTCCATCAGGATGCGCTTGAGTCGTGGAGCAACTTTGGCGTAAGTAGCATCAAAGGCCTGAGGTTTGAAATCATGACTCAAGGCACTTACCTTAATGGATACGTGTGCATTCAGAATTCCGGCGGAGTTTTTCTCACCCTTAGGTATGTGCTGTTTCATTCCGTGAATAAGCTGAAGAACTTTTTCGAAGTATTCATCTGCTTCTTTGGAGCTCACCACCAACTCACCTAACTGATCCAGTGTAGCTTCTCGGTGGGAGTGACGGAGATCTCTGAGGGTTTTATGACAGGTATTGATGCTCTCGCCAGCGATAAAACGCCTGGCCATCATGCGCACCAGGTGGCGAACGACTGCTGCCAAAAGTCTGGCCGGAAGAAAACCCGACACAAAAGCACCTAGAGAAAAAAGAAAATTAAGATACAGAGGAAGCGGACGGGAGCCGCGCTTTTTATTCTGAGTCAGGAGCTCAGAATCCGACTTCAGGCGACGTAAACTTTCCAGTAAGTTGCGTTTAACTTCATCACCACTCTTGTCGTGATCTAGCGAAGGCAGCAAGGCCAGAAATTTTAAGAGATGCACCCGAATGAGATCATACTGGGCCGTAAGTGAGAGACCCCAGTCAGAAATTTTCTCAAAAGTTGTTGAGTTATAGTCACCGGTTTTTTTCACCAATTGCTTTAAAATGCCTTTGGCCTCTTCATCAACATCCTTCCATTCTTCTTTTTGCCAGTAAGCGGGAAGCTCATTCAAAAAAGAGACCCATTCGATTTCAGTTGGAAACTGATGAGATGAAACAGTTGAGATTTTCTCCATATGCTCTTTGAGCTTAAAGAAATGCTTCTCAATTTCCTGATCCATAAGCACCGGTGCGACATCATGAAGTTTCATGAGCGCAAGCTCCCGGGAGAGGCGACGGGTACCAATATAAAGAGACTTTTCTTCCTGGCGAAGGGCACATAGAAGAGGGAAGCCCTGGATGACCACTTCCCTTCTAAATCCGGTAGCCTGATTATTGGCTTGAGCAAATTGAATCAATTGCAAAAATGCCGGGTGTAATTCAGCATTATAGAACACAAGGGTTTCAAACTCTTCATAAAAAGAAATCATCCACTCATGAGCTAGTTTCTTTTTAACAACAGGAACACCGACTGCACCAGGAACATTCAATAAGTTTGCCACAAAATCATCCTCCAAAATCGAATGCCCTCAATTTACCCCAAAAAGAAGTACTCCGAAAAGAAATTGGGCCTTAAATTGACGGGTTTGTTGAAGGAAGACTAGAATAAATTCATGACACATTTTGGTCTTCTATTAACCTTCTTTTTGACCACGACCCAGGTCCTGGCCCAGAATAACTACTCTCTGGTGGACCTGGAGATTCTGACACAGGAAGGAAACCATGAAGAATTCTTCGATCATGCCCTGGATATCCGACCTTCAGAAAGACAGGATGCCTGGAAAGGTATGGTCTCAAAAATGTCAGATGGATATGGCCGTCAAATTCTTGGCAAGAGTGAAATCACCAAAGCCCAGTTTCGTAAAACAGAATCCCTTTACACCTGGCCATCCCTCAAAACCGATGATGTTTTCCGCTCCCATCGGCAAGAAATCGGACTGCGCTATCTTAAAGGGTGTCTCAAAGCAACAGCGCCATGTTGGAATGATCTGAAAGCTTTCTGGGAAGCTGATCAGAAAAATCCAGAGATCGCTTTTAAACTGGCCGAACTGACTGTTTCTTTCCCGGAAAAACCGATTCCTAC
>JBEIEO010000316.1:0-2824 GCA_040382895.1 Halobacteriovoraceae bacterium
CAGTGGTTTTTTCGATTCATTTTTTTACCAGCCGAAAATTAGAAATGTTATCATAGCAAATGAGCCGTCGGACTAGCCTTGATAAGTCAACAATATCAATCACTTAGATCACTGGTTTGTTTAAATCGAATACTGTGTTATCAATTATCGATTTTGTAGATGTTAAAAAATCAATTACATTGCTCATGTTGGGGAGTAGCCACTTCATTAAGAAGCTTCCAGAGTCGTTAAAACGGTCAGACATTTTGACCCGGTTCCGGAGAGTGAAGGCAAGACCAACCACCTTGGAGGTTTTATGCGTAAGGTATTGGTTCTCTTCTTGTTAGTAAGCTCGGTTTCATGTGCAAGCAGGAATCATCAGCAAACATTTTATCCGAATCCTATGATGGGTCCTCAGCTCGATGAAATGAGTCTTAAAAAATCCTTCGGCGATCGGGTAAGGTAAGCTATGAACGTTTGGATTAACTATCATCATTTGTATTACTTCATGACTATTGCTGAATGTGAGGGTATTTCACGGGCCGCAGAGAAGCTGCTTCTGGGTCAGCCCACATTGAGCGCTCAGTTAAAACAATTTGAAGAACAGCTCGGTGTTCAGTTGTTTGAAAGAAAACACAAAAAGCTTATCCTGACAGAGCATGGGAAGCTTGCTCTGGAATACGCTCGTACCATTTTTAGAACTGGGAACGAGATGTATGAAGCTCTGAATGACAGACTTCAACCTACAAAGGTGAAGTTGCAGGTAGGTGCTCTGGACAGCATTCCTAAGCAGATTATTCTCCAGCTAAGCCAGGCAGCCTTTAAGACCGCTTCATGTACTATCACTTTGGTAGAGGGGAAGTTTGATGAGCTAATCAGCGATCTTACCAATCATAAGATTGACCTTGTGGTTTCAAATTTCCTGCCAAGAGGGGGAGACAAGAAACTCTTTCATAAAGTGATTTCAAATAAGTCTGTTGGGATCTACGGGAGTCCTAAGTTTAAAGGTTTGCGGGATGGTTTTCCTCATTCTATTGAAGGGCAGCCATTTATTATGCCGAGCTACGACAGTCAGCTTCGTCATGACATCGACAACTGGCTAACAGCTCAGAATCTCCAGGTGGATGTAATCTGTGAGACTCAGGACATTGCTCTTAAGAAGCTTTTCGCTGTAAATGAGTTGGCACTCATGCCTGCGGCTTCACATACTGTTCAAAGGCAGATTCTGTCAGGTGAGCTGGTGGAGATTGGTAATGTGGCATCCGTGAGGGAGGAGTTATTTCTAATTGCTGCTGATCGCAAGATTGAAAATCCGGTGGCAAGCTCTTTGATTCGAACTTTCGAGCTCTAGACCCTAACCCTGTTCCCAGGGTCAGGAAAGCTTTAACAACTCAGAGCCTGTTAATGGAATCGCTTCTGAGTGATTTCGTGTCGTTTATGAGGTCCGTTCGTTTTTCATCATGGCTTGATTCGCGAATGGGAGTTGACTGATAAGTAGCACAGGCATTCAGACTTAGGCAGACCATGAGTGTTAGTAAACGGTACATAATAAACTCCTGGGAAGGCATGTTGATGGCTTTAATTTAATTATGCACTGCCTATTTAATTTCTTTAAGGATTGATCGAGAAATAGAAAATTGCAGAGATAAGGATTGTTTTTAGCGATTTGGTTTATTAAAATCAGGCATTTATGGTCGGGGGCTATGAGATCCAACTTATCAAAACACCTTTACCCCATCTCCTTAACTGGAGTTATGGCCATGGCGCTCCTGCTTTTCTGTCTTCTGCTTGAAAGCGGTCTCACCTTTGTGAACTATGTTTGAATCTTGTGTAATCAAAAAAGAGATAACTACTTGGCAAGTTGTTGAAAAAAAAGCTCTAATTATTTATTGATAAAGGACTAGATATTGAAATTCCATTACTTTGAAACAGTTAAGTCTCTTCCTCTTTCCAAGCGATACATCGGTTATGCCATAGCCTATGGTCTCTCTACTCTTATTATTCCTTTCGGAATTCAGTTCCTGGTGAACCGCCTAGCGCTTTCAGGCATTCTGGTAAACATGCTGATCTTTTTTGTAGTGCTTTTTTTTGGACTGGTCTTTACTCAGATTATCCGGCACTCGCAGGTGATCCTTACTGAAGCTCTGTTGAGGTCCATTTTCGCTAATCAGGCGCTGCGCTGGAGTCATTTTACTAACTATAAAGATTCTTATTATTTTTTTGAAGTACACAACCTGCTGAAGGGCTTTTCAAAATCTTTTACTCATATGGTGGAGCTGAGTTTGATCGTGATTTTCGGTCTTTTCTCAATCTTGATGTTCCATCCCTTTTTCCTATTGCCGTCTGCGATTATTATTCTAACGATTCATCAACTCGTAAGGATTTCAGGTCCAGCGATTAAAACATCCATTCAAGAATCAAACGAAAAGTATGAAATTTATCATGCTATTACAAAAGCCAAAGATCTTAAGGCTGATGACTTCTTAAAATATCTAAATGCTCGGGATGCCCATTTTAACTTTGTGATAAGGAATTCTTTCTATGTTTCTCTCACTGTTATAGGCGTCCAACTCATGGTGCTGGGAATTGGTTGCTACCTTATACAGATTAACCAGCTTTCGGTGGGGCAATTGGTCTCTGCAGAGATCATCATATCGGGCATCCTCCTTTCACTAACAAAGTTACCACTCTCGTTGGAAGCCATTTATGATTTTGAAACGAGTTATTACAAACTTGATAAAGCACTAAAAGGGGCAGAATGATGAAAGATCTGAATTCATTGCTTAACCCCGTAACCCCTTTGAACTTTGGCCGAAAAAAAACACGATTAGTGTTGTTTTTAGGA
>JBEIEO010000317.1:0-2814 GCA_040382895.1 Halobacteriovoraceae bacterium
CATCGATATCAAAGAACAAAAAGCCCAGGGCACAGGTGCTGCCGGCGGTGGTTTTCGATTATCCCTCGGCGGTAGCGTAGGGGTTGAAGATCTCGCCATGATGACCAGACAGCTTGCGACTCTGGTGAAGGCCAAGATTCAGATCGTAGAAGCTCTCGCAGCTCTGGTGGACCAGGTAGAAAATCCCAATCTGCGTCTGGTGCTGGCCGATCTCCGTCAGAAAGTGAACGAAGGTGCGTCTTTAGCCAAAGCTCTTCAGGATCACCCAAAAGTTTTTAACTCGATCTATGTGAACATGGTAGAGGCCGGTGAAGCTTCCGGTACACTGGAAATTGTTCTTCTGCGTCTGGCGGATTTTTCGGAATCTCAGGTCAAGCTCAAGAATAAAATCAAAGGTGCCATGACCTATCCAACTATCATGGCGATCTTTGGATTTGCTATGATGAACGTAATTTTCATTTTCGTTATCCCGAAGATGGCCAAGATTTTTACCTCATCGAAAAAAGAACTTCCGCTCATTACTAAGATTTGTATTTTTATTTCTGAGTTCCTTCAGAACTACTGGTGGCTGGTGATCGCGGGAATCCTAGGCAGCATTTATTTAATTTCTAAATACATCACCACCCCTCGCGGTCAAAGTCAGTGGCACTCTCTGCAACTCAGACTTCCGGTGCTGGGAATGTTGATCAAAATGATTAACGTAAGCCGCTTTTGCTCAACATTAGGCACACTGCTAAATTCCGGTGTACCTATTCTTACCGCTATGACCATTGTTAAGAACCTGATTCCTAACGTGCATATGAAAGAAGCGGTAGAAAAAGCACGTATTAACGTTTCAGAAGGTGCTTCCCTCACGGCCCCACTGGTTCAAAGCGGGCATTTCCCTCCCCTGGTGACGCATATGATCCGACTGGGAGAAAAGTCTGGAGAACTTGAACCAATGTTAAAAATCATTTCAGAAAACTATGAGGATCAAGTAGAATCTAAAATCAGCGGATTAACCTCGATTTTAGAACCCATTATGATGATCTGTTTAGGTGGAGCTGTTGGGTTCATCGTGTTTGCGGTCGTTATTCCGATGATGGATCTGAACTCAATGAATTAAGAAGGAGCTCTCATGCGCAAAGATATTAAAAAGTTGTTGGCGAACAATCACGGGATGAGTTTGATTGAGATCCTCATCGCCCTTACCCTCCTTGGTATCGCAGGTACGTTCGTGGCCGGTCGTGTATTCGAAAACCTTCAGGAAGGCCAGGTAAAGTCAGCCAGGATCCAGATTAAATCTCTGGGTGATCGTCTGACTGAGTTTCGTCGTGACTGTTCATTCTACCCTACGACTGATCAGGGTCTTGATGCTCTGTTAGACAAGCCAACTGGTGGACGTGAATGTAAACGTTATGCTCCAGGCGGATACATTAAAGACGGAAAGATTCCTCAGGATCCTTGGGATAATGAGTTCATTTATGAGTCTGACGGAAAATCTTATACCATCATCTCTCTCGGTGCTGATAACGCCGAAGGTGGTGAAGGCGCTGATGCCGATATTAACTCAAAAGACATCTAGTATTTTTCAGAACCAACGGGGATTCTCATTAATTGAGATCCTCGTTGCTCTCACCCTTGCGGCCTTGGTTCTTCTGGCCGTTCCTACGTCAGATACCACTGCCAAACACCGCAATCTTCAAACTGCCGTTAATGATATTGACCGGGCCATGCGATTTGCCTCCAACGAATCAGTGCTGAGAAATACTGTCGTTCGCTTGCGTATTTCTCTGGAAAAAGAACCTATCGAATACAACGTAGAATACGGACCTGCCGGTAACTTGCCGCTACCGGATATGCCTGAGAAAACCTCTAAATCCCTGGATGAAGAAAAAGCTGAGCAGGATAAGATCGCAAACCTGAATAAGCAGTTCACCAAAGTTGAGGAATTCGAGGAAATCAAACACGAAATTCCCACTGACGTGCAGGTGCTAGGCATGGCGACTTCTTTTCAAAAAAAGATTCTTACCGACGGAGAGGCGACCCTCTATTTCTACCCTACCGGTGAGAAAGATGCCGCCATCATTTTCTTTGCTACCGATGAGGAAATGGCCTGGCTGGAAGTTCAACCGGTTTTGTCCGACTCCCGGGCAGTTTTTGAGGCCATCAAGACTGAAAGCGTTGCTAAGCTGGAAGATATACTTCAAACTAGAATGGACGAGGTATATAAAGAGTGGATAGCAAACTAAAATGGCTGAAGCAGGATGGCTTTTCCCTGGTGGAAGTGCTGATTGCCATTACCCTGTTTGCGCTCTTTGTGGTGGCATTCCTGACCTCTCAGGGCTACAACGTCTCTGACTCGCAACTCTCCGAAGAACAACTGATGCTCCAGTCTCTGGCCGAAAGAAAGATCAACGAACTTTATCTCGATCCACCGAAGTTTCAAAACATCACTGGAAATTTTAAAGAAACAAAAACCTTTGAAGGAAAAGATCTGACCAATTTTGAGTACACTCTGGAACTCAAAAAGCTCACCATCCCCGATTTCGCCCAACTTTTTACCCAGAAAGGTGGCGGCAGTGAGGAAGCACAGGATGCCTACGAAGGAAATTACTTCAACGAAGGTGGAGGCCAGCAAAGAAACTCAGGCCTTGAGAAGCTAGTATTTGAAGAATTAAAAAAGAATATTGAGCGTATGATCTGGCAGGCACGGGTAACCGTGACTAATAAAGAAACTAAATACAATTACACGCTCTCTACATTTCTCACAAACTATAATGAAAGAGTTCAACTCAACGTCGGCTTCTAACCAAGCTGGCTTTACATTGCTGG
>JBEIEO010000318.1:0-2801 GCA_040382895.1 Halobacteriovoraceae bacterium
CCACAAGCTCAAAACTCATGGAATTAAATTCAAGCTCCTCATCGCTGGTGAGGGAGAGCTGAGAAACGATTTAACTAAACTTATCGAAGAAAAAAATCTTGGTGAGGAAGTAATTCTACTTGGCCATGTCAGTGACATGCAGGCCTTCATGAACTCAATTGATCTATTTATCTTTCCATCACTGTTTGAAGGCTCTGCCAACACCCTCATTGAAACTCTTTACTACGAAAAACCGATTATCGCTTTTGACGTTAGCTCGAATCCGGAAATTATTCACCACAAAGTTAATGGGTATCTCGCCCGGGCGTTTGACATAGATGATCTTCTGCAAGGAACCTTAGAGCTAATCGGTGATCAACAGATGCGAGAGTCCTTCGTCCAGCGGGGAACCTCGATATTGATGGAGAAATTTGATAATCGAAAGATTTTTGAGCAGATAGAAACTACCATCAAATAGGCCTAAAGTTTATCCTTCCTGTTCCGATAGGGTATCCGTGAAAAAACTATTATATATTTCAATGAGTCTAATCGTATTCCCGTTTGCCTATGGAGCTTGCCCTGATGGGAAGACCTATCCGGTAACACTTACCTTTGATGATGGTCCGCACGCGACTCTTACTCCTAAAGTGCTGGATGTTCTCAAGGAAGAAAACGTGAAAGGTACTTTCTTCGTTTTAGGGAATCGTTTTGCTGGCGGCAAGAGTAATCCCGCAACCAAAAAATCATATGATATACTCGATCGCACCAAAAAAGAGGGGCACATCATCGGGTCTCATACCTATGACCATCTGGCCCACTCAAAACAGACGCCTGAAGTTATCCGCTCGAATATCATGAAACCCAACCCACTTCTAAAAGACTACTTGAGTCCCGTCTTGCGCCTTCCTTATGGAGACGGCTCTTTCAGGTCATCGAATCCTGCCATTCAAAAAAAGAATGATCTCGTGATGGCAACGGTTAAAAACGCAGGTTTTAAACACGTTGGTTGGGATATCGATACAAATGACTGGGATGTAAAGAAAAGACCCACGCTGCTCGCTACGATGCTCAAGCAAATATGTTCCAGCAAGGGTGGGATTATTCTCTTTCATGACATCCAGAAATACACTGTCGATAATCTTAAATCCTGGATCCAAGCCGTTAAAAAACAAGGCCATACTTTTGTTGGGCTCGAAAAATTTGTTCCTCAAGCCTCAGGAAAACTTCCACCAGAAGCTTGCGAGATAGTACCAACGAACAAACCGGTTAAAGAACTCAATAAATCGGTAAATGACGTTTTGAAGAAAATCACAAATTAGGATAACGAAAATGAAAAAGCTATATGCAACCGCCTTACTCTCAGTCCTGATGACTACCGCGGCCTGTGCACAAGCTCCAGTGTTCACCACTTTAGCGACGAGCGGGAAGAAGGTTTTCGCAGGAGCTAAGCTAGAAAAAAAAGGCATGGAACCAGAGACCTACATACTAGAAGTCTCGGCAGATAACCTCTCGTCTCAGAAAATTTCTCTACCGACAGAGCTGAGTCATCGAGAAGTTATTGCGATATTCTCTACGCAAAGTAATGTGATCGTGGTGATGAGCCAAAGAACGGTTGAGCAAGGAGATAAGCCACTCTTTCACAGCTTTGATCCAATCAAAAAAGAGTGGAAAAAAATCGCCGAGGTTGACTGTGTCTCTTTTGCCAAGCTCAAAGTCGAGGCGGGTTCTGTCACTTTAAATTGTGTCGAAACTAACAAAGCCGGGGATGAAGTCGAAACTCAGAAAAAGGTTTCTCTTCAAGGATTAGCTTTATCACCGAAGGGTGACATCACTCTCCCAGTAGAAAAACTCGAAGAGCCTTCTTTGAAGGCACAACTAATGGGTGACTCTTTTGAGTGGAAAGAGTTGAAAGTTGGCTACGACAAAAAAGAGAAGATCTTTCGTCCTTAAGCCTTAATCGCCTTTCCAATCGCGTAGTACGTGAAACCTTGCTCTAGTACTTTTTTGGTACTGTAGAGGTTACGACCATCGAAGATAACAGGGGTTTTCAAACGAGATTTGATCTCATCGAAATCCGGAGCACGATACTGCTTCCACTCAGTCATGACAATTAGTCCATCAGCTCCATTAAGAGCATCGTATTTATTTTCAAATTGATCAACTGGCACATTTAGTTTTGCCATGTACTGCTCGAAGTGATCTGCCGCTTGAGGATCATGGATGCGAACTTTTGCACCAGCTTCGTGAAGAGCAACTGCTGTATCAATCGCTGGAGTTTCACGGATATCATCAGTGTTCGCTTTGAAAGCTGTTCCCCACAGAACAAAAGTTTTACCTTTGAGATCATTGTTGAAATGCTTCTTCACTTTTCCGACGACATATTTTTTCTGCTCTTTGTTCACTTCTTCAACCGCTTCAACGATTTTGAAACGGATGCCGTTTTCACGAGCGGTGAAAACCAAAGCTTTCACGTCTTTTGGGAAACAAGATCCGCCGTACCCTGGACCCGGATAAAGGAACTGAGTTCCGATACGAGAGTCAGTGGAGATACCATGACGAACTTCTTCTACGTCAGCACCAACGATGTCGCACAGACGTGCCACTTCATTCATGAAAGAAATCTTAGTCGCAAGAAAACAGTTCGCTGCGTATTTAGTCATCTCAGCAGAAATGTTCGACATACGGATCGTGCGCTTGACCTGACGGTTGAATGGCTCATAGAGCTCTTCAATCACTTCAGCTGCGTGATCTTCCAAAGTGCCGATGATGATACGCTCTGGCTTCATGAAGTCTTCTACCGCTGAGCCTTCTTTTAAAAACTC
>JBEIEO010000319.1:0-2798 GCA_040382895.1 Halobacteriovoraceae bacterium
ACACTTCGGAGGGCAGTGTAAGAATGAACGTGATCCATCTTTTGATTGTTGTACCAAAGTTCGAGTTCTAGGTTAATCAATGTCGGTTTCTCTGGACTCCAGAGAAGTTCATTTCGGAAATCATCAATTCCAGGATCAGAAAGAGCAATCCTTCGGTTAACTTCTTTATTAATAACATTGTAGGTATCCTCTGCCAGGATTTGTCCACCCTGCATGAGCTTGACCTTAAGTTGCAAGCCTGGTGGACAAGGGCCTGCGATAAAAGCCTCACATCCAATTTCCCAGCGCTCAAGCAAGGGTGAGCAGCGGAGTTTTTCAATATAAGTAGCCGTCACCTCCTCTATCCAGACAGTTTGCCAGATACCTGAAGTGCGAGGGTACCAGATACTATGAGGGTCCTTTTGCCAGTCCTGTTTTCCACGAGGTTTGGTCAGGTCTAAGGGGTCATCGTCTGCACGTAAAATCAAAACTTGCTCCCCTTCGGTTTTTAGTTGAGTGGTTACATCGAAACAAAAGGGCGTATGTCCACCTTCATGGTCACCTAAAAATTGCCCATTGAGCCAGACACGTGCATGATAATCAACAGCGCCAAAATGCAATATGATTCTCTTCTCGGAGGGTTTTAAAAAAAACTTTTTTTGATACCAGCATCGAGCATGAAAATTAGTATCGTTAATTCCACTTGCCTTAGTCTCAGGAGCGAATGGAACAATTATCTTATGCGTCCATTGCTGGATCTGATCGGGTATTGAGAATTGCTCTTCATCGTCAAAACAAAAATCCCATGGGCCATTCAACGATGACCAACGATCGCGCCTAAAGATTTTTCGCGGGTGATTTGCCCCATCTTCGTCCAAATTTGCCTCTAAAATCATGCGCACTCCCCTTAATCACTTCAGGAGAAAAAGATATCTCGATACATACAAAGTATGTGCCTAGATATTTGACGTAGGTTAAACGTTGGCACATGAATCGCAGAGGCTCATCCATCTCCGGATGTCATGAATTCATGTCATTCAGCATCTAAATAAAATTAAAATTTGGAGCGTCTATCTATGAACTCACCCTGTGAAAAGTCAGACTTGTTGGTTTTCTCCCATCTGCGTTGGGACTTTGTGTATCAAAGACCGCAGCATTTATTGAGTCGCCACGCCAAGCATCGCAGAGTGTATTATTTTGAAGAGCCAGTCTTTGGAATGACAGAAGTTCCGCGTCTCCATTTAAGGGAATCACAAGAAAACGTTCAAATCGTAGTTCCTTACTTACCATCTGGGATTAAATCCGAGGATTTAGAGTATTCATTAAGAGAACTAGTGGATGAACTTGTTGCCGAAGAAGAATTAAGCGACTTCACAATCTGGTACTACACTCCGATGGCGTTAAATTTTTCAAGGCACTTAAAACCAAGTGCCATTATATTTGATTGCATGGACGAGCTTTCCTTGTTTAAAGATGCTCCTCAGACACTGATTGATCGAGAAGCCGAACTTATGAAACTTGCCGATGTGGTATTTACGGGTGGACAGTCATTGTATGAGGTCAAAAAAAACGCCCATCGAAATATTCATCCTTTCCCAAGTAGCATCGACTTTTCTCATTTCTCACAAGGAAGATTAAATCTGGTTGAGCCTGATGACCAGATCAACATCCCTCATCCACGGATTGGATTTTACGGGGTGATTGATGAGCGTTTTGATATTGATCTGCTGGAGAAAATGGCGGACTTGCGTCCGGAGTTTCAATTTGTAGTAGTAGGCCCAGTAGTAAAAATTGACCCGGCTTCTTTACCGGTGAGATCAAACATTCATTACCTTGGTAAGAAAGAGTACTATGCTCTTCCTCTCTATCTGGCCGGTTGGGATTGCGCCATGATGCCATTTGCATTAAATGATTCAACCCGCTTTATTAGCCCAACTAAAACCCCTGAATTTCTAGCGGCTGGGAAGCCGGTTGTTTCTACGGCCATCAACGATGTCGTTCATCCTTATGCCGACGCGAAATTGGTCTACATAGCCAATGAAGCTAAGGCATTTGTAGATTGTATTGAAAAGGCAATGAATGAGCGGGCCTACGATCCTGAATGGATGGAGAGAGTGGATGCTTTTTTAGATGGTAACTCCTGGGATTCAACATTTTATAAAATGGCTTTACATGAAAGTGCTGTCTTAAGCAGCAAACAAAAACCAAGACGTATACCAGTTTACGAAGATACTGCATTGAGCTCAATCGGAATCGTCTAATGCGAGACCTGGAAATGTGGGGCGGTCTGGAATGCACTTTAAACAGAGTAAAAGACCGGTTCGTTAATCAAGCAGAAAAGAATGGACACCTCAATAGACTGAGTGATCTGCAGTTATTTGCAGAGCTTGGTCTTAAAAAACTGAGATATCCTTGTCTATGGGAGATGGTGGCTCCTGAAAGTCTAGATCACATGGATTGGTCGTGGTTAGACGAAAGACTTGGTGAGATGAAGCGCCTGGGGATCAATCCGATTGCGGGATTTTTGCATCATGGAAGCGGACCCCGCTATACGAGTCTGATTGATCCTGAGCTTCCTCAGAAAATGGCAATCTATGCGCGGGTCTTTGCTCAACGTTATCCTTGGGTAGAGGAGTATACTCCCTTCAACGAAATTAACACAACGGCACGCTTTAGTTGTCTTTATGGTCATTGGTATCCTCATCACAAAAGTGATGAATCTTATTTGAAAGCATTGATTTATCAGTGCCAGGCAACGGTGCTGGCGATGAAAGAAATCAGAAAGATTAATCCCCAGGCCCGACTCGTGCAAACAGATG
>JBEIEO010000320.1:0-2798 GCA_040382895.1 Halobacteriovoraceae bacterium
GACTTTACTTTCGTGTGTCCCACAGAATTAGTGGACGTTGCCGAGAAGTACGAAGAACTGCAAAAGATGGGAGTAGAAGTTATCTCTGTAAGCACAGATACACACTTCACTCACAAGGCCTGGCACGATACTTCGGATTCCATCAAAAAAATCAAGTACCCGATGCTGGCCGATCCAACGGGGGCCATCTCCCGCGCTTTCGGAGTCTACATCGAAGAAGAAGGCCTCGCTCATCGCGGAACGTTCCTGGTTGATCCAGACGGGAAAATCAAACTCGCTGAAATCAATGATGGTGGTATCGGAAGAAACGCTGATGAACTTCTACGAAAAGTTCAAGCGGCTCTGTTCGTGCGCAATAACCAGAACCAGGTATGTCCAGCGAAGTGGAAGCCAGGTGCTCAGACTTTGAAGCCAGGTTTGGATCTGATAGGAAAAATCTAGGTTAAAAAAGAGGTCGATATGTTGGATACAGGAATTTTAGAACAATTGAAATCAGTCTATCAGTCTCTGGAAAATGAGATCACTCTCGTGGTGGCAAAATCACAGCATCCCAATCAGCAGGAGCTTCTGGATCTGGTAAATGGTCTGAAATCAACTTCTGAAAAAATCCTGGTTGAGGAGTCTTCTGAATTATCAGAGGCCCCGAAGCTTACACTCCTCTATCAAGGGAAACCCACTGGGATTACATTTATCGGTGTGCCAGGAGGACATGAGTTTACCTCACTGGTGCTGGCAATCCTCAATGCCGACGGTAAGGGGAAACTTCCGGATGAGATGATCATTAATCGGATCAAACGCCTCAAGTCAGGTATCGAACTCCGAACTTATATTTCCTTAAGCTGTGAAAATTGTCCGGAAGTGGTTCAGGCGCTGAACCTGATGAGTTTATTTAACCCGAGCTTCAAGCACACCATGATTGACGGTGCTGTAGCTCAGGAAGAAGTCACAAAACTACGCATCCAGGGTGTACCCAGTGTGATGAATGGAGATAAGCTGATTAGTTCCGGAAAAATCGGGCTGGTGGATCTGATCTCAAAACTGGAAAAAGAGTTCGGCAGCGATGAAACTGTCTCGGTTCAAAATCTGGATCTCGGAGTCTTTGATGTGGTGGTTCTCGGTGCCGGTCCTGGTGGTGCTTCGGCAGCGATCTATTCGGCCCGCAAAGGGCTTAAAACCGCCATAATCGCCGAACGAATCGGTGGGCAGGTTCAGGATACGAAGGGAATCGAAAACCTCATCGGGATTAAGTACACCGAAGGTCCGCAGTTAGCAGCTCAGCTTTTTGGCCATATCAAAGAGTATGATATCAAATTGCTGGAGCATCGACGTGTAAAGACCGTAAATAACGGAGAAATAAAAAAGCTGGAACTTGAAAGTGGTGAGTTCCTGGAGACAAAATCTTTAATCGTTGCCACCGGTGCTAAATGGCGTGAGCTAGGTATCCCGGGGGAGAAGGAATATCTTGGCCGTGGAGTGGCTTTCTGCCCGCACTGTGATGGTCCTTATTTTAAAGGTAAAGACATCGCAGTCATCGGCGGAGGCAACTCCGGGGTAGAAGCGGCCATCGATCTGGCAGGAATCGTAAAATCCGTGACAGTGTTTGAATTCAATCCAAACTTGAAGGCAGATAAAGTACTGGTGGATAAACTGGAATCCCTGCCCAACGTAAAAATCATTAAGAATGCCCGTACGAACCGGGTGATCGGTGATGACGGTAAGGTGACGGCACTGGAATATGAAGATCGTGCTACTCAGTTGCTGACAAACCTTGAGCTGGATGGAATCTTCGTACAAATTGGTCTGGAGCCTAACTCATCCTTCATGAGAGGTGTGGTGGAAACCAATAAGTTTGGTGAAATCCTGGTCGACGACAAATGTCGTACCAACGTTCCGGGCATTTATGCTGCGGGAGATGTGACCAATGTACCCTATAAACAAATTATCATCGCCATGGGCGAAGGTGCCAAAGCAGGACTGGCATCTTTCGAAGATCTTATGCTGAAGTAAGTTTACCGGAGCGGGACTTAGATTCCCGCTTCTCTTTTTTCTTAAGTTTCCTAAAAAAGAATTTTTGAATCTCATTAAATGGTGAATGCTTAATCGCACTGTCCCCATCTAACATCAGTACTGATTTCGCACCTACGGCCTGAGCTCTCTCATGCAGAAGAATCGCATGGAGTGGGTGATGCAGAAACTGATCTCCGTTTTCAGCTGGAAGGAAATTCTTCAAACTATTGTAGAAAAAGATCTCCGGATCATCGGAAGAATAGTTTTCATAAGAATCTAAAAAGCGGCGAACCAGCTCCCCTTCCTGAGTGTAAAGGTCGCCTAAAGAATCGAAGTGATAGCGGGACCAGACCTGGGATCCCAAAAATTTATTAACCTGATCAGCTCCAAAAAAATTAAACCAGTCATGAAAATCATAAGAGACCTGAGAGTTCACATGACCTGCGGCCAGTACGCGGGTTGATTCACGCATCAAAGGGTTTTCGTGATTCGGATCTGCCAGATCATCATGAGTCGCTAGCCACAAGCTAGCTGAGCCGCCGGCACTGACTCCGAAAACCATGATCTTTTCTTTGCTAATATTGTACCGCTGATGATTGGCACGCATAAACTGCACGAAACCGCCGATATCTTCGCGCATGATAGTCTGAAGATTCGCATGTTTGAGAAAACGATAATTTATGGTAGCGAGGGCCACTCCGGCATTTCGGTATTTTTTTATGAGACGATCGTGTTTATGAATTTCACTTTTATCACCCATCACCCATCCGCCACCATGAATATAGATCACC
>JBEIEO010000321.1:0-2770 GCA_040382895.1 Halobacteriovoraceae bacterium
AGTTCAGTAACATCAGTTCCCATACGCAGGTACGGATTCGTAGCTTTCAGCTCAGTGAGCTTTCTCATTTCCATCGGTGCAGACTCCGGATAAAGGTAGGTGACCATGTTGCTTTAAGCGTTGAAGATTTGTCAGACAAAAGAATTTCACAATTCCTGACATCCCAGGGAATTTGTTGGATTAGGGGACTAATTCAATAAAAATCACCTAAAAATTAACCAGGAATTATTTGATGGAGCGAGGATCGGGGAGTAGCTTTTTAGCTATGAAGACGGAAACGGAACAAAGCACGATTCTTTTCTTCCTGGCGCTGATTTTTTGCTTACTCAGCACTGTTGCTATCTCCCTCACATTGAAACCATCCAAAGCTGACACTCATTAGTCTCATAATATCATTTTTAGTCACCCAGAGAATGCATCCTAGAGGGTTCAAATGGTCTGACTGAATCGGGTAGTGTTTTGTTGCCGGCGCAGATGATAATCAAATGACATGGCAATGTTTCTCACGAAGGTCTTACCCAAAGGTGTGACCACGATATCATGACCATTGAGCTCCAGCAGTCCATCTTCAGAGAAGTGTTTGAGCTCCCGACTGACATCAAGGTGATCCGGTAACTCAGCGAGAGTTACATTAACGCTATGCTTGCACATCAGATCCAGGATAATCTGCTGAACCTTTAAATCCACCTCGGTATGACTGTGACCCTTCTCCAGGGGGAGGGCATTGGCGTTGAGTTTCTCTGCGTAATCTTTGAGCTCCTTAGTGTTTTGCATGAAACTCAACGAAGAATCGGAGATGGAGGTTGGACCGAGACCCAGGAGGATGGAAGATTTTTTATCCACGTATCCCATGAAGTTACGATGAAGTTTTTTTTCTTGTTGGGCCTGAAACAGAAAGCTTGAGGGCAGCGCGAAGTGATCCATTCCAATGTCTACGTAGCCAGCTTCAACTAACAGTTTTTTTCCCGTTTCATAGAGCTCGCGTTTCAGTTCAGGTGACGGAAGATCAGCGTCTTTGATCAACCTTTGATTCTTAATTTTTTCCGGCAGATGGGCGTAGCTGTAAAAAGCAATGAGGTCCGGCTTCATCCGGGCCACGTCCTTGATGGTATCTGCAACAGTTTGAACTGTTTGCTGAGGCAGTCCATAAATGAGATCGAAGTTAATGGAGCTAAAATCGAACTGATTGATCTTTTCCAGCAGTCCTTCCACCAAACTAACAGGCTGATGGCGATTGATGGCAGCTTGAACACCAGCATCGAAATCCTGAATCCCCAGAGAGACACGTTTGATACCATTCTCAGAAAGCACTTTCAAGTGACCTGGTTGGCAGGTTCTCGGATCGATTTCGATGGAACCAATAAAGTCTTGATCCTTCACTTTCAGCAAGGCTTTGATCAATTGATCCAGATGCTCCGGAGAAAGAAAGGTCGGTGTACCCCCGCCGAAGTGGAGAGAATTGATCTTGGGAGTGAAGCCCAATTTTTTCTGATACAAATCCCATTCTTTGAGAATGAGCTCCAGATACTTGTCTTCCACAGAGTGATTTTTCGTGATGGTGCGGTTACAGCCACAGTAGTAACAAAGACTTTCACAAAAAGGCACGTGCACATAAAGATCAAGACCTGTCTGTGGATTGTAACTGGTCTTGAGGTGCCTGATCCAGTTTTCTTCATTAGGCGTATTCTGCCAGAAAGGAACCGGTGGATAACTGGTATAGCGTGGACTGGGACGATTGTACTTTTGGATCAGTTCTTTCATTCTTTGCATACTGGCATTATAGATGTTGAGGATAAGGAATAACCTGAGCTGGATCAGTATCCGGGCAAAAAAAAGAGGACCCGAAGGGGTCCCCCGATGAGAAGAGATTTTTAGTCGACACAGACCCCGATATAATCATCATGATGTTTTACGTGGGCCTTCAACGCCGGACACGCAATTACAATATTGTGATGACCGCGAGCAGAGTGGTGACAAACTTTAACCTTCTTGGTTCGATTCGTTTTACCATTCTTGTCCTTTTCTACTTTTTCCCAAATGTACTTAGAATCAAGATTTTCACACTTCGCTTTCACTGTTTCTTCGATACTTGGAGGAACATCATTTGGACCATCAATCGGGCTGTCGTAGCCACCACTTGTTCCACCAGTTGAGCCATTAGAAGATCCATCTCCAGAAGATCCATCTGGATTGTAATCAGTGTTACCAATACACATCAGAAACTCTGGCTCTAGAGTTTCATCAGCTGCTTCCAGATAAGCAACTCGACATCTTTCCCCAAGAGCGCGGCAAGCGTTCGCATCCGGGCCTTCCTGGAAACAGTAGGCATCGTTACCAACCAGGAACTCCTCAGCCTTAAAAAATTCTTCCTGGTTACATGCCGTGGTGAGGACAGAAAAGGTCAAAATGAGACCAAATTGCCCAATAGGAAAACAATTGAATTTCATACGATGCTCCGTAGAGCGTAAGGCGCTGTTGAAAGTTTTTCCTAAACTCTCGGTCCAGTCCTTGCGGCTTTTCTTGATCTAGTTCTTCCATTAACGTGCGACTTCAACAAACGTCCCGCAACTTGATCGGAGAAAAAAATGACTTGTGGAGATTGTAGGCCTCATCGAGACCTATAGGCACTTTCTTTGCTTTATCAAGTAATTCAAAGGCTTGTTAAAAGAGTCCTTTCAATACAAATTGTTTCACTGTGACCACGAAACATGGCAACTAACTAAGTTAATCTTAACATCGGCCAATGGCATGAGATTTGGATTAATCTGAG
>JBEIEO010000322.1:0-2757 GCA_040382895.1 Halobacteriovoraceae bacterium
AGTCATAAATCCCATGACCTACTCCAATGATCCCTACCGTTTGCACGCCGGAGTAAGCAATCTTTAGCGTAGAGGAATTAGTCGTAAAGTAGCCGACGTTCCCGATGAGGAAGGCCAGGGATCCGGAAATAATATCTTCGTACTCATTGAAGGTCGCCGTGGGACGGTTCTCCTGGCTTTTGCGCTTCAAAAACTTGTAAGCATTGGTGCCGTCCGCGGCCGGGGATGATTGAATCATTAGCATGAGAATGAGGATAAATTTCATAACGAAACCTCCCCGCGGATACCAGCGAGCTCTTCTTTTTGATTGGAGAAATCTCCAAGAGGTCTGGAAGAGCCATAGAAGATACCGATGGTGGCAATCTTGGAGCCAAAGTTAAAGCCAAAGGCTTGCTGATACTTGGAGTAAGACACTGAAGTTGAAAAACGAGACAGCGTATAACTTAGGCTTCCAGAAATGTATTCATTATAAATATTTTCAAAGTAATTACTGAAAGGAGCATTTAACTCAGCGTTAAAGATACCCCACTGAGTTTTCCAGTCATAACCTAGTCCCAACCGGGAATAAGTTTCGTAAACCAGCACCGGTCGCATCTGGTTTTCAGAAATGACTTCTGAATCTTTATTTCGAATAACCGAGTTAATGTTTTTAACCTGAAGACCAATTTTGGGTAGCCACTTATTATGAAATTCAAAATATGAACCCAAATCTCCAGCAATACCATTATGTTTTTCAAAATTCACAAGGTCTTCGGCTTCCTGAGATGTGAGGTCACTCAAAAAAAATGAATCCTGAAAAATCTCAGCACGGTAGTAGTAAACCTTAGCCCCGAAGGAGACTTTGAGCTGGTCATTATTAACGACTTCCAGGCCTGAGGTCACATTGAGGCGATTGGATTTAATCAGCGACATCGCCACTTCCGGAGATGCCGGATTGAAGACATAGACATCGGCGTTGACCAGTAAAGGATCATAGCTCAGATAAAACTTGGAAGTGCGCAGCTGAATAAAGGAATTGGCACCCCAGGAATTAAAGGGGCGATCTTCAAAAATATCCCGTAGAAAATCTTCTTTAATGGGATCAAATAAAAGTTTTTGTCCCACCTCTACTGACTCCCCGTCAGTGATTGTGGAAAGTCCTAAGCGCAGTCCTTCCTCTTTTTGATAAGGGAAGAGGGCCGGGTTACAGCTCACCATGTCCTGAGTCAGGGCATGAGTTGAACAGGAATCAAGAGTCACTATCTGAGTAAAATTAGATTCGGGCCGGATGAAATGCAGCACCGGAAAGGCCCAGGTCAGGGAGGTTATAAAGAATAAGAGAATCCACATTTAAAAATCTTCCCCTATCGGGAAAGATTCATCAACCATTAAAGCAGGAATTTACTTTAAATTCATCGATGCCTTCTACAAAACGATCTTTCTCTTCAGCTGTAAGGGTCTCAGGTATATCACGCTTCATCTGCTCAATGGCGGCTTCATATTTTTCATAGTCTTTGACTTCGATGTCTGCATCCTTGTAGGCCTGATGCAAAAAGAATATGCGCTCACGGATGAGTTCATAGTTGTTCATGATGGCCGTGGGATCAAAAGAACAATACAGATCCGGAATACTCTCCACATCGTTAAGATCGAAACTTTCTTTGTAAATGCTCAATAATGAGACAGAAGAAAGAACCAGGATGTTCTTAATCGCCACATCTTTGAACTCTTCTGATTTGAGCAATTTCCGGTAGTGTTCTAAGCTTCTACTCAGATCCGCTTGCTGGGGAGATGACAGAGTCGGAAGCTTTTTCATCACCGGAATCGCCTCGTAAGTATTCCAGAGAATGTTCATGTAGAGCATTTCCCACTTGATATCGGAGAGCATGTTGCTTTGATCCGCGTAGAGATAATTATTTTTAAGTTCATTCAGGAAGATGCGATCGCTGAAATAAGATTGAATAAAGTACGGAGCATTCATCGCGGTATAGTCATCGGTGGGTTTGCGATGCGCTTCCCTGAAGCTATGGGTGAACTTAAAAAGACTTTCAATTTTTGCGTCGGTGTCCAGTTCATCGTTTTTCAGAAGTTTTTCGTACTCTGCACGGAAAACGCCCACATCACGGTCAAAGTCACTCTGTTTGTACTCGCTAAGACCATCTCTGTTTTCAGGGAAAGGAGTTTCCGGAAGAGAATCAATCAGGGCCTGCAAAGTTAATTCTGGTTTGAGTTTATATTTCGTAATCAGTTTAGGTTCGTACTTTTCCCATTGGGCCTCTTTTTTCTTTTGTTTTTTCTCATAGTCGATCCCTTCCTGAGACTTCATGAATTTCAGGTAAGGGTTCTTTTCTTTAGAAAGGTCTGACCATTCCAAAGCATTCTTGTGAAAAAGTTGAATTTCCATGACCGAATAAAGAGAGAACACATCTACTCCTCCGCTTTGAGAGTAAGCCGAGGCCAGGTAATAGCGATCGCGTGGAGAAAGGTTTGATTTATCTTTATGAGTGGAGATAACCGTAGCGTAATCACCCTGATTGAGCTGATTCACAGTAGAAATGCTTTTATTATCCTCACGCTTGTACTCCTTATTACAGGAAACAAAAGTCAGGAGCATGACAACTGTCAAAAAAATAGACAACATAGGCGCCTCGTGTTGAATCCGAGCGACTATGTCCTATTAGTTTCCAAGCGATTATGTCCTACTGCCTGAGTCATACCGCTCGCTTTTTGTGACCATAAAAGGTCTTGCTACTAATAGGTCGAGGCTGTATCTCTTTC
>JBEIEO010000323.1:0-2755 GCA_040382895.1 Halobacteriovoraceae bacterium
ATACCGACGAAGACACCTCAGAAGATGAAGTGCAACAAGCTATATGGATTGTAAATTTTGCAGATAATTATGATTTCTCTGAGGATTTCAACTTAGAGGAGGTAGCCATACGGCTCAATATACCGAGTTTAAGCGCGAGAACAGATCCCTACGCTTATAATCTATTTTTAATAAACAAGAAAAATCAGAAGGTTCTGTTTCAAGCTTGGGAAGCAGGAGATCAATCTGAGGGGCAATTAACCGATCCAGATGATGATGATTTCAGATATAATATCAAAAATATCTCTAATTTCGTCAATTCATTAATTGGGCTGTAGGCATGGTTCAAAAGTCCAAGTTAGTCATTGGCCAAGTGCATTGAGCAGATCTGGATGTAAGGCGGAAATAATTTGAGATACCTCACTAAATCACGATTTAAAATGGCGGTTGAGTGCCCCCGTAAGCTTTATTATGCGGGCGAGAAGGACGTGTATCGTGACACTAAGGAAGAGGACACTTTTCTCCAAGCATTAGCGGACGGCGGCTTTCAGGTTGGTGAGCTGTCTAACGCTGAAGTTAAAAATCAATGAATTTTTGGGATGTAACTCTATGAAATCAATACACATTGAAATGCCGAAATCAAATTTCAAGTTTTATCTTTTTGAAAACGATTTGGATGAATCAACACGAAATAAATTGAAAAAACTAGGAATGCCTGACTTTTCAATAAATTTTCCTGAAGATCCAAAGGACAGTTTTGAAAAAACATCTGATGGTTTGTTTAGGCAGGGGGACTTTTATTGTAACTCTATTTCGCCAATGACGCCTATCGATGGGGCCACACACAGAGCCATCTTTGATCCGAGTGATAACTCGATCAATGTCGAACTAGAGGGCACTTTCTTCTGCGTTAACATCTTTGAGGAAGATATCTCTCCGAGCATACCCAATCTCACATTCGGCTACATCTCTGGAACACGCCTTAACAATGACAAGGGTAAACTGATAAAAAAACCGAAAGATCAATGGGGCATGAACGATCCTCTAGAAGCGAATATTGAAAAAAATTCGTATGATGGGGGAAGTTGTATTGTTAATTTTAAGGTAATTATAAATGATAATGAGTTTTGAATTCAACATTCAATTATCTTACTACATTTCAAATAAATTATACTTCATGGCAAACGCCGAAATGAAGAGCTTCGTTTCCTAGGAATCAGCCTAGAAAGAACCTTGGGCAACGAGGCTTTCGAGAGAGTAGGGTTCTTTACTGACGTAAATACAGGGCAGGAATAACATCACTGGCCAAACATAACATTTTTATAGCTGACCGATACCTGATTTGGGTTTGCCAGCAGTAGGGTAATAGATTTGAGATACCTCACTAAATCACGCTTTAAAATGGCAGTTGAATGCCCCCGTAAGCTCTATTACGCGGGCAAGAAGAAGGTGTATCATGACATTAAGGAAGAGGATACTTTCCTCAAATCGTTAGCGGACGGCGGCTTCCAAGTTGGTGAGCTTGCTAAATGCCTTTACCCTAATGGCACTGAGGTCTTGCCCAAGGGAAATAAAGAAGCGCTGGCAGAAACTGCCGAGTCGATGAAACGGGAGAATGTAACACTCTTTGAGCCTGCCATTGCACATAGTGCTTATCTGGTAAGGGTGGACGTTCTCATAAAAACTGGAAACTTAATCAAGTTGGTTGAGGTAAAGGCCAAGTCCATAAAATCTGACGATCACCAGATAGAGGGCCGTGGAGGCCTTAAATCAGCGTTTAAGCCATATATTGAGGACATTGCGTTTCAAAAATATGTTGTAGGTTTGGCTTATCCAGAATGCCGCATCACAAGCTATCTTTTGATGCCTGACAAAACCCAAACGGCCGTCATCGACAAAATGAACCAGCTGTTTAAGGTTAAGAAAGTCGGTTCGGAAAGTGAAGTGGTTACTGACCCTGCGGCCAAAGACATAACTTTCGATCAATCACTGCTCCATGAGTTTAATGTCGATCACTATGTTGATTTGGTCCACGAGCACGGGTTAAATTTTCCAAATGGTACGGGCAGTATGGAGGATATGGCTGCTGTTTGGGCGAAAGCTTATGCTGAAGATATTGCAATCCCTGCACCGATAGGCGCCCACTGCGCGAGTTGTGAATTCAAAGCTGCGCCAAATGGCAATCTGAGAAGTGGCTTCCGCGAATGTTGGAAGGAAGCAAATAGCTGGTCGGACGATGACTTTACTGCGCCAACCTTGCTGGATTTATGGAACTATCGCGGCAAGCAAAAGCTTATGGATGAGGGCGTTCGCCGCCTTGCCGACGTTACGCAGGAAGACTTGAAATATGCTCCCATCGATGATGGTCTAAGCAACTCCGCGCGGCAATGGATGCAAGTGCAATGGTCGACCGATGATGTCTCCGAAGAGCTTAAATCTGCTGGGTTCTTCATTGATCATGAGTACATGGCAAAAGAGATGGCTCTTTGGCGCTATCCTTTAAACTTCATTGACTTTGAAACATCTACTTCAGCTCTCCCATTTCATATCGGCATGAACCCATATGAGAGTGTAGCTTTTCAGTTTTCGCATCACACGATGGATAAGGATGGTTCATTAAAGCATGCCAATCAGTTTCTTCTTGCAGAAACTGGACGGTTTCCAAATTACGAATTCGCCCGTGCCTTGCAGGGCGCACTTTCTGGAAATGACGGAACCGTTTTCATGTGGTCGAGCCACGAGAACACCATACTTTCCCACATCATCAAACAACTCA
>JBEIEO010000324.1:0-2746 GCA_040382895.1 Halobacteriovoraceae bacterium
GATCAGTTATAATACCCTTATATTATACCCCATAAGGGGAATTATGCGAGAGAACGGTGCGTATGAACTCAAATGTCCTGCAAAAACTGCTGAAATCCAAGTCCCAGGAAGAGAAGCTCGAAGAATTTCTGAAACCACAGCGGGTGAGTTCCAAAAAAGCTAAAAAGGCTCCGGGACGACCCAAAGTCGCCGAGGAAAAGAAGGCCCGCAATTTCACTCTGTGCCTGGCACCTCAGTATCTTGAGTTTCTGGACAAGATGACAGTGAAAGATCCTAAGATACAGGGGCGGGGTCGCAAGATCCGATTCATCATTGATCGCTTCATTGAACACGAGAAACGAACCCTGTATCAGCTGAAAGTCTTGAAAGAAGCCTTGATGGATGTGCAGAAAGTTCTCTCAGGGTTTGGTTCCCGGGTGAAGAAAGGTCAAAAGCTCGAGCTAACCAGTAAAGAAAAGTCGGATATTTCTAAAGTCGTAGAACGAGTGCATATGCTGATGAAACTTTTAGGCTACTCTCCTAAGAATCTCCAGAAGTTATTACCGGCAGGGGAGTGGTCAGTGGTGAGTTTTTGTCTGGACTGGAGAGTGAATAGGGGAGTTTCGCTATGACTCCCCTAACGCCATTTTCTGAATTTTCGCTCCAGCAAGTTTCGCGTTTTGACCGCAATAAACTCTACTATGGTTTTATCCATAACTTTTCATCTCAGCATACCCGTGACGCCTACACCCGGGATCTGAGAAAGTTTTTGGGATTTTTGCAAAGTCACTTCTGCGGCCTGGATGAGCTTAAAGTGGAACATCCTCATGTGGTGGCCTTTAAAGAATTCTTACTTAAAAGTTCCGCGTCTCCCAGAACCGTCAATCGCACCCTGGCCACTTTGTGGTCATTTTATGAATACCTGATAGATCAGGAGCTGCTGGAAAAAAATCCGATAGGGAGAGTGAAAAGATTTAGTATTCCCAAAGAAGTGAAGACCCAGGATTTTTCGGATCAGCAGGTGGTTGAACTTTTAAATGCCATCGATGACTCCACCGGTTCAGGGAAACTTCATAAGGCCATTCTGACTTTGTTTTTTACAACCGGCATGCGCCACCGCGAGGTTTCCCATCTGCAGTTTAAGCAATTGGATGAAGAAAATGGTTTCACTGTGATCAAGTATTGGGCTAAAGGGGCCCGGGAAATGGTGACGCCGTTGAATCCTAAAGCTGAGAGTGCCTTAAGTGAGTATCTGCAGTGGGCACAAGCTGAGGGATACACCATGAATCCGGATGACTACATTTTTCGGGGAACCAAAAACTGCATGAATCGTCCCTTGGATCCAAAGTCACTTAATTACATCATCAAAAAATACGCCAAAAAAATCGGTGTGACAGGCACGATCACCATTCACTCTGCCCGCTCCACGGTGATTGGGATGCTTTTGGATAAAGGTCATGCACTTGAGAGAGTGGCGGACTTTGTGGGTCACAGAGATATTTCCATGACTAAGGCCTACAACAAAAGAAAGTTGAAGATTCATCAATCTTTGAGTCTTGATTTATAATAAGGTCAGATAAGACCGAGGTCTTTGCCTTTTTTCATGATTTCTTCTTTCTCGGCCGTGCTCATATTCATGAACATGTCCTGAAGCTTTTTAAGTTCTTCCGGATCCATCTTCGCCATCATGTCCTGGGCCTTTTTCATCATGTCTTCTTGATTAGGCCGGGAGAAGATGATTTTTTCCGCGCCGATTTCAGCATCGACATTATGGAGAGTCTTAAGTTCTTCTAAAACTTTATTGAAACTAAACCCGCGTTTATCAGCGGCTTCAAACATCTTATCCGTGGGAAGTGAAACCCGCTTATGGGGAAAGCCGTTGGTGGTTAGGGTCTCAAGAATTTTTTCGATGAATTCGTTCATGGTTTTTTTCTATCACTTCGTGAAGGTTTGGAAAAGTTGATCTGCTTTATATCCGTTGTTTAAGAGAAACTGAATAACTTCCGCGCGGCAAGGCTTGAGAAACATATGCTCCCGCACCGAGCTGACCTGGTTGTTCATGTTGCTTCGTGGTTTACAATTTCTGGTCATGAAATGCTTCTCCAGTGGTGCCTGTAGCGCATCATCAGTTAGAATCAGTGTAAACTCCGGATTGGATTTTGACATTTCAATGGTGGCCACTTCGGCCGCCAAAGCCGTGCTGGCAAAAAAGAAAAGAAGAAGTGTTTTCATGGAACTAATCTTAGTGGATTTTTCAGGCGACTTCAAATCGAAGTGTCGAATCAAAGGCGAGGATCAGCATGCGCTCAGTTGCCAGAGCTCCTGCCAGCATGCCAGTGCGCTGAATATGACGATGCTCCTGAGGAATCTGGGCCGTGATGGTTTCAAGATTTTTAAGGGTTAGTTGAAGTGATAAAGGCAGATCGATGTCGAGTTTTCCTTCTTCCGGAGAAATGGCCTGGGCACATAAATCGAGTTCGATAAAAAAACACTCAACAAACGAAATATAGCCAGTTTTAAAACGCGTGGATTCCTGGGCCGGACAAGCGGCAAGAACCTGAAGGCTAAGGGCATGAAGATCGAAGGATTTTTTATCAATCAGCATAATAGCCTTATCGGCTGAAATTAAGCCGGGAGACAGTATTTTAATCAAAAAAAAAGGCCTAATATCTCATACACGTCCAAGTCTTAAAAAGTGGGCTTTTAGCTAATCGTTCAAGGCGCCACAAAAACTGGACAAGGATTGTCGAACTTGCTGTTCCAGGAC
>JBEIEO010000325.1:0-2720 GCA_040382895.1 Halobacteriovoraceae bacterium
AAGATAGAAACCTACGGCACCGCAGGCCACTTCGGTATCGAGGCCATGTACCAGCACCACGAAGATGTTTTCCCGAAAAAGCAATGTCCGGCGCCGATGCCTCCGAAGTATTTGCTTAAAGATATCTCTCTTTCAAACTACTATCAGAATTCCGCCAATAATTTATCCTTCGATGCTATTCAGCCCGGGTCTAACCTGGTCTACGACTTCGTCTCATCCCACCTGAATGCGGTGAAGTCAGCGATTCGACTTGGTCTAAATCTCTTTTTCCCTCTGGCCTTTGAGAATGTTCAGAACGTGATCGAAAAGCAACCGGACACTGAGCTTCGCTTACAGCGGGATCCGAACGCTCCGCTGACGCCGGAGGGATTAAAAGAAGGATACACACCTGAAGAGATGGCGGATGTCGTGTACTCTCAGTTGATTCTGATTGGCTTTGTCCAAAACCTTGCCCCGTTGATTTTCATCGTCGGGCACGGATCCAATACGGTTAACAATCCTTATTTTGCGACCTACGGTTGTGGCGCCTGTTCCGGACGACCCGGGTCGGCCAACGCCCGGGCCTTTGCTCAGATGGCCAATAACTCCGAAGTCCGGAAACTGGTTGAGCACAAGTATGGGTTGAAGATTCCGGATGGGACGCACTTTGTAGCCGCCTTCCATGACACGACCAAAGACGTGGTCAAGCTTTTTGAAACCCATCTGATTCCAGAAAAGCTTCAGAAGAGTTTCGTGAAGTTTAAGAGCTACCTCTCTCTTGCCCTATACAAGAATGCTAAGGAACGCTGCCAGTTTTTTAAGCGCGTGACCTACAGAAAGATCGGTAAGGATGCTCAGAAGGAAGTGATCCGTCGATCGGTCTCACTCTTTGAAACCCGTCCTGAGCTTGGGCACAGCAATGTGACTTTTTCTATCGTAGCCAGACGCAATCTGACTTTCGGTCTCAACCTGAATCGACGTGCCTTTCTGCAGTCCTATGATCCAACTGTGGATCCGGATGGGAAGCTCCTCGCGGCTTCATTGGGAGCAGTTATTCCGGTTACCTCTGGGATTAATTTGGATTACTTCTTTTCACGGGTAGATAATATGCGCTTTGGGGCCGGATCCAAGTTGCCTCAGAACATCGTGGGCAATTTTGGTGTGAGCCATGGGACGGAGAGTGATTTGTTGTTTGGACTTCCGTTTCAGATGATCGATCAGCATCAGGCCTTGCGCTTGTTAGTGTTGGTTGAGCAAAAGCCACAGATTGCTCTAAGTGCTATCCAGTCAAACCCCCTGGTGAGACAAATCGTTTATAACAACTGGATCTACTACGCTGCGATTTGCCCGGATACCAGAAAGTTTTACTTCTTTAAGGATGGTCAAATGATTCTGACCAATCTTTCGGAGTCTTCGCTATGATAAATTTATTGATTGCAACCTATCTCATTCCCTTAGTGACATCCTTGCTTTTGGCGCTGCCATTTAAGATTCATGAGAAATTGATTACCCGCTTGTCTACTATTTCCTTGTTGATTCCCGCCTTAGTGAGCTTAAGCCTTTTTATCCACGGTGTGTATTTTGGTGAGTTCCCTTTGGAGTATCATCTGGGAACACCTCTTATTTTTGATCATGCCTTTCCGTTCGTCCTTTGGATTGATCACTACACCATCGCTATGCTGGGGCTGACTCATTTTCTGGGATTGATGGTGGTGCGCTATTCTCATGGCTACCTTCACCTGGAGAAGGGGTTTCAGCGTTTTTTTAGTACCATCCTTCTGTTTATATTTGGGATGTATGTGCTGTGCCTGGCAGGAACCATGGATATGTTCTTTGGTGGTTGGGAGATTGTAGGGCTTAGTTCATTTCTGCTTATTGCTTTTTATCGCTCGCATAACCGTTCAGTTCTCAATGCCTGGAGAGTTTATAATATCTACCGCATCTGTGACATCGGTCTGCTTTTGGGTGCGGTAATAGGACACATTTTATGGCATGAGGCTTCGCGCTTTTCAGTGCTTTTGAATTTATCCCGTGGAGATTTTGCCTCGGTTAACTCCGGTGGCATCATGGTGCTGAGTCTTTTTGTGATTTTTGCCTCACTGGGAAAGTCCGCCCAGTTTCCTTTTCATAACTGGCCTTCCCGCGCCATGGAAGGTCCAACTCCTTCGAGTGCCATTTTCTATGGGGCCCTTTCAATTCACGCCGGAGTCTTTTTGTTACTTCGAACCCACCCACTTTGGTCTCACCATATGAGTACCCGGATACTGGTGGGGATAATAGGATTTTTAACTCTCATTCTTTCCTCCTTGCAGGGGAGAGTTCAATCTAATATCAAAGGGCAGATTGCTTATGCCTCCACCGCTCAGATCGGTTTAATGTTCATAGAGCTTAGTTTGGGTTTTAAAGACCTTGTGATGATCCATCTAGTGGCCCATGCTCTTCACCGATGTTTTCAGATGCTGGTGTCTCCTTCAATTGTCTTCAATAGCATTGGCCGCGCCAATAAAGTGATTATGGGACGAGTTGGTAATCAGAAAAGTTTTATTGATCGCTTACCGCAGAGAATTCAGAATACTTTGTATGTTCTCTCCATGTCTGATTTTTGGTTGGACACCTCCTGGAGAGGATTTGGGTTTTCGCACTGGAAGTCTTTTCATAAACCTCTGATGAAGGCCTTGAGCTATCCCTACATCTCCTTACCAATCATTTTCGCTATTGTTCTGGGACTTCGATTAGAAGAG
>JBEIEO010000326.1:0-2709 GCA_040382895.1 Halobacteriovoraceae bacterium
AATCTCGAGCATGTTCAGATGGTGGCAGGTGGTGAGCAATCACTTCTTCACACTTTGACTCAAACTTTTATTCAACGGGACGCCAAGTATCGCAACGTGATTTTAAATATTGGTGGAAAACTCAATCGCCGCAACGTTAATCTTGAACTGCTGGAAACTGGTGCTCACGCAGAATCCTATAACCTATATCTGACTCATCAGACTGAGCATTCAGACATTTCCACCCAAATTCAGCATAAAGCCGCCGATACCACGTCTGATCAGATTGCCAAAGGTATTCTGGATGGAGACTCCAAAGGTATCTTCACCGGGAAAATTCATATTCATCCTAAGGCGCAGCGAGTGGCTTCGGGACAGTTAAATAAGAATCTCCTGCTTTCAAAGAAGGCCCAGGCCCATTCTCAGCCTCAACTTGAGATCTTCGCTGATGACGTCAAATGTTCCCATGGATCAACTACCGGACAACTCTCCGATGATGAAGTCTTCTACTTTCAGGCCCGGGGAATTCCGGCAGAAAAGGCCCGCACCATCCTCGCGCATGGGTTCGGATTAGAAGTCGTACTCAAAATCCAGGATCCAGCGATCCGTGAGAAGGCCGAAGCATTGGTGATGGATGCACTAAAAAATAAATTCAAAATCGGAGGTCAGGGATGAGTTATCTTAATGAAAACCCTTACCGCAAAGATTTCCCAGCTGCTGAACAAGTCATCAATGGTAAGCGCCTGGCCTATCTGGACAGTGCTGCAACTACTCTCAAGCCATTATCAGTGGTGGAAGAAATGGATCGCTACTACCGATTAGAGACCTCTAACGTTCACCGAGGCCTTTACTGGCTCTCAGAAAATGCTACCACTAAGTTTGAAGCTACCAGAGATAAGATCAAAGACCTCATCAATGCTCCAGATCGTCGCCAGGTGATCTTTACCAAAGGTACCACTGAGAGCATTAATCTTGTGGCCCAAAGCTATGTCCGAAACTTTCTAAATGAAGGAGACGAAATCCTTTTGTCTCAGATGGAGCATCACTCAAATATAGTTCCCTGGCAGATGATCGCTCAGGAAAAGAAATTGAAGATTGGTGTTATACCTATTAACGAGCACGGAGAAATCATCCTTGAGGAATATCAGAAGCTTCTGACTCCGAAAGTGAAATTTGTTAGTGTGGTTTATGTCTCCAATGCACTAGGAACCATTAATCCCATCAAAGAGATGATTAAAATGGCACACGCAGTGGGTGCCAAATTTTTTGTGGATGCCGCCCAGGCCATCTCACATAAGAAAGTTGATGTTCAGGATCTGGATTGCGATTTCCTAGGTTTTTCAGGGCATAAGATGTTCGGTCCTACCGGGGTGGGTGTGCTATTTGGAAAAATGGAACTCTTAGAGGCCATGCCTCCCTATCAAGGCGGTGGAGATATGATTGATGTGGTGACGTTTGAAAAAACCACCTACAACAATCTTCCGCATAAATTTGAAGCCGGCACTCCTTCGATTTCGGCCGTCATCGGTTTAGGTAAGGCCGTGGATTACATTCAGCAGGTGGGTGTCGAAACTATCAAAAAAGTGGAAGATGAGCTCCTCGGCTATGCTACTGAAAGGCTCTCGAGCATTCCAGGTTTTAAAATATACGGCACGGCCCGAGACAAGGCTTCGGTGATTTCATTTGGCATGGAGGGCATTCACCCTCACGATATCGCTTCTTTGATTGATAAAGAAGGAGTCGCTATCCGTACCGGGCACCACTGCGCCCAGCCTTTGATGAAGTTTTTCAATGTCCCGGCCACTTGCCGCGCCTCTTTATCCGTCTATAACAACAAAGCCGACATCGATCAGCTCTACCAGGGCCTCGTGAAGGTAAAATCTTTTTTTGAGTAACAACTATGAGTAATGAAACAATTGAAATAACCATTCAGCCCACTCCGAACCCAAACGCCTTGAAGTTCATCCTGAATAAGGATGTTAAAACCGAAGGCAAGGTTTCATTCAAGACCCCTCAGGACTGCAAAGATGTACCACTTGCTGCAGCTCTTTTTGACCTTCGGGGTGTGGACCAGATTCACTTTTTTCAAAATGTGATAACCATTTCAAAATTTAGTTTTGAGGACTGGGATTCTCTGGAGCCAGCAGTACAAACTTGCATTGAAAGTTTCATCGATGATCATGATGCTAATTTCAAAGTTTTTGACCCGGAAGCCGACCGTCGTGCTCACCTATCTCCCGAGCTTCAAAAAATTGAAGAGATTCTGGATAAAAGAATTCGTCCAGGACTTCAGGGCGATGGTGGAGATCTTGTTGTTAAAGATCTCAAGGACAATGTACTGATCGTAAAATATCAGGGTGCCTGCGGTACTTGCCCAAGTTCAACCACCGGAACTCTTGAGGCCATTCGATCTATCTTGAGAGATGAGTTTCACCATGAAGTAGAAGTTTATCTGGCTCCGGAAGTTTAAGCCAGAAAGGTTAGCTTCTTCTGCTTTCGGTCCATTTTAGCAAAAGCTTCTTTTAGCTCTTCAAAAGAAATCAATTCATTAATTTTATGTTTAAGGGGGTCGCCTAAGACCTCCGGAACATTTTTATCCAGATAGTTGTTTCGACAAAGATAGATCAAAGCCTCTTCAGCAGAAATCTCCTTCATTAAATTCTGAGTTATTTCAGGCTCAATCAGCATTAAACTTGTGATCCTTAAGAATTTATCTGAAAGCTCAGGTGG
>JBEIEO010000327.1:0-2701 GCA_040382895.1 Halobacteriovoraceae bacterium
AGATGGTTTTGCTGCTTTGATCTCGGTTCCAACTCAAGTCTGGATTGTAGCGACCTATGGTGGAACGGTTATGAAGCATCTTAAAGAATTCAAATTAGTGATTCTTGGGGTCTTCACCGTCATTTTTCTGATCTGGCTAGGTCGTCGCATCTACCAAAAAAACGTTCGAAAAAATAACATCGCTTAGTTAAAAAAATCACAGACTTCTTCTAACTTGAGGGCCAGTTCTTTTCGAAATTGAGCAAGCTCGTTATATTTGAACTCCACCTTCTTCGCAGCAGATTTAGAAGCATCCTGATAGGTTGGAAAATCCCAATTTATCTGTGCAATCAGGATAAGGTGTCCGACCTCAGCTCCGAACTCCTTAACCTCAGTCATCAGACGATAGCGGACAGCTGGCTTTTGATCCCGGGGAATAGTCTTCGCCATTTCAATCATACCAGGCTTTGCCACAGGATTTTTGATTTTGAGGGCCTCCAGCATATTACTCTCGAAGCTTTGCGCTCCATAACATTTAGGAGCGAGTTCCTGAACTTTTAGGTTTTTATTTTCGCTGGTCTCAAGATACCGATAGAAAAAATTCTCCATCGTTTCAAACAAGTACTCATAAAGCTTTCCTTCGTCGCCAAAGCTTTTTTTAACTTTGTCCTGCCAGTCCTGGATGAGTTTAGAGTTATCAGTCATGGAAAATCCCGTTAGTATATGGTGATGAGAATCGTAAAGCCACGTTCGGATTTCATCATTGTAGAAGATTTCTTTACTGCCGAGCAAGCTGCACAGTGGTTAGAATGGTTTTGCCAAAAAGGAAAAGATCCCATTCGAGGTTTCCATCATCCATACGTAAAACCGAATCGTTTTCATAAAAATCCCAAGTATCCTGTAAAAAAATTCATGTGCCTGGGTCTATACTGGAATCCACAAGATTATAGCTATTATCATGGCCTTCCAGAGATTGATGCTAAACCTTTTCCAATCCCACCCAAGCTGATTCATCTATGCCAGGACATTTTGCAGGAGTTTTTCCCCTGGAACAACTATTCACCGCAAGCTGCATTAGTAAATTTCTACACTAATGATTCCTCTATGGGACTTCATGTGGATAAGGATGAAGAAGAGAAGTCCGCTCCTGTTATTGGGCTGAACTTCGGTTCTACCTGCTGTTTTTTTTACGAGGATGAGCAAGGCGAGATGAGAGACCTGAGAATTCCCGGAAATTCGATCTATATCTTTGGCGCCTCTGCCCGTCAGATGCGTCATGGACTAGGTTCCATCTACACCAAGACACTCAGTCCTGGTTCTGAGGCCTATCTTGCCAACAAAGAAAGGCTTAATATCACGATCCGTCAGGTCTTTAAGTAGCCACGACAAAACTTAAACTTAATGTAACTTTTGATGAATGACACTCGTATATGAGAGTAGAATAACCTAGATCAATAACCAGGAGCCATCTATGCGTTTTTTTGTACTCATGTTCTGCCTTATGAGCACAGCTTTTGCTCAGGATATCTACTCCATCAAAGAAAAAAGCATCGACGGAAAAGAATTTAATCTGAGTGATTTGAAAGGGAAACCTGTTTTGATCGTGAACATTGCCTCTCAATGCGGTTACACCTCTCAGCTAGAAAATCTGGAAGCTCTTTATCGAAAGTACAAAGAAAAAGGCTTGGTGGTCCTAGGAGTTCCAACAAACGACTTCGGAGGACAAACCCCTCAAGACGATAAAGGAATGATGGAGTTCTGTAAAAAGAATTACGATGTGACCTTTCCGATTCTTACGAAGAAAACTATTCAAGGTAAGAACAAGCGAGAGCTCTACAAACTGCTAACTGAAAAAACGCCTAAGAATTTCCAGGGTGAAGTGGGATGGAACTTTGAAAAATTTCTGATCTCAAAAAAAGGGGAAGTTGTCGGACGCATGCGGTCTTCTCTGGATCCTATGGATAAAGAAATGCTCTCAAAAATTGAGGCGCAGCTGTAGATGAAAAAAACCATCGTGGTTGGCGCTGGTGGGGGAGGCATTGCCTCAGCTTTACTTGCGTCACTTCGCGGAGAAGAGGTCACCTTGCTAGAAGCCCATGAAAACGTGGGTGGGTGTGCTTCGTGGTTTGACCGCAAAGATTTTAATTTTGATGTCGGTGCTACTACCCTCAGTGGTCTCTCCCCTGGAGAGCCACTCTACCAGCTTTTCTCACGACTCAATTCTTTTCCTCCGGTAGAACAGATCGATCCCGGTATGGTTATTCATCTCTCCAGTGGCAAAGTGATTCACTATTATTCAGATTTTGAAAAATGGATGCAGGAGCTGGAAAAGAATTTTCCAAATCTCAAACATCGACCTTTCTGGAAGTTGGTTCATTCCCTGAACAAAAAGGCCTGGGGCCTTTTAGAGAATCTGAGTGCTTTTCCGTTTTCTTCACCGACTGACCTTTGGCAGATATTGAAAGCTCCTAAGTATTTCACGCTCTATCCGTTCCTCTTAGTTTCAACCGAATTGATCCTTAAGCGCTATAACCTTGATCGACCGGAATATCTCGAACTCTTAAACGGTATTCTTTTGATCTCTGCCCAGACAGAAGCTCCTCATGTTCCATTCTTAATCGGTGCCATGGCCCTGGCCTATCCGGCCACCACCTATGCTCCTAAAGGTGGTATGAAAGGCTTCATGCAATTTCTTGAAAGTGAGTGCCAGAAACGAAACATC
>JBEIEO010000328.1:0-2680 GCA_040382895.1 Halobacteriovoraceae bacterium
ATTTCAAGAAAATTAAATGTACTAGATTTTGCTGACCAGATGAAGAACATCTCTGAGGCATGTCGAAGACTCGGAGTTTCACGACAACATTACTATGACATCAAGAATACACTCGCGGAAGAAGGTGTTGAAGGCTTGATGGAGAAGACTCGTAAAGTTGCTCGTGTTAGAAATCGGCTCGCCTCTGATGTCGAAGAGGCCATTCTTGATTATAGCCTTCACCAGCCGACCCATGGCCAAAAACGAGTGGCCAACGAACTCAATCGTAAGCACAACTGGAAGATCTCTGATGGTGGAGTTCGGTCAGTCTGGCTCCGTCATGGTCTAGAGGTCAAATCCCTGCGTTTAAAGCGTTTAGAGAAGTGGGCCGCTGAAAACCATGGTCTTCTCACAGAATCTCAAATTAAAGCGATGGAGGAGCAAAAGGAAGAGAAGCAGGCCCATGGCGAGATTGAGACCCATCACACTGGCTTCCTGCTAGCTCAAGATTCTTATTACGTTGGTTATATCAAAGGTATTGGGAAAATCTATCAACAGACAGGTATCGACACCTATTCAAACGTTGGATTCGCAAAAATATATACAGACAAGACGGCCACTGTTGCAGCTGAATTCCTCAACTCTAAAGTCCTTCCATTTTTTGATGAATATCGATTATCCGTACTTCGAGTCCTGACAGATCGAGGAACTGAGTACTGTGGTCGCCCAGAAACTCACCACTACCAACTCTTCCTCTATCTCAATGAGATAGAGCATTCAAAAACGAAGGCCCGTCATCCTCAAACCAAAGGTTCGTGCGAGAAACTCAATCAAACGATCCAGGATGAGTTTTATTCAGTGGCTTTCAGGAAGAAGCTCTACACATCAATAGAAGAAATGCAGAAGGATCTTGATGATTACATGCGATTCTACAACTTCAGCAGAACCAATCAAGGTAAACGGTGCAAAGGGAGAACACCATTGGAAACATTCCTTGAAGGAAAAGAACTTTATCAAAAATTAGTTCATGAAGGGGGTTAAGAAAATCTGGCACCCATCCGAAGATGGGAACCAGAAGTTGAAACAGATTTACATTAGATTTTTGTTTTGACTGAGGACGCCATGTAAAGGCTTTTAGTTACTACTGCATCTGGGTTGTGTGTTCTCTTTTCTAAAAATAGCTCAGCAACACTCCTTAAAAAGAGAGGATCTTGGGCTCGAGAGATTCTTGTATTATGTTATCATTTGTTGATGAAACTTAAGTTTGCCTAGGATAGGCTCATTCTATGAAAATTTTCTTTTTTTTCATCTCTCTTTCTTTTACATTTTCTTCCTGGGCATTTGATTGTGATCCTAAGGATACTTTATCATGGCGTGAGATCAGCGATGGCGTAACTTGGAGTAAGTTTGACCTGGCGTACACTCCGTACAATAAAGAAGCTCGCACATGGAATTCAGATAAGACTCGTTCGGTAACCGTTCGGGCACTGAAAATAGACCTCTCAAAAAATAAACTGCGCTTTCTCTCTCCTGAACATAATGTAAGTTGTAATCCCACCACTGATCGCTACATTACGAATGTTGTCAATGACTCTGGCGCTCCGGTAATCGCAGCTATCAATGCCAGTTTCTTTATTATGCCCGCGGGTAAGATTTTGGGGATAGCCCTGGATGAAGAAAAAATCTGGTCAGATGATATTGCTTCTCAAGCCATCAGCTCTTCCGGCGTCTTCGGAATTTTGAACGGCCAGTATTTTCTAGAAAAGAAGGACGACTTTCTAAAGCAATATGGCTCAATCATCGGCAGGGATGAGGCGAGGAAATATACATTCGCTATTCAGGCATACCCGCGTCTTTTGAAAGATGGAGAACTACAGATTGGTGATGGTGTCTTAAATTCTCGCCGCTCTAGAACTTCAATTGGAGTTGATGCTCAAACTCAAGAACTAGTTTTAGTAACTATAGATGCCCGTGCGGAGACTACGGCGACAGGAATGACTCTTTTTGAATATGCCCACTTCCTTAAAAAAGCTGAGTGT
Source organism: Halobacteriovoraceae bacterium (assembly GCA_040382895.1). Taxonomy (GTDB): domain Bacteria; phylum Bdellovibrionota; class Bacteriovoracia; order Bacteriovoracales; family Bacteriovoracaceae; genus Peredibacter. Next base: position 2,019 of record JBEIEO010000328.1, read on the forward strand.
GGTGTGGCGCAGAAATTTGCACTTAACCTCGATGGGGGAGGCTCAACTGCGATCTATGTACCTTCACAGAAAATCTCTGAACAGGCCGATCGTTGCCGTCATCTTGGGAATATCCTGACGGTCCAAAAAATTGTAAAATAAAAAAATGAATCAGTACAAACCCCTCGATATTTATCTCGTTATTGGACTCACCAAAGAATCTCGCCACTGGTCAGCGGATTTTCTGGAGCAACTTAAAAAAGAGCTTAACCCAGCAGCGATTCATTTGGTGGATCTTCCAGGGGCCGGAAAATTTCTCTCTCACAAAAGTCCTAGGACGGTAGCTGAGATAGTTGATGAGGCACGAACCCATCAGACTTTCCATCCGGAACGTCGACGATTAATTGTGGCCATAAGTCTTGGTGGCATGGTGGGCTGGGAGTGGGTGAGCCGCTACCCAAAAGACTTTGATGGAATGGTGATGATCAATTCTTCATTGGCCGGAGTCTCTTCGACTTTTAAGCGGGTTCAACCAAAGGCGATCCTTGATTTCTTTTGTATCGCTGCTACTCCAAAAGGAGGGCGAAAAGAAAAATTGATTCTTGATCTTTGTTCTAATCACCAAGAAAACGCTCAAAAAATTCATCCTGTTTGGACAAAACTCAGTCTTGAGGCGAATATGC
>JBEIEO010000329.1:0-2669 GCA_040382895.1 Halobacteriovoraceae bacterium
CCGTGTTAAAATAGGTTTAATTTAAAATTAAAAGGTTACACAGTGTTAAAATATAAAGTCTTTGAGTTTGCCCAGAAATTTTCTGGGTACACTCATGGCAGTTCTGACTATGACAAAGATACTGTCTATGTCAGAGGCCATCATGATAACGAATACGTCCCTTTCAGCTTTCTGCAAAAAGAAATGCCTCAACTTGATCATGTTAACAAGCTCAAATCAGAAGGCTTTGTTTTCAGCAGTTATGATTTTCTAGAAATCAACGAATTCGATCAGTGGTACTTAAACCAGTTCAACAAAAGACTTTCCAGCAAAGTCATGAAGAACATCGGTATTTTGCATTTTCCCGATCAGAAAGCCATTTTTGATACAGTGGAAGTGGTTCACCAAACTTTTCAGATTCTAAAAGACCACAAAGTTCTGATGAATGGAAAAAACCTCCCGATTCAGTTAGGGGAGTGGTATTCAAAAATCATCTTTGGACTTCATCAGATTAAATCTTCTTCTCAAAGAGGCTTCGATTTCAAAACGGAAAATGGCAAAGTGGTTGAAGTGAAGGTGCACTGGCACGATTCAACCTCTCCAAAGGGTGTGAAGATTAAGAAGTCCCTCGCTGAACTATCCGACTATTGCATCATTATGTACGTTGCAAAGAACTTCACTATCCGCGATATTCTTTTTCTGGATTCAGAATTCATACTACGTAAATTTGATACGAAGGGGCACACGATCTTTCTTAAAGATCAGGACGTAGCCAGTTACTTTTTTAGTAAATCTGATAAGCATTTTGACAAAGTTGTAAATAAGACCGCACTTCTAAAATTTGCCAGCCCCACTCTTGCCCTCAAGCTGGAAGACAGGCTCAAATGATTTTTAGGTTGAAGTGATGAAAAGAAATCTGGCCTACATAGATGACTGTCCTCAGAATCTCGATTGCATCGGAATGATCATGCAGGACAAGTTTAATGTGGTCACCTATACAGATCCTCACCTCTTTCTGACAGAATTCTCGAAAAGTAATTATCAAGTTATACTCTTAGATATTCACATGCCCAAGATGGATGGTTTTTTGATATATGAAAAAATCATCGAGCATCATTATTATAATGGTTGTCCTATCATCTTCATCTCCTCAGATGATTCGGACACTAATCGCATAAAATCGTTCTCACTTGGTGCAGTTGATTTTCTCAGTCGTCTGATGAGTCCGGTTGAGATGGTTGCCCGGGTTGAGTCTAAGATTATGTTCTTTGAAAAACATCGAAGTATCATTGAATTTGAAGACCTGAGAGTCAATCTAACGCTTCTTAAGGCTTATCTGAATGGTGCAGAACTGAAGCTTACTTTTATTGAATTTAAACTTCTTTGTCATTCTTTGAGAAATTATCCTGACATTACTCCAAAAGAAACTGTGATTGAATTCGTCTGGCATAGTGCACATGTACTGGATGCAACTGTCTACACACATATTTCAAATCTGAATGTTAAGCTTACCGGATGGACTCATGAAGTGGAGATGGTCCGCAATAAAGGCCTGAGGTTATCAAAAAGGGAATACCGCGGATGAGGTATAACCTTGTTTATTTCGATGACCAAATTGCCAATATAGAATGTTATCAGGCGATGCTAGAAGATAAATTCAACGTCATCGGCTGCAGCGAAACGGAAAAGTTTTCAGATGTAATTAAATCAAACCGTCCTCATGCGATCTTAATTGATTTACATATGCCAGAAATTGACGGGATTGAGCTTTTCAAAATGATTCATGATTCAGACCACTATAATGGATCTCCGATATTTTTTATTTCGGGTGATATTTCTACGGAAAGTCGTTTGAAAACTTACCAGACAGGTGGAATTGATTTTTTCGAGAGAAATCTCACTCATGAAGAAATCGCAACACGACTCTTGAATAAAATCCGATTTTTCCTTCAAGGGGCAAATACCCTCGAGTTGGGTAATCTCAAACTAGATACCTATCTCTACCAAGCCCAGGTCAATAATAAGAATGTGGATCTCACTCTTCTTGAATTCAGAATTTTGGTTCTCATTCTGAGAAGTCCGTCAAATATCATCAGTAAGAAAGAGCTCATCGAAAAAATCTGGGATACTGATACCAAAGAAGGCAAGGTCTATGTTCACTTGAGTAACCTGGGACAGAAACTATGGACCTGGAATCATCAGATCAAAGTCAAAGGTGATGTAGTCTCAGTAGTTACTCTTTAATAGAGCGTGTACTCGGCCAATCGACACTCGATATCCCCGTTGAACAAAATGTGTCTCTTTGACGTTTTTAGCCCTACGACTTTTAACATCTCCAGATTTCCAGTGAAGAGAGCGGCACGATGACCTTTGAAGTTGTGCTTCCAATGATCACCTAGGCCTTTGTAGAGAGCTTTAAGTTTTTCTTCTTCACCGTGTTCCAGGCGTTCACCGTAGGGAGGGTTACAGATAAAGAGCGTTTTTTGCTGATTCGGGTTCAACACTCGTGCATCGATCTGAGTCAGCCCAACGATAGACTCCAGATGAGCTTTCTTGACGTTTTCTCGGGCGGAAATCAGAGACATCTCTGAGAGATCATTGCCAGTGATCCAACCTTTTTTCTTTTTGAGCTTCTCAAAACCGGCCTTCGTTTGCTCTGAAATTTCCTGGAGTAATTTCTGAAAGTTTTC
>JBEIEO010000330.1:0-2621 GCA_040382895.1 Halobacteriovoraceae bacterium
GAGAACTTTAGAATTTTTTAAGAGGTACTCACCCTCGTGTGCTCCACCAGTAATGATGTTCACTACACCTTTTGGAAGTCCCACGTCTTTCAGGATCTCGGCCAGGATGTAGGCGGTCACAGGAGTTTCCTGAGCTGTTTTTAAAACGGTAGTACAACCGGAAGCAATGACCGGACCGATTTTCCAGGCCGCCATGACGAGAGGGAAATTCCACGGAATGATTTGAGCACAAACGCCCACCGGTTCATAAACCTTATAGTTCTGAGAAAAACCAGCACGGGATGCGCTCTCATCTTTTATTTCGAACTGAAACTTTCTTAGCTGGCCTGCCAGAACCTTGAAATATGAAGCAGCATTATGCACATCCGCTTTAGCCTTCCGGACGCATGAACCTGAATCGGCAATCTCTAGCTCAGTGAGCTCGTTCCGGCGCTCTTTCATCTTTTCTGAAATGGCTTCCAGGATGTCCGCGCGCTTGTTCTGATCCATTCCTTTCCATTCTGCTGAATAGAAAGCCGCCTCTGCAGCGTCAACTGCTTCGTCGATGTCCTTATCGGTCGGAAGATAAACCTTCGCCACAGGTTCGCCGTTGGCAGGATTCGTTGAGGTAAAATCTTTTGAACTTGTGCGGAATTCACCGTTGATGAAAAGTTTAATGTCTTTCATGGGGTCTCCTATTTTAAAAATTTAAGTGTGATGATTGAATGTGGTTGGTTTGGCTCACCTTTGGCATAGATTTCACCTGTTCCTTTATCTTCTATGATCTCGGAACCCTTATTGATAATCACCATGGCGTTGCCTTTCTTTTCTTCTACCAGGAAGGTAACGTCGAGGCTTTTTTCTATCTTGCTTTTTTTAAGCGTGAGCTTGATCTTGTGTGTTCCAAAATCAATAGATTTTTCTTTACCATCCTCAAATATAGCTTGGTCTGTTTTCCAGGTCTGACCGTCGACCCCTAGGGAGAGATCAATTTTCCAGTTGGCAAAAGAAGAGAGAGGTAAAAGAAGGCAAACTACAAGAGATAATAATTTCATGTTAGATATCCTCGATTTTGATTTGCAAATCAATGACAGATTTACCGTCAGAACTGACCATGTTGGAATCGAGATCTTTTTTGACCAGGATTTTTGTATTGGTAACTTCCACGATTTTTGTGCCTTGCTTTTCCTGAACCTGCAATTCGACCATGTATCGATCATGTTTATCTTTTAATTCCTCAGGCAAGGGGAACTTAGAGGGCATCTTGAGGTGGAAAATAAAATTGCCTTTGGAAAAAGAATAAGACTTATCATGATCCACCTTTTGATTGATTTCTAACTTCTCCTGGTTCACTGAGAGAACACCGGACAGACGCCAGCAGGCGTGGGCCTGCAGGGAGAAAAACAAGAATGAGAGGATCAGTAGTTTCACTGACAGTTCTCCACTGACAAAGCAATACCTTGACCTACTCCAATGCACATGGAAGCCAGACCTTTTTTATAGCCTGCATTTTTTTGCATCTGATGCACCAGCGTGGTGAGGATTCGTGTGCCTGAGCATCCCAAAGGATGTCCTAGAGCAATTGAACCGCCATTGCGATTTACTTTTGATGGATCAAGCTCCAACTCTTTCATGCATCCCAGTGCCTGAACCGCAAAAGCTTCGTTGAGTTCGATGGCATCAAAATCTGAAATCTTATAACCAAACTTACTAGACAATTTCTTGATAGCACCCACTGGACCTAAGCCCATGACATTCGGATGTAGCCCATGAACCGCACCACCTGTGACCATCGCTAACGGTTTTAAGTTATGGCGCTTTAAGAATTCTTCCGAGCAAACCACCACCATACTGGCACCATCATTGATGGAAGAGCTGTTCCCGGCAGTGACAGTTCCGTCTTTTTTGAAAGCAGGTTTTAGCTTGGCGAGTTTCTCCAGTGAAGTATCTGCTCTTGGACCTTCATCCTGAGAAGCAATAGTTGTGCCTTTTTTGGATTCCAGGGTTAAAGGAAGAATTTCATTTCTAAATTCTCCACGCTCTTGAGCCGCTACTGCTTTTTGATGAGAGGACAGTGCAAACTTATCTTGTTCTTCACGGGTGATGTTGTGAAGTTTCTGAACTTCTTCAGCTGTCTCACCCATTCCTAAAAGCGGAAAGGAATTGGCCATTTTAGAATTTTCAAAACGCCAGCCGATTGAGGTGTCCCACATTTTCTGTGTGCGATCAAAGCCATTACCAGCTTTAGATAAAACATACGGAGCTCGGGACATGCTTTCAGCTCCACCAGCGATAAAACAATCTCCAAGGCCTGCCTGAATTCTGGCATGGGCATCCATCACCGCATCCAGTGAAGAGCCACAAAGACGGTTGATAGTGGTGCCGGGAACCTCAAATGGAAAACCGGCCAGAAGCAGCGACATACGGGCAATGTTGCGGTTATCTTCACCGGCCTGGTTAGCACAGCCGATGATGGTATCGTCGATCTCCTTGAGATCGAATTTTGAGGTACTTGCGAAATCCTTAAAGAGTTCCGCTAGCATGTCATCAATTCTCATGCCAGATAAGACCCCTCCAAAAGAACCAATCGGGGTTCGACGAGCATGAATCAAGTAAGAGATTTTCTTCATAAATTTCCTTGA
>JBEIEO010000331.1:0-2538 GCA_040382895.1 Halobacteriovoraceae bacterium
ATTCTTCTGATTTCAGCGGGCTCGTTATTTGAAAAAAGTCTCTCTTATGTTTTATTCTTCGCTTTGAGTTTTTTCATTCTGATTTCAGATTTTTATAAAGGGCTTAAACTTTCCACTCGCTGGCGGGATCTCATTCAGTCTTTCATCTGGGTTTTGCCACTCACAGTATTCTTATTTTTCTTTGCTCCCCGTATGCTCAATCCATTTCACATGGAGCGTGGTGATCCAGGCAAAGGCGAAATCGGTTACACGCCGGAAGTGAATCTTTCAAACATTGAGAGTCTCTCCTCTAATGGGGATGTGGTTTTTCAGGCAGTTGTTCCCAAGCAGATGAACTATCAGGAGCTATATTGGCGGGGTAACACTCTGTCATTTACTGATGGTTGGAACTGGCCGGTGATGCCCTGGGATCGGGTTCAGCGGGATTTTGATCCAACTCTAAAACCGCAAGAAGGTGGGTTCCGTCAAAAGATCAGAGTTTTTGCGAAATATGAATTCTTCTTCGGTCTTGATCATCCAAAATATGTCATCACATCTAAGGGGGTGGCCAGTCTGGATCAGCAGCGCACTCTTTCTATTGGTCGCTGGCAGAATGTTTTAAAGTATGAAGTCATCAGTTACGCAGGTGGAATCCAGTCTGAAGATCTGAGCCGTTATGATCAGCTTCCAAGGAGCGTTGATAAAGAAGCAAAGATCTGGATCGAGGAGCGATTTAAATCTCGCGATCTACCCGAACTGGAGCGTGAGATAAAAACTTTTTTCCGCAACGAAGGTTTCTCTTACTCATTGAGTCCCGGGAGAGTTGAAAACTTCATGAACTTTATGACTAACAAAAAAATTGGCTTTTGCTCCCACTATGCATCGGCCCTGGCATTGATCCTGCGCCAGAAAAAGATCCCTGTTCGTTTGGTCTCGGGCTTTATGGGTGGATCTTATAATCGTTTCGCTGGTTTTTATCTGATCACGCAAAACGACGCCCACGTCTGGGTGGAAGCACACTACAACGGAAAATGGGTCCGTCTGGATCCTACGGACTGGATCGCTCCGGAACGGGTTAAGCTTGGAGGTGAAGCCTTTGTCGCTCAGGTCGCTGAACTAAATGCGGGACGTTTTTCTCCTCTGCGTTTTATGAATCTTAATGCCGGATGGATCGGAAACCTTAAACAGTGGTTTAATCAGTGGGATTTCAGATTCTATCAGTGGCTGGAAGAGATGGATTACTATGGACAAGAAGCTCTTCTTGCCAAGTTGAACTTCAAGCGTGAATGGATCTTCTCCATCATTCCCTTGATGCTCGCTTTTTTTATGGCCCTTTATACCTGGCACCTGAACCGACGCCGCCAGAAAATCCCTGAACTGGATAGACTCTGGCTTGAGTTCAGCCATCGACTTAAGCAAAGGGGAATCCAGTTGCAACTGATCAGTATAAATTTAGATGAGAAACAAGTGCGAAACTATCAGGGTCAAGATAGAGATCAAATTACAGAAGTTTGGGATCAATTGGTTAAGGCATCGTTTATGACCGGACAATGGGATCTCAGTGACCTCAAAAAACAAATTTTGAAATTATAATTATTCCACGACCCGGTAGTCGGCGTTGATGACATCAGACTTTGCGGGCTGAGGTTTTTGAGTTTCCTGTGGTCTTTGAGCTGCCTGTTGCGACTGGATTTTCTGCATAACTTTGTAGAGCTGAATAAAGCGACGGATGAAATAGATCAGAAAAACGACTGCTATAATTTTGAGAAGTTTCATGTGGTGACTTTAAACTTTGGGATTTAAAAATGCAAGGAAGGCGATTAACCAGCCTCTTCTTCTTTTGGTTTTTCAGGCACTTCAGCCACTTTTTTGGCCTTATCTTCGGCTTCGGCCTGGGCTTTGGCCTCAGCTGCTTCCGCTGCATCATTGGCCTTCTTGAGAGCCGCGAGTTTTTCCTGGAGTTTGGCGTCGTTGAGCTTCTTGAATTCCTCGGTTTCTGCGTTCACCTGAGCATCATGATCACGGAAGAAAATGGTATTTACGTAGCGACGGAGTTCTTTTTTTTCAATCTCGCCTAAGCTGTGGATGAGCCCGTAGTACTCCGGCACTTTGCCGCTCGCCTTTGCCGGCTGAAGATACACAAACATCTCAACGGGATGAGTGAAGTGCAGGTTGGTTCCTTCCGGAAATTCAATCTCACTTTGAATAACCATGTCGCTTTCCGAGAGTTTAATCACGGTCACAGATTTTTCAATTTCCGCTAAAGACGCGAGGTTATTTTTTTTGATGAAGACTTTGTACTGGTCATTCTTACTTGAAACCGTTTTATCGGCTAAAAGTTTTTTCTGAAGCATATCTGACATCCGGATCACAATCTCCGGAGAAAGTTCTCCCTTGTCGCAGATAACCTGGTTATAGCTAAGGATCTGCTGGAGCTCGACTGAAGCGTAATCTGTGTTAAAAACGATGATAAAAGGCTTAAGTGTTGCAAAATTTTGATTCAACACGGCCACGAGCTTACTTAGAGACTCCATGGTATTTCGTGGGTTCTCTTCCTTA
>JBEIEO010000332.1:0-2538 GCA_040382895.1 Halobacteriovoraceae bacterium
AGGGAAGATTAAGCGCGCATCTCGGATGAAGATTTTCATATTCAGTTGTGGGTGAGTCGCCGCAAACTCCCGATAAAAATCTGGATCACGCTCGATATTGTCACCAAATAGCAGAAAGCTCGCGTTTGGATGAGCGGCTGCAATCTCTTTTAATTTTTGCGTTTTGAAAGAATTTGATTTATCACCAATGCATCTCTGCATGACCACACCTTCTGGAAAGCCATTTTCTTTTTTCCATTTCACACCGTCGTAAAGGAATGGGAAAGAGTTACTGAGATAGTAGAATTTTGTGTCCGGTCGGGTTTGTTGAATTTCATTGTAGATGGCCTTTAGGCCTTCGTAGGGCTTGACTCCGCCGATGAGTTTAACTCCGGCCTTAACTTTCTTTTCAATGTTTGCGATCCTCGTGGTTTCATCCATGTCTGAGATAATTACCAGTTCCGCTCTAACAGCAGAAACTGTAAGTAATAATCCCAAAAACAATAGATGCTTGAACATGAGGTTCTCCCTGATTTTAGGTCCATCCTATTCCATATCTGAGGATCCTGGAAAGAAAGGGTCGTAAGTTTCAGGGAGGTGTTTAAAATTTAGACACTACCGATAGCCTTTGGTGGTGCCATCCATTCTTTGACGACTGCATTTGAAGCGATATTCGGGGTGAGGATTGTTTTTTAGGTGTCCGGTCTCATAGATACGGCGGCGCCAGCGCTTAAAACTCATATTGGGAAGAACATAGCGCATATAGGCCACAAGGTGTCCGGGTGTAAGACCAAATTGCTGGTAAATAGCTTCATAGCTGGTACGGTCTTCCCAGGCCATGCGGATGATACGGTCCCGGTCTTCCATATTAAATGACTGGAATCTTTCTTTTAGTTTGCGTGAAATGCTCATGAACCCTATTTTGTGCTTTTGAACGAAAACTTCAATCCAACAAATTCTGGACAAAGAAATGTTTAACTACCTGAAACCTGAAGGAACCCAATCGAATTAGTCAAGTGTTGATCCTAAGTTTCCGACAAGTCTTCCAAAGGGAGTCACTATGCTTAAAACTTATCTTGTTGTCCTGACACTTATGAGTACCCAGGCTTTTGCCCAGATTGAATACGTGGATGCACTTTTGCAGAATCGAAATCCTAGAATTATGAAGCGGCTAGGGCTGGATAAGAAAGTTAAGAAAGAGGTGAAGGTTGTCGCTGCCGAAAAAAAAGAAATGATTCCGGTGGTTGATGAGCAGACCAAGATGCTGGCAGAACTTAAAACCAAAGAAGAAGAAATTTCAGCTGCAGCACTTAAACAGCTGACTGAATACATGGACAAAAAAGGTAAAGACCATGATGTCTTTACAGATCCTGATTACTTCAAGCTCTTGAGCGAAGTGAAGAAAAAAGAAAAAGCTGATATCGCAAAACTCTACGAAGGTATCTGGAAGCCAGAAGAGTTAACCAAACATAATGTCTTGTATGATCGTGACATCTGTCGCGGCGATCGAAACGTTTTCCTTTTGGGTAAAGTGAAACCAGTCTCTGCTGTTCCGGCCTTGATGGATAAACATGATCCTGAATTTGATAAACAAGAGGCCAATCGCATTAAGGAACAGGTCGATATTGAAATTCGTCGTGAAAAAATCCGTAATGAGTCTTACACCAATAAATCAAAAAACTGGAAATATGATCCTATGGTGGAAGATGGTTTTGTAGAAGACCCATCAATCACCGTTCCAGATGCTAAAGCCGCTTGTGAAGTGATGCTTGAAAACGATAAAAAACTTTTCACTGACGAGCCGGTTGTTGAGAAGAAGGTTGCAAATGAACCTCCAAAAATAGATCAGTATCTGAAAAACCTCGATGTTGAATCCTGTACGTGGGTCGCAGAAATGCCACGCCGAAAATTTTTCGGTCCAGGTTGCGGTCCTAGTTCTAAAAAGTACATTTGTGCTGGTTATGTTTCCTGCAAGCAGAAAAATTCTGAACTGCGTACGATCCGTGCTTCAACTTGCTCGGATGAAAACTGTGGCGATGGCGATGCAGTGGCCTGTACTAAAGAGGGTGGATATGGTTCAGTGAAACCAACCAAAGAAGAAACAGTGAAACCGGCTACTCCTCGTGAAGACAATAAAGGTTCAGCTGAGTAAGGAGTTATCATGTTCAAGTGGATTGCCTTGGTTATGATATCCAGTGTCGCTTTTGGAGATGTTGCTGAAGAAGTGATCATCAAAGGAAAAATTGGAAGCGATTTTAATACCGAAAAAGTGAAAATCACCGATTCTTTGGGTCAGACCTATTACCTGAAAGCTAAGTATTTCCCAAGTGGCTTTCAGTTTAAACAAGGTAAGGAGTTCACCATCGAAGTCCCGGAAGAAGCAGTTTCAAACGTTAAAATCATCAAATAGCTGATCAGGCCCTCCTCGCGAGGGCCTTTTCATGTGAAAATCTATAAAATGTGGATGATTCAGATTTTTCGGCAAATTCGATAAAAAAAAGGGCCCGTTTCCGGGCCCTTCATTTTTTTGATTACTTAACTTTCCAGTAGTATTCAATC
>JBEIEO010000333.1:0-2518 GCA_040382895.1 Halobacteriovoraceae bacterium
CTATCCGGCAGATCCCAAAAAAGATTTTGCTGGATGACTCAATCATAAATCAAACTAAAGATCGCAGAATAGAAGTCACTCAAGTCGATGATGATCACACTGCACTTATAACTTTTACTTCTGGTTCTACTGGAAAACCTAAAGGTTTTGATCGCTCCCACTTATTTCTCCTCTCCCAGCAGCGCGCTCACGATGAATTCTTTGATCATCACCCAGGAGAAATTGATCTTTCCATGTACCCAGTTTTTGTTCTGTCTAATCTTAAATCAGGCATGACCTCGGTCCTGATCAAAGGAAATCTGAGAAAGATTGATACCATTAACCCAGCTGATCTTTACCAACAGCTGACTCAATACAAGGTCCATTCAATTTCAGTTTCTCCAGTCATACTAGAGAAATTAATCAAATACTGTGAAGACCACAAACTCACACTTCCGCTCCAAAAAGTCTTCACCGGTGGAGCGCCTGTCAGACGGGATGTGTGTGAGCGACTGCTAAAAATAAATCCGAAAATCAAAGGCTATGTCGTTTATGGTTCTACGGAGGCTGAACCCATAGCTTTAGTTTCGATGCAGGAAGTGGTAGAAAAGCCTCAAGACACAAAAGTCGGCACTCCCTTAGGAAGGATTGTTTCCGCTCTTAACTGGAAGCTTCTCGATCCTCCAACCAAAGTCCATCACTACCATTCTCAGTACGGCAATATCGGTGAAGTTGCACTGACAGGAGATTTTGTAGGAAAGAAATATTGGAACAACGAAAAAGCGTTCCGGGAAAATAAATGGTTGATGATGAGAAACGAATCTGGCACAAGACCGGAGATATGGTGATAGAGCGAGAAGGCTTTCTCAATATGATTGGCCGACGCTCCAATCCCATCCATACCTTCGAAGGAGATCTTTACCCTGTGCCGATTGAGAACCAGGTAGATGAAATTGCAGGTGTGTATAAATCCGCTTATCTTCAGCAAAATGGAAGGATTATCCTGGCCTTCTCGGGACATTTTGCTGCCATCCCTTTGATTAGAATATTTTTTAAGGACTCTCTTCTACCAGTCGATGACATCATCCGGATTGAAGAGATGCCAATGGATGCTCGTCATCGCTCAAAGATAGATTTAACTAAACTAAAAACGTCACTGCTCGAAGGAAAACCTATGATCACCCACGAATCATCTCTGGCCTTAAGATTGCTTGCCTATACCAAAGAGCGCTTCCCTCTGGTTCCTATTTTGCTTTTTGTTTTTCTTCTGACCGCTGGTTATGCCCACTTTTTTGCGGGTTGGTTTGGGATGCCATTTAGCTGGCAAGAACCAAAGCTCTGGCTGACCATGCTGACAGTTTTTATGTTTATGCTCCAGCTACGAATGGCCGATGAAATAAAAGATTTCGGAAAAGATTCTCTGGCCTATCCGGATCGGATTCTCTCTCGCGGACTCATCAAACTGAGTCTGGTGCGGGCCATCCTTTATTCAACAATAGCTCTGGAACTGATTCTGGCATGGAGTATGGGGCGTGATTCCCTGATGTATATGGCAATTCTTCAGATCTGGGCCCAGCTTATGGCCAAGGAATTTTATGCAAAAGAATTTCTTGATCCTAAGATTACACTTAACCTGATCCTGCATCAGATGATTCTGCCGCCCCTGGCGATTTATTCGGCGATGCCATTTGTGACAGTTCATCAGGTGCACGGTGATCCGAAACTTTTACCAGCTCTGATCTTTTTAACTCTAATCTACACTATTTATGAGCTGGCCCGTAAAACGTGGTCTGCGGATCGTGAGAACGCACACGCAGATAGCTATACTCGCTTTTGGGGAATCAACGCAGCGGTGGGTGCACAGCTACTCTTAACCATTGTGATCGTGATTTTGATGCTGACTATGCAGATGGAATTTTCGAACCTTTATAAAGCTCTGGCATTTTTCTTTGCAGGTTTATATGCCGTAACGCTGCTGTTATTTAAAAGAAATCCCACACGCAAGATGTCCAAACTGGTTGAAACCGGGGGAAGTATCTTTCTGCTAGGAATGTGTGCCCTCAATGCCTTTGCAATCTAGGTTCCCGCAGACTTTTACGTAAGCGATGAGTTAATTGAAGCACTGTTTACGTAAAGGTGTGTTGGAACCTTTCACTTTCTTAGGATGAGCATGCCATCTCCGTAGGAGAAGAAACGATACCTTTCCTTGACTGCAATCCGGTAAAGCTCCAGCGTCTTCTCCCGCCCGATAAGGGAGCTCACGAGCATGATGAGAGTAGATTTTGGTAAATGGAAGTTGGTCACTAAGGCATTTATGGAATGAACTTCCTTGCCAGGGTGTAGAAAGATAGATGTACCTCTGAAACCAGAGCTTTGGTCGAATTGAACATTTCCGTCCTGCCAGCCACTCTCCAGTGTTCGCAAAGAAGTGGTCCCCACAGCAACCCGGAATCTGGCCGCCTGAATGAGTTTTAAGTTTTCGGCATCAATGCTGTAAAATTCTTCGTGCATCTTGTGTTCAAGAATATTCTCTGCTTTA
>JBEIEO010000334.1:0-2513 GCA_040382895.1 Halobacteriovoraceae bacterium
CACACCAACGGGAAGATAGTCTGGTTTTACTTTATTGATGGCATCTTGCAGAGTCACACCCAGATGTATTGCCGCTTGTTTAATCAAACTTTCCCAGCTCACTGGCTCCGGCAAACACATGACTTCATGGGAGATAGAGTTACATTCACCCACTACGATCATGGAAGTGGAGAGTCCTTCATTTTTCAGGAAGCGATGAATTTTCACAGCGGTATCATCTTTATTGACTGAAGCACGAGTGATGATGAGTCCAACCTGTGGAAGAATGCGCAGCAGTTCAATGGCATCATCTGCACTTTTTCGATGAATCACATCGGTCCCGACAAAAGTGTTGAGATTAAGCGCATAGATCTTTTTCAAATCTTCATGTGGTTCGATGAGGATGGTCTGACTCATAAGAATAATATTAACCACGAATCAGAGGGGAACCAAGGGAATTAAAAAGAAAAATCAAAAGAGTCGGGTTCTTGCACCAGCGTTTTAGCTCCTGAGAGGCCAATCAAGTATCCACTAAAGGACATCTCTTCAGGATTAAAGGCATTCACCTTGCCGGAGCCACCGGGAATGTCGATCACATACTGGGGTAAAGCCCATCCTGGAAGATGACGGCGCAATTGTGCGAAGATTTTTCTGCCAGATTCAATTGGCAAATAGAAATGCAGGCCTCCGCGAACCTGATCGGGATGGTGAAGATAGTAGGGGCGGATATTCAAATCCAGGAAGTGATTGAATAAGTTCAATAAAGTTTCCGGATCATCGTTTAAATCTTTGAGCAGCACTGTTTGAGACAATAGCCGGAGTTTGAGGCTTGATAGATTTCTTATGGCTTCGTTACTTTTTTCATCAAATTCCGAAACATGATTGGCATGAATGGCCAGCGAGAAAGTCCGGAATTTTGGGGCAAAAGTTTTTATCAGGCAGTGAAAGCCCTTATCCAGACGCTCAGGTAAAATCACCGGATAGCGGGAATGAAAACGAATGTCTTTAATGCTTTTAATTTGAGAGAAAGCTTCCAGATACTTGGCGAGTTTTTCATCCGAAAGTGTGAGCGGATCGCCACCGGTGAAGATAATCTCAGAAATCTCCGGATGGTCTTTGAGGTAGCTGAGAGTCTTTTCGAAGTCAGCCGCAAATAATTCATCCTGCGGATTCAGTTCATTTTTTCGAAAGCAGTAACGGCAATGTACCGGACAGACACTGGTAGGTGTGAAAAGAGCACGGGAAGAGTAACGATGAATCAGCTGAGGAGCTTTGTAGTGTTCCTTATCTCCGATCGGATCTACCATGCCAGCGTCGCTGATTTCTTTTATATCCGGGAGAAATTCCCGCGCCAGCACACTCTGAGGACCGGCATTTTTTATTTTCTGGGCCAAATCACGAGGGATGAAAACAGGATAGTTCTGTTCTACCACCATGGCAGTGGCAGGATCCCAACCAAGGAACTCATAAAGTTCCCGGGAACTTTTGAAAGCTTGCTGAAAACTACTCTTCCAGCTTGGGCTCGTGTCCATTTCGCTCGAGTTCCTTTAGGTATTGTCGTTTATAGTACCAGGCGCAGAAGCGTATCAGGAGAGCGCCGTAAGTGGAAATTCCCAGAAAGTGATACATCAGAATCTTGAAGGGAAGCACACCACCTTCGTAGAGGGTATAGAGAATCCACTTTAGAAGGACAATATGGGCCACCAGGATAAAAAGCTGGATTAGCCGCAGGTTGAGATTCTCTTTCATGATGAAATTTTTCATGCGGGTGCACCGATTTTGAGGTAGCTCGCCTCAAGTTTTTCAAACGATTTAATTTTTTTCAGTAAAAATGTTTTATTCATGCCACTGGTGAGGTCTTCAGCAAACAACACCGGACCTTTTGGTTGTGGCATAAGTCCAATAGGACGGATGAAACGCTTCGAGCCCTTAACTTCGATGGTGACCAGATGTTTTTCCTGCACCAAAGTGGCCAGTCCTTTAAGACGGGTGGAGAAGTTGAAGCAATCGCTGCTGGTGAATTCAGAAAGCCGGAAGATGAAACTCTTATGCTGACAAGTCTTGTGATCCACTGGAAGACCCGCCACCACCGCCATAATTTTTAAACACGCAAACGTGTCGTCCATGGCCACATGATGTTGCAGCGTAAATCCACAGTACTCACTCAACGTTGAAAGTTTATAGTTAGCCGGATTTTTTTCCAGCTGCTTCCAGGCGGCGCGGGCCCACCGGCAGGAATCGTAAATATCCAGGGGAGGAAACTCGATCTGAAAGTCATGACTCGACTTGATCAGGTACCCCAGATCGAATATCGAGTTATGAGCGATCACCGGCAGACGGCCCACAAAATCCCAGAAAGCTTTCACCGGTTTTTTTATGGTAGGTGCCATTTTGAGATCATCATTGGTCAGACCATGAAACTGAATGGTGAAAACTGGAACATCAATCAAAGGATTGATCAGGGTATGAAAAGTTTCAACTTGTCCCTCTGATGAAATTTTGACCGCGGCAATTTCAATGATCTTATCCACCAA
>JBEIEO010000335.1:0-2508 GCA_040382895.1 Halobacteriovoraceae bacterium
CGAAGCTCAGCCTCTTCATCAACTGAAAGAGGATCTTCGGCGACTTCAGTGCTGGCCTTTTCTGTTTCTTCTTCATCCACATCGGGCGTCTTCACTTGGATTCGAGCTTCCTCGATTTTTTCCATGATCTGATCAATAGACGCTGGGTCAACGATGTTGGCAGGAATCGCATCGTTAATTTCTTCAGGAGTAAGATACTGCTGATCTTTTCCTTTCATAACGAGACGAGAGAATTCCCGCGAGTTCAAAAAAGCTACAACGACTGACATAGTATCTCCTAAAATCTAGGGCACCGAATTTTTCAAAGTATGAATCTCTTTATCAAGCTTAGAGATTTCAACTAAAAGGTGATCAACTTCATTTTGTGTGTGCGAGGTCTTTTGACGTTCAACCAGCGATTTGCGCTTGTTTTTCAGTTGATCCATCTTTAACATCACCATATAGTCCTTCAGCATACGCTGGATGACCTTCTCATTGTACTTGTTACCATAATTGAACAGAGCTTCGGTTACGACATCTCTGATCTCTTTTGAATAACCGCCGTTGGTTAATTCATCCTGAACCATCGGAACGTACTCGGCTTCGTCGATCTCAAAATAAATTTTAACGAGCCATTGAAACAGTCTTTTTACCTCATTATGCCCAATATAGGCAAGGAATTCGTCCCTGTTCGGTTGCGTCAAGAACTCGGGATGACAGACAATTTCTTTCAAAAAGACCTTTTCACTTTTCGAAATTGGGCCTGATTCTTGCAGCGAAATACTTCGCTCTTCCTCCAACCTTCTTTCTTGTTCTTCAATTTCGGTCTCTTTTAGCTCCGTCTTAGACTTTTCATTCAAGATCGGTGCCTTTTCCCGAATTTTAGAAAGGAAGTCTTTGTAATCTTCTAAAATAGTCGAAGAGTCAGAATTCATTTTCAATAACTTGGCAGCGGCGATAATTCTCTCGGTAGCACCCAAATGCTCCCTGAGTGGAGAAACTGCTTCAAATATACGGCGCAGCGTAGCTAATTTTTGATCAATAGTTTCCGGTTGGGCCTGCTGGATGATCTCTTCAATCATCTTGTCTAAGAGCACCGGGGCTTTTTCAATGCGCTCGATGAGGGCAAGTCGCCCCTCGGTCAGTAGAAATTCATCCGGATCCTTAGCAGGATCGAAGCTTAGAAGCCTGGGGAGAATCCCGATGACCATAAAGAATTGGTTCATCTTCTGCATGGCCGTTTTCCCGGCGGCATCTGAGTCCATTGCCAGGTAAATATTCTTCGTCATGTTCGATAAAAGACGGGCAGATTGCTCTGAAAAAGCTGTTCCCATGGCACCCACTGTCTGGTGAAATCCAAACTGATGCATCATGATGACGTCCATGTTGCCTTCAACGATAATCACTTGATCAGATTGCCGTATGTGGTTTTTAGCGAAATAAAAACCAAATAAAGTATTCTTTTTATCGAAGGCAAATGACTCTGATGAGTTGAGATATTTGGGATTCTGATCGGGAAGAACCGCGCGGGAAGAGTATCCACAGACTTGACCAGAGTGACCATGAATGGGAAACATCACTCGATCACGATAGAAATCATAGTAACTATTTTTATCTGGATTGTGCCTGACCAGTCCCAAGTCCATGGCTATCTCTTGAGCGAAATCGCGTTCTTTTTCAGGAATAGATTCAAGATACTTTCTTAATACATTCCCCGATGGAGCGTAACCAATCTGGTATTTATCGATGATCTCAGCTGAGAGTTTTCTTTTTTCGATGAAGGCTTTGTAGTGTTCCGGATTTTGGCCGGCTACTTTCTGATAAAGCTTCGTAGATGCATTCAATACTCGGAAAGCCATTTCCAGACGAGGATTTTTCTTTTTCTCTTTCTGGTACTCTTCAAATGGCAGATTTAAAACACCGGCCAGTTCTCTTAAGGCCTCAACGAAATCCAGTTTCTTGTATTCTTTTACGAAAGTGATGGCATCGCCACCCTGACCACAGGCGAAGCATTTAAACATGCCTTTGTTGTCATTCACGTTCATGGAAGGTTTGGTATCTTGATGGAACGGACAAAGAGCTACCAGAGCGGTGCCCTTTTTATTCAGCGGAATATAATGACTAATGATCGTAGAAATCGGAGTTTCTCTGATTCGATCTTTCAACTGTTCAAAGGCCATTGGGGACTTTTAACCTTTAATGTTTCTGAGGACGACGGATTTAATTAATGTTCCTTGGGATAGGAATATCTTTTCAAATTTCGTCGTAAATTGCGAGAGGAAATGTTCCGGGTACTCATTCCTAAGGTCACGAGATTGCAGGAGGACCTCAAATCTTTTTTCATCTTTCAAATGATCTAGCATCCAGTCAAAATAGCCATCGTGGTCCGTTTTGATGAAAAGCGTTCCACCAGGCTTAAGCACTTTGTGACAGGCATTCAGAAAAGGTTTTTGGAATAAACGCTTTTTGTGATGACGATTCTTCGGCCATGGATCAGGGAAGAAATAGAAAATAGATTGAACTTCATTC
>JBEIEO010000336.1:0-2498 GCA_040382895.1 Halobacteriovoraceae bacterium
CCCGTGGTGAGCCTCCATCTTGGTTCTTACACCCATAAGAATTTCCAACGCATCTTCTTTGGAAGGCTCATGTACTGGAACATTTCTGAACCGACGCTCTAGCGCCGGATCATTTAAGATGTATTTTTGATACTCATCAAATGTTGTAGCACCAATACAGTGGAGTTCGCCGCGTGCTAGTGCTGGTTTAAGTAAGTTTGCGGCATCCATGGCACCATCAGTGCGTCCTGCACCAACGAGTTGATGAAGCTCATCAATAAACAACACCACCTCTCCAGCCTTGGATTTAACAAACTTCAAAAGATTCTGGATGCGCTCTTCAAAATCACCTCGATACTTCGTTCCGGCCATGAGTGAGCCCATATCCAGCGAGTAAACGGTTTTTCCTTTCAGCACATCAGGCACATTACCTTTCACGATTTGTTCTGCGAGTCCTTCCACAATGGCTGTCTTACCAACTCCAGCGGGGCCCACGAGAACTGGATTGTTCTTGGCCCTTCTGCCCAATATTTCAATGACCGATCGGATTTCCTTCGTTCTTCCGATGACGGGATCGAGCTTACCTTGTTGTGCCGATTCGTTAAGGTTAACCAGGAAACTGGGAACCTCCACTTCTTCGGCCGTATCAGAGAATTTCTGATAATCCACTTTTAGTTGCGGGAACATTTGTGGCAAGAATTTAAGTAAATGCTTTTCACTTACTTCAGCCTTACCTTGTTGAGCTGAATCACCTGATGCCAGGGTCAGCCATTCCTGCACGCGTGGACTGGTACGAAGATTATCGATGTTGATTTGACCAGTGGTTTTAGGAAGCTTGGCAATCATTGCCTCGACTTCCTTCAAATTGTCTTTCATGGCCTTAGAAGCATAGGAAGACTTATTCAAAATTAAGCCGAGTAACAAATGCTCTGGGGCAAGTTCTGTGTTCTTACGCTTAAGTGCATCTGACTGAGCAATGTCCAGAGAGCCGAGAACAATTTGATCGAATTTATTCATAATTAACCTACCTGGTTTACTATTCTTATCATAAAGATGGGAGTGAAAACATGACTGTCAAGGTGAGCAGTTTAATTCATGATTTTTGTCACTTTTACGCGCATACTTTGCTCAAGTTTCTTCACCACTTCGAGCTCCAGCCCAGTCCCTGCCAGCACTTGTGCCATGGCTTTTTCTTCAGTTTTCGACATTTCCCGCTTCATCACCTGCACCCGCTCTAACACATTTTGATGACAAACTTCCCATTCAAAACTGAACTTTGTTTCAGATAACACTCTCACCAGACGATAATCAGGATTCTTGCTTTTGAAGGTTCTGGAATAGGCATGAAAGATGACAGGAAGATTGCGGCGATCTTTTTTTACCATCTGAGAAAGCCGTTCTACTTCCGGATCTTGAGTTACCTGAAGAAATTGATGACACCAATCCTGACTTGAGTTTCTCAAAGGACACTCTTCAGCATTGGGACAGGGATAAATAACTTGATATCCCTGAGCAAGAAGTTTGTGTCGTATGCTTAACATATGAGGAAAAAAATCTTTCGTACCCGGTTCAATGAAAAGGACATGCTCGGGGTTTATCTTCTGGATATAATCGAAAGTTTTTTCAGGCCCCATTTCATTGGCAGAATGACCGAACAACATTAGCTTTCCGACCGTTTCTTCCGTTTGGACTCGTTCCCACCAAACCGATTGTTCACCCGGATAGAGTCCCTGCCAGAGTTTGCGACCTTGATTGCGCATGACTTCGGAGGTTTCAATTTGAATGAGTTTGTTAATCGGTCGGTTGACCCACTCTCGAAAAGCAATGGAAAAGGTTCCAGGACCGGCACCCACATCCAAGAAAGCAGTATCTTTTATCAAAGAAAGAAATTCTGATGGTAACAATTCAAAGAGGTGCTGAAGCTTAGGAATATTGGTTGTCAGATAAAAAGCTGTGTAGGCAGCACTCAATCGCTCATCTTTAAGGTAGTCTGCAAGGTCCTGTCGGTTCGTTGTAAAGTTTCTGGACAACTCTTCGATGGAACTGATCAATTCGTGTTCGGTTTTAAATTGATAGTTTAAATGAGGCAGGATTTTAGCTAGTTTCATATCTCTATTTTTCCATGAGTCGAAAGGATTTGAAACAATATTTGGACTGGGTTTGAGAAGCACGGTGAATCAAAATAGGATGAGTGTACGAGGTTATCTATGCCGTTTCTGCCTGCGCATCCCTCTAGCACGTTCACCTCAATCACGATCCGGCCTTTGACCGGAAAATGGATCTTCGTAACATCCGGACCGATCGCGTTCGTTAGAACGCGTTGATGATAGATTTCATGTACTCATTATCGATGGTTCTTTTCACCATACCGAGCCAGTACTGCTCGAAGACATTAGAACTGCCCCCGCAGATTGGTGCTGACTTTAGAAAAGTCTGGTCTTGAGAGTCAGTACTTATTTTTCACTCTCGCGCAAGAGCTTCGCATTATTAAGCAGTTATCTTTTAGGAACTTGTCAGAC
>JBEIEO010000337.1:0-2496 GCA_040382895.1 Halobacteriovoraceae bacterium
CTCAAATCTTTTTTCATCTTTTAAATGATCTAGCATCCAGTCAAAATAGCCATCATGGTCAGTTTTGATAAAAAGCGTGCCACCTGGCTTAAGTACTTTGTGGCAGGCATTCAAAAAAGGTTTTTGGAACAATCTTTTTTTATGATGACGATTTTTTGGCCATGGATCTGGGAAAAAATAGAAAATCGATTGAACTTCATTCTCATCGAACATAAATTCGATTCGTTCTCCGCGAGCACGTAGATATTTAAAATTTTTATGCTCGAGCTTATCCAGCTTCTTAGCGACACTGAAAGAGCGCTTAAAGCGGTGATCTAATCCGATGAAATTAATATCAGGATTTTTCTGACAGTATTCCATCATGAACTCACCGTAACCGGTGCCGATTTCCACTTCCAGAGGTTTGTCATTCTGGAACATCTGATTCCATTTACCTACGTTGGTTTCGGCAGCTTCGTCCCGAAGCACGAAAGAATCAAAAACACCAAGCTTGTCATGATAAGGATTGTCATGAGTGTATTTGAAGTCGGAGCGATAACAAAAATTGTCATCCATGGATTTTTTCTGAGTGGTAGTCATAAGTGAGGGGATAGGTAACAAAAAAACACAGAGCAGTAAATAAAAAAAGCCCCCTCGAAGAGGGGGCCTTGTGAGTCAATTAGTTGAATTAATTAGCCAATCAGTTTTAGTGCGTTCTGACCATTCACGTTTGCCTGGGCAAGTACCGAGGTACCAGCGGCAGTCAGGATCTGGTTTCGCGCCTGTTTAGCCGTTTCTTCAGCGTAATCTACGTCGCGGATACGACTGTTAGCTGCGCTCATATTCTCCGTTTGGGTCTGCAAGTTGTTTGTGGTCGAAGTTAATCGGTTCTGGATTGCTCCTAGTACCGCTCTTTGACTAGAAACCTTCTCAATGGCCGCATCAATATTTGCAAGGCTATCTTGAGCTCCTTCCTTGCTTGATACATCCACTCCCTCAACACCCAACGAACCGACAGTTGAATTCAGTTGTCCTGGTTCGATACTGATACGATCTTTGAAAGCATCAGAACCTGTACCAACTTGGAACTCTTTCTTATCACCAGAGCCATCAAGAAGTTTTGTTCCGTTATACTCAGTCACCTGTGAAATACGGTCCATTTCTTGTTTCAACTGCTGATATTCCAAGTTCGACATCGCTCTTTCTGAATCTCCTACAGTATCCGAAGCAGCTTGGATCGAGAGTTCACGCATACGTACTAAAATGTTAGACGTTTCGTTCAATCCACCCTCTGCAACTTGCACCATAGAAATACCATCGTTCGCGTTTCTGGTAGCTTGTTGAGCTGACCTGATCTCAGCCTTCAATTTTTCTGAGATCGCTAAGCCTGCAGCATCATCAGCGGCTTTTGTAATTCGTGTTCCTGAACTTAGTTTTGAGAAACTCTCTTGAGAATCTTTGTTGACCTTGTTCAATGAACCCTGAGCCTGAAGTGACGCAACGTTCGTGTTAATTCTGAAACCCATAGACCTATCCTCCGGTTAAAATCATCCAAACCTCCTTGCTACTGACGGGGTGTTCAAATCCCATCACCGGGCAACCATGCCCTTTGGTTTTTTTACTCATCACTATGATGAGCGTTGTTGTCCAGCATTTCGGAAAAGCTTTAGAGGAACATGAGGAATTTTTTGCCTGAAAGTAGATTTTTTTTGTTAAGAAATCTTTCGCAATTTGTAAGTGTTTGAGAGGAGAAGAGAGCCTGACTGTAATTGTCAGGCTCTCGGCGTAGATTTATTTGTAATTGTTTACTGTTTCGATGACGAAATCGATTTCGGCTTGAGACATATAGGCAAAGCAGGGAAGGTTGATCACAGATTTTGCAATCCAGTCTGCGTGTCCATGAGAGATCTTTCCACCAATGTGTCCAACGGCACCTGGTTGTTCACTCATAGCACCTGGATAAACTGTGCCATAACCAATGTCATTCTTCTTTAGGTATTCAATGAAAGCAGGACGAGATTCTGGAGTCATCAGGGCCACTGAAAGATAGCCATTCTCCCAGATACCAGCAGCTGGTGAGAGGAATTTCAAGAGAGGATTTTTAATTTTTTCACGATATAGCTGACAGACATGACGACGACTTTCCAGACGAGCATCAAGATGTTTCAAAGCTTCCACCATGAAGTTTGCTTCATAGGCCCCAAGGCGTGAGTTCCAGCCAATATATCCGTGTTCATAGTGCGAAATTCGACCATGGTTAAGAAGCTTCTGAGCTACCTCTGCTACTTTTGCATCAGTGGTAAAGATTCCACCAGCATCACCGCTCGCCCCAAGCACTTTCGCCGGGTAGTAACTGGTGGTTGCAACATAAGCATTCGAGAGAAGACTTTCACCGTTGATTTTTACGCCAATTGCTTGAGCGCAATCTTCAATAAGGATCACACCTTTTTCCTGACAAATTTTTCTGATCTCCATCGTCTCTGGAACGGCCCAGCCGTAGAGGTGAACGATGATGGC
>JBEIEO010000338.1:0-2488 GCA_040382895.1 Halobacteriovoraceae bacterium
CTCTGGAAGCATTCCTGCAAATGGAAGGATATTCCGTTATCACTGCCAGTGATGGGGAGGAGGCATTGGAGAAACTCTGCTCATCCGAAGAACTTCCCGCAATTATATTCCTGGATCTCTGGATGCCTCGTCTTGATGGTATTGGTTTTCGCGCTCGACAACTCTCACTACCAAGGATTGCTAACATACCGGTAGTAGTCATATCGGGAGATTATTTAAGCTCCGAGCAACAGAGGCTCCTGCGTCCTGACGGCATTATTCTTAAGCCCTTTGACCTGGACGATATTCCAAAAATTCTTCACGAGAACTTTTCTCTCTAGATTTTTACAATCGAATTTTTCCATTGGTACTTTGCAGTTTATTTCTTAAGCCATTAAGCCAGCTGAGTTTTGCGGGTGTTTCTTCCTTGGAAGCTTTAAATCCAGCGATCATCCGTTTTTCAAAATCAATCTTGCGGTAGAGCTTAATCATATTCACCGGCATCGGTGTTTTTAAAACCACTTTCTCTAATTTAACGTCATACCGATGAAAGGCAAGTTCATGAGAAGCTGCCAATGAATTCAAAGAAGCCAGCATGATTAGGGAAAGTAGTAGTGCTTTCATAGAACCTCCTGTT
This sequence comes from Halobacteriovoraceae bacterium, assembly GCA_040382895.1. GTDB lineage: Bacteria > Bdellovibrionota > Bacteriovoracia > Bacteriovoracales > Bacteriovoracaceae > Peredibacter. The sequence continues at coordinate 617 of JBEIEO010000338.1, forward strand.
CTTCGAAGTGTTGTGAACACTCTCAAAACCAGATGATGCTAGTCCTATGCCAAGGCTAAATGGTGGGAAGTTCATCATTCTTGAGGATCAAATGGCACCAGGACAAAGTCTACGGTTTCAAAAGGCCACCATGCATGTAGGGCAACATGGCAACTCCGAACCAGAAAATGGCATTGATTCCTAAAATGATGTTGGCGATGTCGATGAAAATATCCTTCTTCATAAACTTACCCCGACATGATCCCATGAATGAGATCATTCTCTATTTTAACTGATTTTAATACCGGCAGGTAGTGGGGGAAAAATTCCCTACTAAACTGAACTGGGGATAAGTTGCCGAAAAGCTTAAAGATGAGAATCTTTATTAAACTAGGCCTATAATAGCTTTATGAATAAAGAAAGGTTAGACGTTCATTCGACTCAGTCCTCTCGCAAGGGTTTAACAGGCTTTCTGGAAAGTCGTTTCCGGCGCTTCAAAAGCGTAGGTTTTATGTTACTTCTGGCACCTATCGCCCTCTGCTACATAGTTTGTATGGGAGTGTCTCTGGCGCCAGGGTATTGGCTCTTTCAAAGTGTTCAGCAGTGGACCACGACGTCTGCACCGATTATTAAAACTTTGGCATCAGGTTTAAGTCTTGCTGCTGGATTTTTTATCTATGGTTTGACTTTGATTTTCGTTGTGCCGTTAGTGAATAATCTTCTACCACTCAAGGTAAAACCTCTCAGGGCTTCATGGTTTTCACTTTCAGTTATACCTTGGTATTATCACAATGCTCTAACCTATCTTGTACGCTACACATTCTTAGAGTTCATTACTCCGACGCCTATGAATCTTTTATTCTTTCGCATGATGGGGATGAAGATTGGCAAAGGCTCCATGATCAATTCCACCAATATCTCTGATCCTTGTTTGATTGAGATTGGCGAATTTGTGACCATTGGTGGATCGGCGACACTTATCTCTCATTATGGTATGAAAGGTATGCTTATCATCGACAAACTTATCATTGAAGACAACGTGACAGTTGGATTAAGGGCATGTGTCTTCGGAGATGTGGTGATCGGTAAGGGTGCTACGATCAAGCCTAATGAAGTGATCCTGCCCAAGAGTAGGATCCCGGCCTATGTGAAAGAAGAAAAAGCAGCTTAGTGCCAAGAAAACTGGGCTTGATCGCCCAGTTTCTCAGATAGAATAACTTCCGCATTCAAGGTTTATGTTTCAAATTCACCCACAGATTTATTTATTGGATGATTTCATCTGCAAGTCTTTATCAATCTAGAAGGTCAGGATTCTCAAGATACTTCTGGATAGCACTGGCCAGCTTTGCTCCTCGTGCACCATCCATGACTCGATGATCGAAGGTGAAGCATAAGCTTACTTGTTGTTGTGAAGTAATCGTTCCATCATTCAAGCACACTGGGCGCCACTGCGTTTTTCCCAGAGCAAGAATCAGCGGGATGCGGGTATAAGGAGCGAGTGGAACGAAAGCACTGCTAAATCCCAGTGAGCCAATATTGGTGATCATCATAGAGCCAAAACAATCACGAGGAATATTGGACCCGCGGATATTAAGATTCAGAGTGTAACTAACGAAGGCGATGAGATCTAAAACTCTTCCGGCCAAAAATGACGGTATGTTTTTCCATGAATCCTTAATTTTTTTAAATTCCTTATCGTTTCCACTTTTAATGTTGGAAACATTTTTCGTAAGTTCTTGAGCAATCTCTTCCAGGTTTTTCGTATCGATTTGTCTGACCACGTGACCTGACAGTTCTGTTTCTTTAACTGAAACGTGAAAAAAGATATCCACATCCCGGCGAGGATATATTTTGTTCATCCGTACGAGGACATTCAAATCAGGAACTTCCCTA
>JBEIEO010000339.1:0-2487 GCA_040382895.1 Halobacteriovoraceae bacterium
GGTATTTTGAAACCTTCTCATCAGCTTTGATCATCGCCATGAGGTGGTCTTTGGAGATGTCCGGATCTACATCAAATGTCGCACGAGTTTTTCCGTTAATTTGGACTGCGACTGTGATGAGTTCATCTTTGGCAAGTTCCGCATCAAAACTAGGCCAGTGTTCGTGAGCCAGGGTCTTATTATGGCCAAGAGACTGCCAGATTTCTTCTGCCAGGTGAGGTGCAAACGGACTTAGCACGATGGCAAATTTCTCAGCATTTTGACGGGAAACTTTCCCACTCTTATAAAGGTGATTGACGAAAATCATCATGCCCGAGATAGCAGTGTTAAAACGCATGCCTTCGATGTCTTCGGTCACTTTTTTAATGAGTTTATGCATTTCTTTGTTGTTGGCAACACTCTCAGTTTCCGCATCGGTGTAATTATTTTTATCCATGAAGAAACGGTTCGCGCGCTGAAGAAAGTTATAAACACCCTTCACACCCGAGGAAGACCAAGGCTTGGTTTTATCCAGTGGACCCATAAACATCTCATAGAGTCGCAGAGAGTCCGCCCCGTATTCTTTTACCACGTTATCCGGAGTCACCACGTTACCGCGGGACTTACTCATCTTCTCGCCGTCTTCGCCCAGGATCATTCCCTGGTTAACCAGCTTGTGGAATGGCTCTTTAGTGGACACTAGGCCCAGATCATAGAGTACCTTGTGCCAGAAGCGGGAGTAGAGCAAGTGAAGAACGGCGTGTTCAGCACCACCCACATAAAGATCTACTGGCATCCAGTAGTTTTCGATTTTTGAATTCCAAGGCTCTTTGGTGTTTTTCGGGTCACAGAAACGTAAGTAGTACCAGCATGAGCCCGCCCACTGTGGCATGGTATTGGTTTCACGTTTCGCTTTTTTACCGGTTTTTGGATCAACCACATTCAGCCACTCATCAATGGTGGCCAGCGGAGATTCACCGGTTCCTGAAGGCTCGTATTTCTCTACTTGTGGAAGAGCAACTGGTAATTCATCGGTATCTAAACAGCGAACGGTGCCATCTTCAAATTTGAGAATAGGAAATGGTTCTCCCCAGTAGCGCTGGCGTGAGAATAACCAGTCACGAAGTTTATAATTGATTTTCTTAGTGCCGAGTTTTTTATCTTCCAGCCAGTTGATCATTTTTTTGATGGCGTCGGCTTTGTTCAGGCCATTTAAGAAATCAGAATTAACGTGTTCACCATCTTCAGAAAAAGCTGCTTCCTGAACATTTCCACCTTTCACCACTTCCATAATCGGAAGATTGAACTTCTTGGCAAATTCCCAGTCACGCTCATCATGGGCCGGTACTGACATGATGGCCCCGGTTCCATAAGTGTTGAGAACGTAGTCAGCGATATAGACCGGAATTTTAGTTCCGTTGGCAGGATTAATGGCGTAGGCGCCAGTGAAGGCACCGGTTTTATCTTTATTAAGTTCAGTTCGCTCCAGATCAGATTTCAAAGCAGTCACTTCGCGGTATTTTGCGATCTCTGCTTTATGCGACTCAATGGTGATCTTATCTACTAAAGCATGTTCCGGTGCAAGCACCATATAAGTGGCACCGAAAAGTGTGTCGGGACGAGAGGTGAAGACATCGATCTTATCGCTTGAGCCATCAACGTTGAAGCTGATGATGGCACCTTCAGATTTGCCGATCCATACTCGCTGCATTTCTTTCACGGAATCTGGCCAGTCCAGGAGATCCAGATCCTGCAGTAATCGCTCTGCGTATTCAGTGATCTTGAGCATCCACTGCTTCATCGGTTTTCTAATCACCGGATGTCCGCCGACTTCCGATTTCCCGTTGATTACTTCTTCGTTGGCGAGAACTGTCTTCAGATTGGGACACCAGTTCACCATCATGTGTGATTCGTAGGCGAGACCCTTGTTGAAGAGCTGAACGAAGATCCACTGAGTCCACTTGTAATAATCGATATTGGAAGTCGCGATCTCACGATCCCAATCGTAGGAAAAGCCCAGCATCTTTAACTGGCGTTTGAAGGTTGCGATATTTTCTTGAGTGGTGACATCCGGATGAGTTCCGGTTTTGATGGCATGGTTTTCTGCTGGTAAACCGAATGAGTCCCAGCCCATTGGGTGAAGCACATTGAAACCTTTCATGCGCTTGTAGCGGGCCATGATGTCCGTGGCTGTATAACCCTCCGGGTGACCCACGTGCAAACCAGCACCAGAAGGATAGGGGAACATATCCAGTACGTAGTACTTCGGTTTAGTGGTGTCCATTTCGGTTTTGAACGTTTTATGTTCATCCCAGTATTTTTGCCACTTCGGTTCGATCTCGGAGAAATTGTATTCCATGAAAAATGCCCCTTAAAATTAGTCTTGGTAGTCTAATTCATAAGGGGCAAGAATGAAAGATTGAGAAGGTGCGTTAGATTGGGATTCGGATTAGAACCCCAATCCCTGGCCTTGAATATAGCCGCCATTGATTCCGCCGCCAGAACCAC
>JBEIEO010000340.1:0-2456 GCA_040382895.1 Halobacteriovoraceae bacterium
AACCAGACGTCTGAAGTCGCCGGTACTTGCCACGGAACTCTTGGGCACACTGTTGGTCTTCGTCCACTTTGCTGGTTCAAGCCAAAAGCTAGATAAGTCTTTCTATTTTTATTTTAAAAACAGAGGGCCCTGAAAAGGGCCCTTTTAGTTTCAGGAACGTTATTGCTTAAAGATGACGTAGGGTTTGGATGGATTGTGTCCCGATAGCCAGTGACCATCAAGACTCCAGTTGAAAAAATACACCAAATCGCGATTGCGTCGAGCTCCGGAGAAATCAATTTTATCTAGCATGATTCTACCGGCTTTTAGATGAGTCTTCTCAATGGTCTGACAGCCCAGATCTTTCACAGTACGAGACAGACGTCGGTCATATCCCACACACATACTTAGTTTCAATGGAAGTTGAGTCAGGAAGCTTTCAATGCGGATTTCATTTTGTGAAACCATAACGGCTTCTTCAAAAGCGGTATTTAGTTTAATTGGGTCTACCACCAGAACTTCTGCAGTAAGCACCAGACGTTTTTTCCCCGGGCCAACTGAAGACTCTTTAATTTCTAGAGTTTCAATTTTGAGTTTCTGAGCAAAAGCGATCATTGAGGTTGCAGGTCGGTTGAAAAACGTTCTTTCAAATTGCTCAGGGCCATAGCCGCGATCGATTTCTTTTGACCCGGAGAGAGTAGGTGTAAAGATTGCATCACCTTTAACCTCAATCTGATAGTGCACTTCAAGGTCATACAGAGGCTTCGATCCTTTTCGGACCCATTCATCTCCACCGCACTCATAGTACTCAGTCCAGGAGTTATCGGTGCAACCATGGTCATCACAGGTCTGCCCCCCAAGGGTCCGAGAGCAAGTGGCAGAGACGTACTCATAAACCATGATCGGCTCAACTTCCTGAGCTTTAAATGATCCTGAGAAGGGTGAGGCAAAGGCACTGAATGAAACGAATAGCGCAAGCAGAGATTTCATGCTGAGAACTCCTTGATGCCTAAGTATTTATCAAGGAGCTCCTAAAATCGCATGTAAAGATTGTATTAAGAAATTTCGGGTCTTAGTCGATGTAGTCAGAGTTCTTGTAGAACTTAACGTCCGGATTCTTTTCCATGGCGAGCTTCAAATCCCACTCAGTTCTAACTGCAAAGCACAATCGTTTTTCTTTATCTTCCATGATGACTGAAGAGTAGTCCTGAGCAAATTTTTCTTCAGCTTTTTTATCCGGAAATTTCAACCATCGCACACCCGCCCACGCCACTGGTTCATAGGTGGCAACCACTGAATACTCATCTTCCAGACGGTATTTCACCACTTCAAACTGCAACGCCCCAACTGCTCCCAGCATCTTTTCATTCGTGTGGCGACGGATAAAGAGCTGAGTTGCCCCTTCTTCCGATAACTGAGAAAGACCTTTCTCAAGATGCTTGGCCTTCATGGGATCTTTAGCGGTCACGCGCATAAAGAGCTCCGGTGAAAAGCTTGGGATTCCTGTATAACGGATATGTTTTTTCCCCATCGAGAAGGTGTCCCCGATTTGGTACTTACCTGTATCGTAAAGACCGATAATGTCTCCGGCCAGTGCTTCTTCTGCAATTTCACGATCTCGGGCCTGAAACATGAGCGGGGTAGCGATCCGAATCTCTTTGCCCGAGCGAATGTGATAGATTTTATCGTTTCGATTAAATTTACCGGAACACACCCGCATAAATGAAATGCGATCGCGATGTTTGGCATCCATGTTCGCCTGGATTTTAAAAATAAATCCAGTGAATTCTTCATCAGATGGATCAATGGTGATGATTTTAGCCGAGGAGTCGTAAGGTGCCAGAACCGCTTCACGAGGACGGGGAGTCGGTGCAATTTCTGTGATGAGATCAAGACACTCTTTGACTCCGAAGTTTTTCAAGGCCGAGCCGAAAAACACCGGAGACTGAATGCCGGCCAGATACTCATCCATAGAAAATTCTGGAATCAGTGTCGCCACCATCTCAAGATCTTCTTTGAGTTTTTCCTGGAGTGGTTTCCCAATTTCAGCGATCAAAGTCGCTGAGTCGATATCTGAAGCATCGATGTAGCTGGGAGAGAATGGATCTTTGGAATCTTTAAAACTAAGAATCTTCTTTGTTTTAAAGTCGTACACACCTTTAAAGTCTACACCATTGCCTACAGGCCAGGTCATCGGGACACACTGAATTTTTAAAATAGATTCAATGTTATCCAAAAGCGCAAAGGGATCCATGGACTCGCGGTCAAACTTGTTCATGAAAGTGACGATAGGGGTATCCCGCATCCGGCACACGTCCATCAATTTAATGGTCTGTGCCTCCACGCCTTTGGCGGAATCGATCATCATCAACACCGATTCTACTGCAGTCAATGTCCGGTAAGTGTCTTCTGAGAAGTCTTTGTGACCGGGAGTATCCAAAAGGTGAAGAGCACGATCGTTGTATTCAAAACTCATC
>JBEIEO010000341.1:0-2450 GCA_040382895.1 Halobacteriovoraceae bacterium
AGGAGCTGTACCAGAAAACAGCACCCATCTATCAGAAGCATCCCACTGGCATAACTTTAACCTTTGATGAGCGTCGCAAGATCATAGATCTCGAGGAAGAAGCCCAGAATAAAATTCGATTATTGTTCGGTGAAAAGAAGTGGAAGGACTACAAAAACTTCGTGGATCGACACAACAAAAAGATCATTGAAGGCTCAAAAACCGGTGAATACACTGGTGTCTTGATGGGCTACTGATTATAATAATATCATGCATATCCTCTTAGTCCGCTTCTCCAGTATGGGAGATGTGGTGCTTCAGACAGCGACAGTGAACTGGCTCCGCTCCCTTTATGGGACGAGTCTGCGTTTAACATTCGTGACTTCGTCAGAGTTCGTTTCTCTGATCGATTCACATCCCGGCATAAATCAGGTCATCAGCTTTAATCGCCGAGGCGAACAGTGGAAAGATTTTGTAAAAAAAATTGACCAGCTTCATGGAGAGCATCCCCTGGATCTGATCATGGATCTTCATGCGACCATGCGCTCATTTCGACTTCGCCTAAGCTTCTGGACCATTCCTGCTCTGACCATGGATAAGCGTAGATGGGAGCGATTCTTTTTAACTAAATTGAAAAGCGACAAACTAAAACGACTAATTGATACAAAGTTTTTTGGACTGGAAAATCAGGTGGAGCGAATCATCAATGATTTCGAAAATATTTTTGGTGATGTCAGAGGTGTGCGACGAACCATTGAATATCGTAAGGGTCCTCACCAGGAATTAACATCCCTGGGGCCGTTGCCTGAGTATGAAATTAGTGGAGATTATGTGGTGCTGGCCCCCTCAGCATCGTTTGCTCCTAAGCGCTGGCCGATTTCTTCCTTTGTGGAGCTGGCAAAAAAACTTCTTCAAGAAACTTCGTACAAGGTTGTTATTCTGGCAGGCCCCGAGGATAAATTTTGTGACGCCTTCAATGTTATTCAGGATCCACGTTTGCTTAATCTCCAGGGGAAGACCAGCCTCAAGCAGTCCATGAATATTTTATCCCGGACTGATGTTTGCATCGGCAATGATTCTGGAATGAATCATATTGCTGAAGCTCATGGTGTTCCTTGTCTCACGATCTTTGGGCCCACTGATCCACGCTTCGGGTTTGCCCCGCATGGTGAAAAATCTCAATACCTATCCAAAGAATTATTTTGTAAGCCTTGTTCCACTACAGGTAAGACTCCCTGCTATCGTGAGAGACTTTTTTGTATGGAGGAAATCTCTGTTGATGAAGTATACTCCATCTTCAAGCAAATGGGAGTCGCTCAATGAAGTGGTTCCTGGGACAATTTTTTCTCTGGTTCATCTACTGGCCGGTCTTGAGCATTCTTAAAGTTCTCCTTTATGTCGTGCCAGTGGTGCGCCAACGCCTGAACTTTGAAAAGAGAAATCTCACAGAAGCTGGCGCTCGCAGCTTTAAACTTGACGGTCTGAAGGCCGATCTTTGTTTTGAATTTTCATCGGAAGGTGAATATCAGCAGGTCGCAAGCTTGATTGAGGATGCTCTCAGCGAAGGAAAAAGACTGGAGCTGGTTTTTTTCTCACCCTCGGTGGAAAAACAAATTCTTGAACTTTATCAAAAGCACTCCAGCTTGATTCGTTATCTGCGCTATCCGATTTTAGGTTTGAGTTTCTCTTCCTGGATCAGTGCGAAGACACTCATCCTTGTACGTTATGATCTTTTTCCGGAGTTCCTAGTTTGGTCACTGAAAACGAACCATGTGTTGAAATTTCTCTGGGTGACCTTCAAGAAAGAAAGAGTGAAGGGGAATACTCCATCGTTTTTTAAACAGGCCTTTCTATGGAATTCTAAATATACCATCTTTGCCTCTGAAGCAGATTATGAGCTGGGAAAATCCCTGGGATATTCCGGGGCAATTTATGACTTTCGTATGGAACAGATCAAACGCAGATTAGAGGCCCGCCAGGAAAAATTTGATAAACTGTTTCTCAACTACCCCGTCTTGCAACAACACTTTAAACTCTACCCCCGTGCCAAGCGTCTTATGGTAGGGAATGCCTGGCCGGTGGATCTGGAACTTCTGGCCAATGTCCCTGCCGATGTCCTGGTTGTGATCGTACCTCATCAGTTAAAACCGGAAGTCTTTCAGGAGATGCAAACCAAATTAGCGTCCATTGGCCGCAGTATGCAAATAATTGATGATGGACCTCTCCAGACTCAACTGTCCTCCACTTTGCTGTTGAATAAAAAAGGTGTGCTGTGTGAGCTTTATGCCGACTTTGGAAAGGCCTATGTCGGTGGAGGTTTTGGGGTCAGTGTGCATTCTCTGTTGGAGCCTTTGGTGGCGGGGAGTGAAGCCATTAGTTGTGGGCCGAAACATTTTCGCTCCACTGAATTTGATATTGCCCAAAGTTACGGCCGCGCAAAAGAAGTTCGAAATGCTCAGGAACTCAACCGC
>JBEIEO010000342.1:0-2449 GCA_040382895.1 Halobacteriovoraceae bacterium
CATCGGTAGATCTAGAAGGACAGGATCTAGTTCGTCTTTCAAAAGATGATTTACAGATCTACGTAAGAAACGTGCAGGCTCCACCAACTATTTTATCTGCACCTATCCTTAAACGTGATCCCGATTTTCGGAAATATCTGGCGTTATTCCTACTTGCGTTTATTACTATCTCTGTGGGGTTGAATGTTGTGCAAGTTCCGGAAGATACCAAAGATGAAGAATTAGCACCAGAAAGGCTGGCGACGATCCTTTATAAACAGCCTCTTATTGTTAGTAAGAATGATTCAGTTGCTAAGACAGAAAATGAAAAAAAGATTGCTCAGAAAGCTCCGAGTAAGCCATCTGTTAAGCCAGAAAAGCCTGTTGAGAAACAGCCGGAAGTAAAAAAGCCGGATGTCATGACAACCAAAAATCAAAACAACAAGCCAGATCCCGGCAAAAAAACTGCTCAAGTAAAACAAGTTGTTAAACAAGGTTCTGAGCCAGTAACTAAACCAACCAATCAAATTGCCGCTCCGGCTCCAGCTAAAACAACCAGCTCCAAGGTACCTTCTGCAACTGGTCCGTCAGCTTTTGCGACAATCCCAAGTAAGGCTATTGGTCATGTTGAAGTCTATAAATCCGCAGATTTTTCTTCCTCTGTAAGTTCGATTGTAGCAAAGGGCGGTACTCTTTCAGGCGTTCAGACAAAATCTGCTTCTGGAGCAGGTGGTGAACTAACAGGTGCTGCCACTGGAGTCTCAACCGGAACTGGAAACATCAAAACCGCAGGAATTCAAACTAATCAGGGAAGTCTTGTGGGAGCAACGACCGGTGTCTTAGGCGATTCCAAGGGAGCGGAAGGATTATCCGCTAAAAAAGCGATCTACACTGCAGGCATACCTTCAGAAACAGTTGTTTTAGGATCGATGGATCCTGACGTCATTCGACGAATTCTTCTGGATCATCTACCACAGTTTCGCTACTGCTATCAAAAAGAACTCGAGCGCACAGGAACTGAGATATCTGGTGTGATCAAACTTGATTTCACCATTGGAGCTTCCGGCCACGTGACAGGAGCAGGAGTTGACAGCGCTTCTGGTCTTCCTGCTGATACCAAGAAATGTGTGATCGGAGTGCTGAAAGGGATCAATTTTCCGGAGCCGATGGGCGGCGGAACAGTTGAAGTAAAACAGCCGATGAACTTCTATCCGAAGAAACTCTGAGCTTAGAACTAATAAAAAACCCGGCTTTCGCCGGGTTTATTTATATATTCACAATTTATTTTAAATCTTAATTTCCCTCAGCCAACACAACAAATTTGAATTCTTTAAATCCGGCAGCTGCGCAGGTGTACATAACTCTCTTCAAATAATTATATTTAAGAGTTTTATCCACAACCAGGTTGGCCACCCCGGAGAATTTCTTGGCATCCGGTGAAAGCTTCTCTGATTGCTTAATTGTCTCCTTAATCTTCACTAATTCATTGAAGAGAGGAATGATTCGTCTGCCGCCTTCATCGAAGAGCTGGCCTTGATCGACACCTTCAACATTGACGACTTCTTTATCGTCAACCCAAATCTGACTCTTGGAGACCTGGATGTTAACGCCAAAGCTGTTGATGGTTTCCGACTTCGACTTAGGAAGCTCGATTCCTTCAGGAACATTGATTACAACGCCGGAAGAATTATAACTTTGAAGCAGGAACACCATCAGGATGGTTAGAATATCGAGAAGGGAAGTGATATCAATATCAAAGACGCCTGCGCCTTTCTTTCCTCTTCTATGCTTAATTGATCTTGAGCGGGCCATGGTTTTACCTTTAACTCATCAGGTTACTGAAAATGATCTTGCTGAATAGTTCTTTCAGTTTTTCTTCAATACCATCTTTATTCTTCAAATAAATAGCTTCATCCGTTTTTTCTAGTTTACGGACCGAATCCATGATTTTGACGATCTCTTCATAAGTAAGGTCACCTACCGGCTCCAAGATAATGGTGTTTTCATCAAGGTGCTGTTTTTTTAGATCAATCAGCATGGTATGTAGCTGGTCTAGATTAAATGATCCATCACTCTGACGTTCAAATGTCTGAATGGTTCTTGAAGGAACACCCCTGGAAAGCACCATTTGATTGGTATCAATTTTGAGGCTCAGGGCCAGAGGGTCTTTATCCAGCTTCGGTGGTTCCTGATCGGAAATTATCGGAACATCACTTCCAACTTCGTAAATCTTTAAAAAAGTGGCAGACATGAGAAGGAAGAAGATGAAAATGAAAATGGAATCCATAATTGGAACCAGATTCAATTTTTCATCAGGCTTCTTTCGCTTTCTGGAGCTTGGTACCTTAAGCATGCTGATCCTTAATCGTCGATGGCTTTCTTAGTTCCAAGAAGATCTTGTAGCTTCACTGAAAATTCATCAATCTCGTTAATGATTTTTTCCGATTTGGAAGCGAGGAAGGCATGAACC
>JBEIEO010000343.1:0-2449 GCA_040382895.1 Halobacteriovoraceae bacterium
CCTGGAGGCACGAAGAAGAAGAGCTGAAATTAAAAGGGGCTCCGCAAAGCCCCAACGAAGTTTTTAAAGGAAATCTCTTCCAACGTGCCCAACCATTTCACCAATAGCATGTGGAACCGAAAAATCCCTGATAGTCTAATGATCAAAAAACAGAATGTTAGGTAGAGATGTATGATGAATGGTCTTAGGTGTTTCCTGAATTTTTTTGGGAAAAAGTTTTTCTCCTTTATCATCGGGAAACAAATGAATGTGAAGATCTGGTTGCGTGAAACGCGAAGGAATAACCGGTTTTTCTTCAAAAATGGGTAGTTTTGGAGACTTCATAATAAAACCTAAAAAGAAGGTTGTAGCGAATAACCCCTGAGAAATCAGAGTTATTGGCCGATTTTGTCAGTGGTGCATTTTCAGTGCCAAAATTTTATGAAAGCTTGCGGTGAAAACTTATTTGATTAATCACGTCTACTACTCCAGGTAAATCTTCAATCGCCAGACCTGCTAACCGTTTCGTCTGACGAGAATCAACGACGCCGCTCAGATAGACGCAGCCGGCTTTTACACTGACTTCAACTTCCGTGGCATCGATTCGAGAGTCACGTGCCAGAATTTCACAAACATCCTCACAGATACGCTCATCTGACCGCTGAAATCCCTTGGGCCCTTTACCGCGAAAGTCAAATCCGTGATCTATCAAATAATCGACCATCTGATATGGATCAGAGCGGTCTCGTGAATATTCAGATTCTCCAGAAAATTCATAGGCGTCGGAATCATTGAGACTTCTGACAGAACGATCATAAGGATTATTACTTCTAGACATAATTCTCTCCCGGACCAATGGTCAATAGATTCTGGACATCTTCTACACCTGAAATATTTTCGATCTCCCATTCGGCCATGCGTTTGATGGCGCGAGCAGGTACAGTTCCTCTTAGAAAAACGCAGCCATCTTTTACTTCCACTTCAATATTGGAAGCGTCAACATCCGGGCTTAAAGATAGTGTCTGACAAACATCTTCGTAGATTTTTTCATCTAACCGTCGATACCCTTTCGGTCCTCTGCCAGAATGATCTGTCTCATCCTGTCCAATAATGGCCCCACCTTGTCGGCCAGCGCGAAAAGATTTTCGGCTAAAATGCTCATCCCAGCCGTGGCGATTACCCCAATTTGTAAGCCGTCCATTCTCAAAGGGTGTATCGTCGTTAAAACGATGATTTCGAAGCTGATCACCTCTTCGACCACGATTTTCAGCACCAATGTTACCCAAAGTATTGATCGAAGTACGGCTTACTCCCTGTGGATAGTCTGTATTGTCATCGTTTTCATATTCAAAATCAGAGTGACGGAAACGATCCTGTTTTAGCCCAGTCAATCTACCTTCATTCATTCTACGTCCCATGCTCTACTCCTTAGCATTTCATTCAATGAAAAAAAGCATAGCACTCTCAAAAAGCGTCAATCAAAAGCAGAGCACCTAAGAAGGTAGAGATTCATTTGCTTTAGTTTTACGCAGTCATGAATGATATTTTTCAGCAATCTGAGCTTTGAATGACCAACAGTTCTTGGTTACACTCCTTTTGAGGGAGGAGATTGATGTGAACTATTTAATTAGCCTTGGATTGATGTGGGCGGTTTTTACTCTTCAAGATGCTCTAGCTTGCACTATTTGTCAGACACCACTTGCCCAACAAGTCAGGATGGGTATTCTGGATCCTAATTTCATATTTTATCTTATCGGCGTAACACTACCGTTTATAATCCTCGGCTTAGTCGTTTATTTGCTCTATTTTTAGGAGGTCTATTGTACACCACTGAAGTCAAATTCGGACCATTGCTTGGTGCTGGGAGTCTGATAGGACTTGGCATGGGCAGTTTTCTTAATGGAATTATTTTTCATCAGATCTTGCAGCTCCATAGTATGGTTTCTGGCAAGGTCTATCCGGACACAATAGAAAAGATGGAAATAAATATGTTCTGGGATGGTGTTTTTCATCTTTTCACATGGCTCACCATCGCATTAGGTTTAGGTCTTCTTTGGAAATCTTTTCTTAATCCTTACAGCCCCAGATCAACTCCAGCTTTTTCCGGAAGTCTCATAATGGGCTGGGGCCTTTTTAATGTGGTCGAAGGTACAATTAATCACATACTGCTTGGTGTGCATCACTTAGTTGAAAAAGCTCCTCTGGAGGAAAAGATTTTTTGGGACATGCTTTTTATTGGTTCAGGTATCATCATGATTGGAGTTGGTAGACTGATTGTGAGCCGAGGTAAAAGAGAATACTTTTCAGAAGAAATAAAAAAGGCAGGCAGTCAGCCGTTTAGATTCAGGCCAGCTTTTCATCGCCGAATTCCTCCAAAGATTAGACGGGAAGATACTCTCCAGTGAGACACTGCCTTCTAGAGCTAAAAATCGTTTAATCCCGACAAAAAACAATTCCAGAGAGCAGGTCC
>JBEIEO010000344.1:0-2437 GCA_040382895.1 Halobacteriovoraceae bacterium
ATCTTGTCCTGGAACATTGGGGGGTTGCATGAGCAAGACAAGCTTCGGCATCACTGCTTTTCTGGCCAAGCCAGTTGAACTGGATACTATTCTTAAAACGGTAGAACGCTTTTCTTAAACTGATTCATGCTTTACCATAGAGACATGATTTATCTATTCGGCATTCCCAATTGTGACACTGTCAAAAAAGCCCGCGTCTTTCTTGAAAAGAAAGCCATACCTTTTGAATTTGTGGACTTTAAAAAATCTCCTCCCACCAAAGACTTACTAAGTCTTTGGGAGCAAGCCTTTGGCTCACTTCCTGTAAACACCAAAGGCCAGACCTACAAAAAGCATTCTAAGGTTTATGAAGGCCTTTCTAAGCCTGAGCAAGTTCAGTTTATTATTAACAACCCTAGTATGATTAAGCGTCCAATACTGCAGGATCATCAGAAAGTGTTGGCCTTTGGTTTTGTGGAAGCAGACTTCAAAGAGGCTTTAGGAGTTTAAAATGGAAAATATTAAAAAATATCTGGAAGAGTATTCATACTTAAAAAGTATTCAAAGTCTTCTTCACTGGGACATGGAAACCATGATGCCTTCAGGTGCTATTGAAGACCGTGCCAAGCGCTTAAGTTACATCCAGGGGAAGCTTCACGCCCATATAACAAATCCTGATTATGAAAAGATGCTCAAAGAGTACGCAGCAAAAAAGAAATTATCTGCATTAGATAAAAAAATGATTCAGGAACTGGAATGGGATTACAAACTGAATAAAGCCTTTCCTGCGGCTCATGTGGAAGAACTAACTCTGGCTTCGGCCCACGCCAATCACGTCTGGTCATCATCTAAAAAAAATAATGATCTTAAAAAATTTCTTCCGCATCTGCAGAAACTGATTGATCTTAAACGCCGAGAGACCACTTATTTTAAAGAAAAAAAACCGTACGATGCTCTGATTAAGCTTCACGACAAGGAATTCACCTCGGCTCAAATAACAAAACTTTTCTCAGAACTTAAAAATGGCCTGATAAAACTTACAGCAGAGGTCAAAGAGGACGGGCGCTTTGTAAAAGTAAAGGATCTAAAAGGGCCATTTCCGATCCAAGCTCAAAAGATATTGAGCGAAGAAGTGGCCCGAATGTTTGGACTCCCTGACACTCACTCCCGACTCGATATTTCGACCCATCCTTTCAGTATTAATATTTCACCGCTGGATCAGCGGATTACCACCCGCTATGATGAAAAACACCTGGATTCCTTGTCTTCAACGATGCACGAAGTAGGGCACGCTCTCTATGAACTCAATCTTCCTAGAGAATGGGAAGGGACTCCCTTTCAGGAAGCTGTTTCTTTGTCTGTGCATGAGTCTCAGTCACGCTTCTGGGAAAACATAGTTGGGCGATCACGGGGATTTGCAAAATTTATTCACCCAAAAATGAGTAAAGCCTTCCCGAAGGGTATGAAAGGTGTAGATGTTGAAAATCTGTACTTGTATTTCAATAAATCGGTACCGTGTCTTATTCGGGTAGAGTCATCTGAACTCTATTACAATTTTCACATTATAATTCGATATGAGATTGAAGAGATGATTTTCAATCAAGGACTAAACGCCAAGGACATTCCTGCCATCTGGACGGAAAAATATAAAGCTTACCTGGGCGTTACTCCAAAAACGGACGCGGAAGGAATGCTTCAGGATTCTCACTGGGCAGGAGCAGCTTTTGGTTACTTTCCAACCTATACCCTTGGAAACCTCATTTCCGGAGCTCTTTATGCCAAACTTAAAAAGGCTCAGCCCAAATTTGAATCGCAAATTGCTAAGGGGCAGTTCCAAGACATTTTAAAATTTCTGGTCACTGATATTCATTCTAAGGGGCGCAGTATTACCTCGCACGATATTGTAGGTGAGCTTAAAGTGAAACCTTATTTAGATTACCTCGCTGAGAAATTTAAGAGTTAATATGGAAGACTTTTTTATCGCCGTGATGGAACTTCAGGATGCTAAAAATCACCAGCTCGCTCTCCAGCGAGAAGGAGTTGAGTTGATTTTTAAAACCAACGGGCATACCTGCACCACTGGTTGCAAAGTGACGGTGGAAGTATGGGGAAGCGAAGCGGACGCTCTCAAAATTCAACGACACTTTCAGAGTGATTATCTGAAACACATAAAAGGCCATGAGCCTGATTTTTCTAACCTCTCTGCCGTCTTCGATCCGTCGGCGGTGGAGGTCACTTGTCAGGCTTGTGGGGCAAAGTTTTCACCTGCGAGAAATGAGTGCCCCGATTGTGGTTTAGTCTACTAATAATCATTTTTTCGCAGACGCTTTTTCTCGGAATCTTTTTTCTTCGAATTAAGCCTCTTTAATACGGCACTTCGTTTTGGCTTTGTAGCTTTTCTGACTTTGGGGGGGAAGCGAATCTCAGCAATCATGTCGTGGAGCTTATGAATACAGTC
>JBEIEO010000345.1:0-2428 GCA_040382895.1 Halobacteriovoraceae bacterium
CATTTGCGCCTTTTTCCAATAATTTATCTGTTTGAAAACTTGACCATGGTGCTGATAAGCTCCCTGGCTATGACACCACTTTGCCTGATCGAAACGCCATTTAAAGAGAAGTTTGGGATACCCCGTCAACCCCTTTTAGTCCTAGAGGCATGGGGTAAAATGGAATTTCCTAAGAATGATTTTTATGCCGAAGCCCTTCGCGGCATCGAAGAATTCTCTCATCTGTGGCTCATCTTTGAATTTCACGAAGCGGTTAAACAAGGAGCCAAAGCTCTCATTCGACCTCCACGCTTTCAAGGCAAAGAGAAGTGGGGAGTGTTTGCTTCTCGTTCTCCCCATCGCCCGAATCATCTGGGACTTTCAGTGGTGAAGTTTAAGAAGATTGAATATGGCGCGAATAAAATCACTCTGTGGGTAGAGGGAGTTGATCTGGTGAACGGGACTCCCATTTTGGATATCAAACCTTATATCCGTTATGCGGACTCAGTACCAGAAGCTGTCTCAGGTCCTTTTGCTGAAGCACCGGAGTTTAAAAAAGTGGTGTGGAAAGTTGAGAAACCCAAGGAATGGGTCTTGATCGAAAAAGTCATCGCTCTTGATCCGAGACCGGGTTTTGATCAGGAAGATGAGTTCGGAGTGTCCGTGGCAGGGTATAATGTGCGGTTTGAACTGGTAGAAGATACTTTCCATATCCTCAAGGTTGAATCAGAGTAAAAGCTTAAAGGGGAAATCGGGGATAATATCTTTTATTCTTTTTAAGCTTTTCAGTGTCGGATTTGCGTATTTAGACATTTCTAGTTTTTGATAAGAGAACAAATTTTTAAATTGGAGCTTCTCTTTCATTTGGACCTGAGTGAGACCTTTCATCAGTCGCTCTCTTCTCAATAAAAAAGCGAAGGCCACGTTTGGCTCAACCTCTATGGGCATAATGTTTTTGCCTTCCATGGTTTTTTTAGGAAGAGGAAAAATGACTTTTGAGTGAATAGGTTCATCCAAAAGAAGATTTAAAGCTTCTTTCATGTTGCTTCGAAGTTCCTCTAAGGTCTCTCCCTGAGTCTGACATTCTGAAATCTCAACACATTCAGCCCAGAATCCCTTCTTCTCTTTATGGATTTTGAAATGGTAGTTCATTTTTTATCCTTAATGCGTTTGAGTAATTTCGCCTCCAGACCCTTTTTCAATTCCCGATGCATAGGAATGGTCTCTGGAATCTCCCCATCTTTTTGCACAACCACGTGAGATCCTCTTTGACGAACTTTCTTCCAACCATGCTTCTCGAACAATTTTAACATCTCTAGCCCACTCATCGGCATAAGACACTCTCAGTTTTACCACTTTTAAGTGGTATTTTACAGCCGTATAAAAAGCCGTAAATACGAGAGCTTAGCCTTAAAGGCTACAGTAATACCTTGTTTGATTAGAATTTTTCTATTGGGAACTACGGAATAACGTTTATTTCGTAGTCTTGATTCGGCAGAAACTTCACCTGGGCCTTACCCGCAAAACCATCAATGTCATTGCCGTAAATCACAAAGTCTTGCATCACCGTAAAAGGATTCTGGTTTGTCTGCCAACCCATCTGATTGGTTGTAAATAAGGCGAGGTTATAGTGAGTGAGATGCTTTGGAAGCTCAAAGGTTCTTTTCGGTAAATCCTGGTTGAACGCCTGAATGATCATCGGAACTTCAAAAGCATACTTGCCTAAGAAGCCATGACCCCAGCGTCCACCACGTCCCACGGCTTCACCGTGATCAGACAAGTAAATGACTAACGTTTTGGATTTTTGTTTCTTTAGAAGTTCGTTGAGATCTTTCCAGAAAAGATCAAATTCCACCACCGAGTTATCGTAATCATTGATGCGTTCATCCACTGTGGTCTCGGTGAACTTGATCGACTCAGGAGTCGAGCGAAGTTTCCACGGACCATGAGATCCACGCTGATGGAGCATGATGAAACGCTTCCCATCGGCCTTCAGCAATTCTTCCAGCTTCGGTAGGAGGTGCCGATCAATAGCAGCGTTAGAATTTTCGGTCGCAGGAGAAACCGACTCAAGACTGCGATAATCATCCAGATAAGCCGAGCACAGATAAGGAGCGATGTAGCGCAACTGCTGACCGGATTGAACAGAGAGGAAATGAGTCGAAAAACCATTTTTCTTGGCTGATTTGAAAAGGCAATGCTCACCCTTGGCCACTTTCATGGCGCCAGCGTCTCCGTAACCAAGGTTTAAGAAAAAGGCGACACTCACGTCGGTGGAAACTCCGCCGGAGATCCCGATGCTGGCAAAAAAGTTTTGATGCTTTTTCAAAGACTCCAGGAACGGTGTCGTTGGACGCTCATATCCGAAAAGACTCATCTGGTGGGGGCTCAAGCTTTCACCGAGGACTAGAATAATATTATCCCATTCAGGTTTTTTGGCTTCTTCAAG
>JBEIEO010000346.1:0-2408 GCA_040382895.1 Halobacteriovoraceae bacterium
GTGGTGTCTTTACGTGTGATGGTGTCTTTATTTAAACCTTTAAAGCTGGCAATCAAGTCATCATGAAATCCTTCTTCAAAAGCTTTCGCCGCATTCTGATGAGAGCGATAAGCCAGATCATCCTGAGCTTCACGGGTGATGTTCCACTCTTTCACCATGAGTTCCGTATGTTCTCCCATGAAGAGACCAGTACGAGGCTCTTTCACTGCCGGCACCTGAGGCTTTAATAGTGAGGGACTAAACGAAGTGAGAAGTTTTAATTTTTCACCAACGGACTTTGCATTTTGAAGCTTAATCAGGAAGTGAGTCAGTTTTCTCTGACCGATTAGAGGAATATCCGAATTAGTATCGCTACCTCCGGCAATACCAGCATCAATCTGACCAGCAGAAATTTTTAGTGCAATCAAATTAGTAGCTTCAAGTCCCGTTCCACAGGCACGCTGAATATTCAAACCCGGAGTATTTGGATGGAGTTTAGAGCCTAACACCACTTCCCGAGTAAGGTTCCAATCAAAAGGATGGTTCATCACAGTACCAGCGATAACGTCTCCCAGAAGTTTTCCCTCAAGTTTACATTTACTGACCAGATCACTAACTGCTGTGCTTAAAAGATCCTGATTAGTGGCTCCCTGATAATTACTCATAGATTTAACAAACGGAGTTCGGGATCCGTGGATGATGGCAACTTTTTTCTGCAAGCTCATAACACTTCCTTTTTGACAACCTACCGGTCGGTAGGGTAGCATTATTATAACGGGAGTTGTGATTTATGTCCAGTTCTACTAAAACCCAAATCCTCCATGAGGCCAGTCGGATGCTTCTTTCTAAGGGGTTAAACGGTTTTTCCCTCCAGGAATTGGCAGCTGAACTCAATATAAAGAAAGCGAGCCTTTTCCACCACTACCCTTCCAAAAACGCACTAGCGGTAGAACTTTACCGCTTCTATCAGCAGGCTTTTGTGTCCTGGACCCAGAAGTATGCTCATCTATCAGCTGAAAAACAAATTCTCACTTATGCCGAAAAGCTCACAAGTTGGATTTGCGATAAACAGCGAGTTTGTCCGGTCGGCGCCCTAAGTCTTGAATGGTCTTTAGTCGATCCCGCCCTGCAAGCTGAAATTAAAAAGCTACATTTGATTCAAAAAAAATGGCTGACCAAACTTTTTAAAATCATCCTTAAAGAAAATGGTCTGAAAGTTCCACTTCAGGATGCAGTTCTGGGTACTATGGGAATGATTCAAGGTTCAATTCAATTGGCCCGCATCAACCACGACCCGGAGATGGTAAAAAAAAATCTCAAAAGTTTTCTTAAAACGATCAAGGAATAAATATGACGGTTCACGAAGAATGGCTGGCAAAATTAAAAGTCTTCAAAGAACAACTCAACTCCATGGGAGTTCAGATTCAACTTCCTCCACCTTCACAGCAGGAACTTCAGATTGAGTATCTGGAAGTCATTCCGGGAAAAAAGATCAAAGGAAAATTTCCTTTCCAACAGCGCTTCACTAATCCGATTGGGACTTATCAGGGCGGATTTCTGCTTGCGGCCCTGGATGATCACTTCGGGCCACTCTCCTATTCTACAGCTGAGCGTCCTTGCACGACACTTTCTCTGAGTACAACTTTTCTCAAACCTTTTGTAGCGAAGATGGGTCATGCGCTTGTGGAGGTAGAAGTACTTTCGAAAACCAAATCTTTTATCTTTATGCGTGGGACAGTGACTTCTATCGAGGGTGAGTTGCTGGCCCATGCAGATTCTCACGTTGCCATCCTAAGTGATGAACATCTTCAGAAGGTGAAAAAATGAGTGGTCTTATATTTGAACTTCGTCAGCGATTTCTTGAGCAGGCCATAAATTTTTATGGACCCTTCCTGGGCGCAGGTGTAAAGCTCAAGCAACTCACCAAAGATTACCGTTACGCAAAAGTTTCCATGCCTCTGACTTTCTATAATAAAAACTATATGGGTACTCAGTTCGGCGGATCGCTCTATGCCATGGTGGATCCATGGTACATGCTTATGCTGATTAAAAATCTCGGTAAAGAGTACATCGTATGGGATAAGGGTGCTAACATCCAATTTAAAAAGCCTGGTCGTGGGACCGTCAGTGCCGAGTTTAAACTCACTCAGGACATCATCGATGATATCAAGGCCTACGTTGACCAGCACACCAAGATGGATTACACCTTCAAAGTTGAAATCCAAGATGAAGAAGGAAACCTTATCTGTGAAGTAGATAAGGTAGTTTACATCAGGAAAAAATCAGACCGCCTGAAGAATTAGGTTCCAACACACTTTTACTTAAACACCGCTGCAAATTTAAATTAACAATTAGAAGAATTTGAAAAAACTTCCAGCACGCCTTCAAGAAGCACTGCTTACGTAAAAGTGTGCTGGAACCTGATTAAA
>JBEIEO010000347.1:0-2396 GCA_040382895.1 Halobacteriovoraceae bacterium
AGTGCGAGCATTAGGAGAACAGAAACGTCGAATTAAAGACAAGATTAATAAGCAGTTCTTTTCTATTAAGAGCGTGAGCTGACCTTCGGGTCAGCCTTTTTTTATTTGAAAGATTCGATCAATCTCTTTTGAGCTTCAATCTCCCTCGCGTAATTTTCCTGCAGTACTTTTCGGATCGCGAATGGTTTTTTTACAGCATTTATAGAGTAACTTAAAACCAGCGTTTTGTTTTCCTTGAGGGGAACAAATGAGCTGACCTGAACTCCGCCTTTGCTATAGCGGGAATAGTTAGTTAGTTCTTTAAAGATGATCGATGAAGCACTACCTGAGATTACATCCAGTTTTTTTGCCTGGGTTACAGCGCGAATCACTCTTGAATTAGGAAGTGTGCTGATATCATCCGAATCGAAGAATGAGCGCATATCGTATTCATGAGCACCTTCACCCTGAACAGTTATCTGAAAATGGTTTTCACTTTTCTTCTGAACTTTTTGCTCACCCATGAAATGTGCCAGGAATTTTTCATCGATCATTGTTTGATGATCAAAGAATCCAACTGGTTTATTCACGATGTAAGCCGATTTCATTAAAACTAATTTTACGTTATCCTGCTGGGCCAGTGACAAGGAATCGAGCTCCGCCAGATCAGTATACTTTTCACTTAATCGCTCTGGTGAAATAATGGAGACTGAATAGTGGAGAGCTCCTTGATAAAGAGATTTTGTATCCACGTTAAAGTTCAGTTTCTTTTGCAGTTTCGTTTCTGCACAAATAGGAGCTGCCTGGAGGAGAAGTAGAGTGACGATGCTAAAGAGCTTGAGTAATTTCATCTTTATGTCCTTATTTCGATTAATCTAATCGGCTATCACTTGCTCAAACATGAGCTAAAAGCTTAGGCTAAAGAGACAGTAGGAGAAAATATATGATTCAGCCCATTTGTCGTATGGGAAATCCGATTCTTAGAAAAGTTGCTGCCGAAGTAAAGACCGAAACAATTAAAACCGACTCTTTTGCTCAGCTAGTTCGTGATCTTAAAGATTCTATGAAGCATTATGGTGGAATCGGCATTGCAGCTCCTCAAGTGGGAATATCACAACAAGTTTGCGTCATCGAGCTCAATGGTATTAATCGCTACGGCCAGGAAATCAATTTGCCATTCACCGTTTTCATCAATCCTCGCATTGAAGTTCTTTCAGATGAACAGAAAGGGTATTGGGAAGGTTGTTTATCTGTGCCAGGCCTGAGAGGTTATGTCGAGCGTCCACAACATATACGGGTGAATTATTTGAATGAAAAAGCTGAGCCAGTTCAAATGGAAGCTCAGGGGTTTCTGGCGACAGTGATTCAACATGAGCTGGATCATTTGTTTGGAACTCTCTATATTGATCGTATAAAAGATCCTACACTATTGTCCTACCAGGAAGAATTTGATCAATTCATCCAATCAACATCGAGCTTAGAGTGACTTCACAATTGTCCCGGTATAGCGCTTTAAAACAAATTCTTATTTTTGCCGGGCCCATTATCTTCGGACAGATTGGTTTGATGCTTATAGGAACCGGCGATATGGTTATCGCTGGACGCTATTCGCGTGAGTGTCTAGCCGCCATTGGTCTGGCCATTGCCATTCTTAACCCAATTCAGATTTCCCTTTTGGGAATGCAATTTTCCATCGCTCCAATTCTGGCACAGAAGAGGGGGCAGGGTGAGAACATCAACCAAACGTATTGGTCGATCCTGTTGTATAGCTTTCTCGTTTCCACTTTTTCCTGTGTTTTGTCTCTTCTAAGTTACTTTTTGGTGCCACTTTTGGACTATGGTCCGCAGCTTAATCCCATTATTCAGGAATATATCCTCATCACAAGTTTTTCAACTTTTGGTCTTGGTCTCTATCAGGGTGTAAAAGAGTTCTACCAGTCTCAAGAAAAAACTATGGTTGCCAATATAATTGCATTAGCGGGAGCGGCTTTGAACGTTGGTCTCAACTACGTTTTGGTTTTTGGCGTTCTGGGATTTCCCAGTTTACAAGAAGCGGGTCTGGCCTGGGCGAGTTTAACCATCCGGTTTGTAATGGCCTTTGGTCTTTTTTTTCATGTCCTTCAGTTTTTGGAAATATCGCGGAAAAATTGATTGGGAGCTGATCAAACAGTTCGCAAAAGTTGGTATGCCTGTTACTGCTTCTTTATTTTTTGAAATCATGGCCTTCTGTTCGGTGACTCTCTTTGTTGGTCGATTCACTGAAGAGCAAATCGCAGCTAATAATCTGGCCTTAAATATTGGATCTCTCGCTTTCATGATTCCACTTTCGATCTCATCTGCAGTTGCTGTAAAAGTCGGGCACGCCTATGGTGAACGGAGTTATCATTTAATCAGAATCTTCGCCCAAATGAGTTTGC
>JBEIEO010000348.1:0-2379 GCA_040382895.1 Halobacteriovoraceae bacterium
GTCCTTCTAGATCTACCGATGTACGCTGGTGGCCGGTATCTTTTTTCTTATCACTCAAATGAAAGATACTGAAACCGGGCAGTGTATGAACTGTGGTATGAGAACGTTGAATCTCAATAAATGCTAACTTTTCAGTCTTCGCAAGATACGGAAATTCCACCTGATCTTTGGCCGCTAGAACACCTGAAATGTAATAAGTAGACTTTCCCTCTGGAAGATAATCAATACTAAAAACTTGATCCTTAAAAAGGATTATAACCTCTACCGCCTGTCGAGCTGTCTCATATTTAAAGATCGGATATAAATCATCCTTATCTTCAAAAATGTATTCACTGAACTCGGCTTTCGGATCAGAAGCTAATGGATAAATGATTGAGGGACCGGAATCTGAAACGGTTGGTGCTACTTTAGGAAGTTGTTTTGGAACCGAAGTTTCACCCGGTAAAGGTGGCATTTTAACAGAAGCCGAACCATGTTCTGGCTCCAGTGCATCCAGAACTGGAGGTAAACTATGCTGAACATCGTAAGCTACAAATTCAAACTCTACATCAGCAAGTCGAAATACATCGCCTAATTTAAGTTCTTTAACCACTACCTTATCGCCATTAACGTAAGTTCCGTTGGTAGAATTCATGTCGTAGATAATCGCCCGATCATCAAAGATTTCCAGAACAGCGTGGACTGCTGAAACGGCATCATGATTTATAATCAGGTCACAACTTTCAGTTCTTCCTAAAAGGATTCGCCCTCTGGAGAAAACGCCACCCTTAGTTTTACCATGTGGCGTTGTAGGCTTTAATTCATACATTTTAAGAGGAACGTTTTTTTGAATATCCATTTAAAATTCCTTACCTGATACCGTCAATGGCCTGGTTTAATTCTTTGTTAAAGTTAACCCGTTCCGGTAGCTTATTTTTAAATTCATTACGTAGTCTTGGAGAAATAGAAATGTCGCCAGGGGCACCGGCCTCACCTTCAACTCCGATTTCATCGAAGTCGAATTTTTCGAATTTTTTGTATTCGTATCGAACATTCTTTTTATCCTGGGCCAAGGCGCCAAGGGCAAAAGTCATCATGAGGATGCTTAGGATGAGAAGTTTCATTATTGGACTCCTAGCTGAGATCCGATAGCCGCATAATAATCTCTCAAGTCTTTTGATTTTGGTTCAACGATTGAACTATAGACTTTCGATGCTTCCGCAGCTTTCCCCAGTTTTTTTAAAGTTAGAGAGTAGTTTAGCCCGAATTCAGCGCGTTCCATGAAATCTTTTGGAATGCGGTTATAAAAGCTCAGTGCTTTTTGATAATCAGAGAGCATGAAATAACAGTTGCCTACAGCATTGATCAGATCAATGTCATTGGATGCTTCGTTCAACATGCCCTGGAAAAGAGGAAGGGCAGATTCTGTCAGTCCATAGGAAAGATAAAGGCGAGCGAGATTGTAGCGAGGTGTTTTTGAGAATGGAGACTGCTTATTGGCACGCTCAAAGGCTACCAGTGCTTTTTGATCTTCACCTTGTCGGGAATACATAACACCAATGTTGTTCAACGCTGGTACATAGCCAGGAGAAACTTCCAAGGCTTTATTGTAAAACAGCAGAGCTTTACGTTGGGAGCCTTGATTTAGATGACATGTACCTAGAAGATTCCAGTAAGCTGGAATCTTTTGATACCGATTGAAAGCCTTGGAAGCGACCGCAAAAGCCTGGTCAAAGTCTTTTTTAGAACAGCGAAGCGAAATTTCCATTAGGGGATCATCACTTGCCGCTAATTTCTCTAATTCATCTACGGTATAACGATCAAGTGTTTCATCCTGCAGAGCGGGGCTCTGGGACTTGCTCGCTGGATAATAATCCCGGACTTCTGAATTAGTTAATGGTTTTTCTTTCTTAAAACTTTCTTTTGTAACGTTCGCCGATTTATTCTGAGGCTTAGAGTCCTGAACTTTGCCGGTTGAACACGCAGCCAAAACAAAAAGACTTAAAAGAGGAAAGTATTTCATCGCTTACCTCCGCGATCCATCAGGACCGCCTGTTTGAGCGTGATGTATCTTTTGAAATTTTCTTCACGGGAATAAAGCACTCCGAAGTTGGCACGAGAGAGTATCTTGTTTTCCTGGATGAGTTTCTTAATTTCACTGCGCTGCTTGCGGGCATTAGCGAGAATTGGGTTATAAACTTCTGACATCGCTTTCTGAAAACTAGCGACATACTCAGGGGACTTTCCTTCAGGTATAAACTTTTGTAGTTCAACACCAAAAGTCTCGTAAGCTTCAATCACATGTTTATAGGCGTCTACAATACCTTTACCAGATCCGATCTTCTGAATGGCATTTACTTGTGTCGTTAACTGATCCAATAACTGGAGCTTACCCTTAAC
>JBEIEO010000349.1:0-2359 GCA_040382895.1 Halobacteriovoraceae bacterium
GGTTTTTCTAATTCTTATTATGGTACTGGTAGGAAAATCGGCTCAGTTGTTTATGATGCTAAGTGGTTTCCTCATGCTGATGCCTTTTCTGGGACTGGTGCCAGCACCTTATATGAACCTTACCTGGGTGAGTGATCAGCATCTGTATCTGGCGATCCCATTCTTTATCTTTTTTTGGCTCGCACTTGCAGATCGGTTGAAGTACAGCTGGAAAAAATATCTACCCTACCCTTTCTTATTAGCTTTTGGATTCTTGATCATTAATTCAAGCCACTACTACAAAGATGAGTACACTTTCTTTGAAGCCTCTCATGAAGCTGACCTTTTGAACGTTCCGATTGCTTACAATCTGGCGATCATCTATCTTCAGAAGGGTGAGTTCAATCTGGCTTTAAATATCACCAGCACTATGATGGCCCTGGCAGAAGTATCTAATGAAGTGAAATTCAATAAATATTTCCCTCACATTTTTATTCTGCATACTCGGCTTCAGACAATCGAGGAAAAAAGATGAAGATTTCTATCATCGGTTTAGGTTGGTTTGGAGAAGCTTTGGGCCATGCCCTCAAAGATCAGAATGAAATTCTCGGTAGTACCCGAAGCGAACTCAAAGCGCAGCAACTGCGACAAAAAGGTTTTAAACCTTTAGTTCTTGAGTATCCTCAATTGCCTTCAGACGAGCTATTGTCTTGCGATCTTATCATTTTAAATATTCCTCCGCGAGCAGAGCACCTTGCCTGGTTTAAAAGCTGGGCCTGGAAAAGTGATACTCATATCATCTTCATCTCTTCTACTTCTGTTTATGGTGATCACCAGGGGTCTGTAAATGAAGAGACCACACCAGAGCCAGATACAGAAGGTGGTAAGATTCTCATCGAGCAGGAAAGCTATTTTCGTGGATTTAAAAAATCTGCCATCATCCGATTTGGAGGACTTTTCGGTGCGGGAAGACATCCGGGGAAATTTTTAAGCGGTCGAAAAAATCTTGAAGGGGCCCAACGACCAGTGAACTTGGTTCATCAAAAAGATACTGTGGGATTTGTAAAAACTGTAATCGAGAGGAATCTCACAGGTACTTTTAATTTGGTTCATCCAGATCATCCGAACCGTGAAATTTTTTACCGATCTTATTGTGAGCGAAAGGGTCTCCCCCTACCGGAATTCACTCAGCAAACAGGGCCTTCAAAAGTCATTAATAGTTCAAGCATCTCGAGTCTTTATCGCTTTCAAGCCGCACTCGAGGATGATTAATACTTTAAGTTTTACTTAAATCCTGCCCTTCATTTAAATTAAATTGATCATGTGTTCCATCCAAAGCTGGTTTAATTTCCCGGCACGACTTCACAAGGAGAAACACATGAAAGTCTTATTGCTTAGTTCACTACTTATTCTTACTGTTGCTTGTAATGGCGGCGGTAACTCTGACTCAAAAAAAGGTCAGGAGCAAGACAGCTACACTGACAGAAATGCTGACGATTCTCAACCTAAGATGACTGGCGTTTACATGGACGATTGCCAACTAGAAGATGGCGAACAAGGTGAGGACGAAAATGACACATGGTTGCGAACTCAACTTGTAATCTCTAAAGAACACAAGATCACAATGACTAAGTTCTTTTACAGTGATGATGAATGTAAAAGACAGCAATTCAAAGACTCGATTGCATTTATTAATCCTAGGCGCCAGGGTGACGGTTCCCTAACAGCTACTTATAAGGACCCAGAGGTCGGCATGGTGAAGGGAAAATTTTCAGTGGATGCTGATGAAGCCCGAGCTGAACTTTGTCTTGAAGATGAATGCCTTAATTTTGATCTTTATCGAGTGAAATAAAAAAAGGAAAAGGCCGCATTTAAGCGGCCTTTTATATTAAAAACTCTTGTAGATTTCGAGCACTTCTTTCTCTGGCAGGATAGAGCCATCAATTCCTTTTTCTTTCAGGAAGCCCGGATTGTACATTTTTGAGATCGCCCGCTCACCGCCATCACACATGAAGGTAATGATGCGTTTGCCTGGACCCATCTTAAGAGCGGTTTTAAAAGCACCTGCAAGGTTAAGCATGGACGACATCCCCATCACCAAGCCCTCTTTCTCCCTCAGGTAGAGGGCCAGAGTGGTGAGCTTCTGATCATCGATGATATAGGAATCATCCTGCTCGATGTAGCGATACTGTTCCTGGAACCGAGTGATCCCTACACCTTCGGTCATGGTGTATTTGTTGTCGGTAGTGAACTCACCAGTTTTAAAGTAATTGGAGATCCCTGACCCTTGAGGATCAGGAACAACCACTTTAATCGTCTTGTTTTTTTCTTTCATGTATTTTGAAACTCCGGCAGCCGTTCCGCCAGATCCAGAGGCCAC
>JBEIEO010000350.1:0-2357 GCA_040382895.1 Halobacteriovoraceae bacterium
TCAGTAACATAGGCTTATTAGGTTGATTGTCTTAACCGATAGGCTTGACTGTTGCTCAGTAACTGAAATGGTGGAAATGGAAGATAGGAGCTTAGTAGGTCTTTGGGTTATTGATTTTCATTATCTCCAATCACCGTCTACGCTCCGCGTTCTAGCTTGGCTTGTCAGCTTGTGAACCAAATAATCTCAATGAGCTTTCTTTACTTTCAAGATCTCAAGACTTACATCAAGACCGAGCTCCGGGACCCCGAGATCTTGTCCAAGATCGCCCATCCGGATGGTCTTGAGGAGACTTCGCTGTTCGTGGCCATGCCGAAGTTCTCGATCCAAACGAAGGTCGAGCTGAAGGACGCGCTCTCCAAGAGGCCGGAGCTCAAGGAGTTCTTTTCCGAGTCGGCCGATTACTCCAGGATGGCGCGGGAGAGAGTTCGAGTCGACGAAATTTTTCACCAGGTAAATGACTTCTCTTGTTCTTCTTTGAATAAAATCTCAGGTGAGATTCGATGAAAATAAGTGACGTGAAGATCGCATCTGTCACACAATAAGTAAATAGGATAAATAGAAATTTTATTCAACTCTAGACAGCTAAAACACCTTTTTATCTTATGCAGTCTGTGCTGGAGGTCACCTCAGGTGGCGTGGAGGCCGCTGCAGCCACCGGGATCACCGTGACCCTGTACTCGGCCTTCAGAGGCGACCACGAGGTCTACTTTGAAAGTCCCTTCCTGTACTACATCGTGGAAAAGCCGACCAACATGATCCTGTTTGCCGGATTCGTCAGCGACCCCAAAGAATGAATTCAAATTCCATTGCAATGATGTTGTTCATATCGTGTCAAAAAGTATGAAAAGAATCAAGAAATTCCTTAATAATTAATTGCACCAATCAGCTCTCGCTTCCTCTTTCTCTGATTGTCTCCTATCTACAAAGTTAGAATAGCCCTCGGGAATCAGTGGCGTTTTTGATGCCAGTATATGAACTCTTCCACACATTTGTATGTAGTAACTATGCTCTATTCTTTGTAATGAGGGTACCTTTTCCATTTTTACAGTGTCTAACTAACTCCTTTGCCAATTTGCTTTCATTCTCAGTAAACCATCTTTATCACAATCATTATGTAAAATCTTGAGAAAATGCATAACGTTATTATCAAGTATTTTTGTACAACTCAAATGCCAATGAATTATTTTTCACGTTTACGGAAATCTGACACCGGCGATGAATATTCAATAAATGGAATCATCACCTCTTAGTCAAGACCTCTTCAGCAGAGTCGTTCTAGATGATGATTGGATTAAACATAATTTTGGGGGAAAAAAAGAAAGGAAGGTAGAAAACAAGAAAAAAGAGGGAAAGAAAATATGAGAAAGAGAAAGAAGGAAGGAAAGAAAAGTAGAAAGAAACAATTTATTGAAAAACATTTTTAACTTAAAAAGGACTCCTTTCAAGTATCTAACGCAGATTTTCATCTTCATCATATCCAGCTCGAAGTTCTAAGAATCTCTTGAAGGGTTTCAACCCCTTGCTCGATAGATACACTCGCCTGATTTTAGAAAGCAGATCTCTTATACGGCCGTGGCAGGGTGAGAATATCTTTTAAGGACCATAGCAGGGAATCCTCACCCTAGCCATGGCAAAGCTTATAAAACGAAGAGCTGACGACTGTTCAAGGAACTTGTTGTACCCTTGTACAGGCAGTCTGAGGGCATAGTGTTGTGAATACAGTCCCAGAGCCAGACTTACTTACACTGCTCGTATGGTTGAGCTTTCGAAAAGCTCTGAAAGATGATAAGTGTTTTACACAGGAAATGAAAGAGCCACGGCCTACTTATTTTACACCCAGGCTTTATTTCGGGGGCATTTTGCGACGGATCAAAACCTAGTTTCTATCAGCTCAAACAGAATTCCCCAGCGCTTGAAGCCTGATAAAGTTATTGCCAAGGCTTTATAAATACAGCTACATGTTATGGACTTCAAAGCTGATTTCCTAGTTATAAATCTCCTAACCATAGACGGCCTTAAGACCATTCCATTATACCGGGACAGGGAAAAGTTTTCCCTGACCGGGGAGAGTTGAGTGACAGGAGCAAAATTACACGACTGACCAAGGTTTCCTTGCAGACAAATCAACAACCAGGATAACTATTGATTGGTTCGAGTTTTTCAGGACAAATAAGTTACTTTTATCACGATAAAAGTCGCCAATCGGTCTTTTTAAAGTCCAAATTTGAATAAGGCAGATCATCTTTAGCCAGGTTGTTTCAATTTAGCTCTAAATTTTTACTTTAAGTTAAATTAGCTTGACTTTGGCTGATTTAAAGTTAAGTACGAGCCAAGAAGTTTCCAGCTTGTTCTCA
>JBEIEO010000351.1:0-2322 GCA_040382895.1 Halobacteriovoraceae bacterium
AGTCACTGCCAACCACCAGTTCACAAAGCTTACTGTTGGAACGGAATGGATAGCGGTTGAAGAAGCTCATTTTCTTAAGTTGTTTGCCATGGCCTGGTCCGATTTTTGGACATTGAATGAGATAACTTCCTACGTAGCTGAACTTTCCAGGCTTAAGAGTGAAAACAAATTTTTGACCGTCGTTCATGAATTCAAATCGTCGTCCTTGAAGCACGAATCCTTTCACTTGCCAGTGCCCAGGGGTCATACCGATCTGGGAGAGAGTTTTGTCTACCAGGACTTTTTCTTCTCGCTGATCATCCACATGAAACAGAATGAGTTCAACGCCAACTGGCTCAATGATATGAAAGATCGCCCTGGTTTTTCCCAGATCTTTTGATTTTTTTTTGTCTTTGGTCGAAGAAGCTGTGACCGGAGCTGGTTTATCAGTTTTCTGGTGGGCACAACCACTTAAAAAAAGGAGTATGGTCAGGAGAGCTAGCTTTTTCATGATGAAGATATTATGACACATTTATCAAAATAGGCTAGATTAACCCGACTATGACAACCTCGGCCTTTGCACTAACTACCTCTGATTGGGCAGCCGCCTTTTATGAAAAGGGAATCTCCCCTTCTGCTCTGCCTTTCTGGATAAATGGCCTCTATAAAGATGCCTCTATATGGGATCGCCACATTGCTTCAAACCATATGTTGGAGCTAAAGCAGAACTATGATTTTGAGTTACCCCAAATCGCACGCACCCAGGAGTCGGAAGACGGAACGGTGAAATTCCAGATGCGCTTTCAGGACGCCCTGGAAGTTGAAACTGTGTTAATTCCCTTTTTCAAACGTTACACCATTTGTTTATCAACTCAAGTTGGCTGTGCCATGAACTGCAGCTTCTGCTACACCGGGACTCAAGGGCTGAAGCGCAATCTCAACGCTGGAGAAATCGTAGGCCAATACCTAAGAGCTTTTCAGTGGCTCATGCAAAAAGATCCTAAAGCGCTCAAGCCGAGTGTCGTCTTCATGGGCCAGGGTGAACCACTTCATAATTTTGTCGCCGTAAAAAAAGCCGTGGAAGTTTTAAATGACCCTAAGCTGGTTGGAGTGGGCCATCGCCAGATGACACTCTCAACGGTTGGCTACTTACCAAATATTCATGAACTCAAAAACTTTCCCCGCATCAACGTTGCCCTGAGTTTACACTCACCCTTTGATGAGCAGAGAAACGAACTTATTCCACTCAATCAACGATACCCATTGGATCAGGTGTTGTCGGCCCTGGATGAGTTACCTCTATTGGCGAGACAATTTATTACTTTCGAGTATCTTCTGATTAAAAATTTCAACATGAGTGATGAGCATGCGCACGCCCTGGCCCAGAAGCTCGGGTCTCGCAAAGCGCTTTTAAATCTTATTCCGTTTAATCCGTTTCCTGGCAGCGCCTGGGAGCGACCATCCGTGGATGAGATTGAAGCATTCAAAGAAAAACTGGTAGCCCACAAGCTGCGGGTGATGGTGAGAAATACCAAAGGTGATGACATTCTGGCCGCCTGCGGTCAGCTTAAAATAAAAGAGATGGCGAGGAATTATGGTCAGTGATGATTTTGATTCACGATTTGGCGGCATTGTGCGCGTTTACGGCATCAGTGGGATGGATAAAATCCGTCGTGCCCGTATCCTGGTGATCGGAATCGGTGGTGTAGGTTCATGGGTGGCCGAAGCCTTGGCCCGCTCCGGTGTCGGTCATATGACCCTGGTGGATCTGGATGATGTGTGCGTTACCAACATCAATCGTCAGATCCATGCCGTCAATTCAACTGTCGGAAAATTTAAAGTGGATGTGATGAAAGAGCGTATCCGCGAGATTAACCCTTACTGCGAAGTCGATACCAAGCAGTGTTTTTTCTCACCGAAAAATCTCGGGGTTATTTTTGATAAGAACTATGATTTTGTCATCGATGCTTGTGATGACTTTACCAATAAGTGTTATCTTATTGATTACTGCCGCCAGAATAAACTTCCTATTATTGTTATGGGCGGTGCCGGTGGAAAGACAGATCCAACTCAAATTGCTGTCACAGATATGTCCACCTCTTCCAATGATCGGCTGCTAGCTCGTCTTCGCAAAAAACTTCGCCAGGATTTCAATTTCCCGAAAGAAACGGAAGGCGACTTTGGCGTGTGGTCAGTGTGGAGCCGGGAGCGTGCGGTTTATCCGACTCCGGATGGGTGTACAACTTTCAGGCCACCGGGCATGGCTAAAAACATGGATTGCTCTGAAGGCTTTGGGTCGGTGAGTTTCGTTACTGGTGCGTTTGCCTTCGCCGCTTGCTCACT
>JBEIEO010000352.1:0-2316 GCA_040382895.1 Halobacteriovoraceae bacterium
CTGATTCCTCTGAGGTTCGTTACGGTGCCTTAATCAAGCAAGTCAAAGTTATCTACTAACGATTATGTGCCATTAACTCCGTAAAGAATCTTTGGCTTTGCAGCCAGATTCCATAAAAAAAGCCCCCATTCGGGGGCTCGATACTTTTTAAGGTAAAGGTTATTAGTCGACGGAATGTCGATTACTTGTAGTACTTACGAAGAAACTTAGAAAGACCCATTTTATCAAGAGTCTTGATAGTAGAAGTTGCAAGCTTAAGACGGATTGTCTGGCCAGACTCTGGATCAAAGATTTTTTTAGTCTTCAAGTTCGGCTGTTTGAAAACGCGAGACTTGATGTTTGAGTGAGATACTTTATGGTTGGCCTGGCGGCTTTTACCAGTTAGATCACATTGACGTGCCATAATAATTCCTTCTGAGAAATAGTCTTAATTAAAGTTTGAAAACTCTAAGCAATTTTTGGCACCTTGGCAAGACTAAAAGTCAAGAATCTAGTGGACTTAAAGCCCCTTGAATTACATACTCTTTCCATCTCTTTTTCCCTCTCAGAAAGGTGGTCGTCATGTCACTTAAACCCTTGAATATTAAATCAAAACTTCTTCCCGCACCTTCAGCGGCACCAAAATATGCGGTATCGATTAAAGATGCAAAGCAAAACGAAATCAAAATGGCCAATCCGAAGGCGACACGCTCGCTGATTGCCCTGATGGATCTGGCGGCCGTGAATGGGGGAGCCGCTTGTCACTGGGGTGGACCTTCGGCCATGACGGAGGGCTGGACCGCTCTTCACGCCATCATGTTCAAAGAAAAAAACTGGTTTGATCACTACAATTTCGTCAACGATATCGGGCACGCCGAAAATGGCGTATACGCCTTGAGAACGGTTTTAGGTTACGGGGATCTTACCCTTGAAACCTTGAGTGGATTCCGTTCCATTCAGTCTAAACTCACTGGGCATGGGGAATCTCATCTTTATCCAGAAGGTGTTCTTCTTTCCAATGGTCCTCTGGGGTCAGCTTTCCCACAGGCGCAAGGCTGCGCCTTCGCTGATAAACTGGCCGGCAATAACCGAGTGACTGTTTGCTCCGTTTCCGATGGCGCTGCGATGGAAGGGGAGGCCAAAGAAGCATTTGCGGCTATCCCAGGGCTCGCTCAAAAAAATAAACTTAATCCGTTCGTGGTGATGCTTTCTGACAACAATACCAAACTGGGCGGAAGAATCGATAAAGATTCTTTTTCCATGCAGGGTCAGTTCGAAGCTCTCTCATATATGGGATGGAATGTTATCAAAGTTGAAAATGCTCATGATCTTCAGACGGTTTATCACAAACTGGAAGAAGCTATTACAATGGCAAAAGCTGATGCCACCAAACCTGTTTGTCTGTGGCTTAAAACCATCAAAGGCTACGGAGTTAAAGCTACTGCAGATTCAGCTTCCGGAGGACACGGTTTTCCTCTGAAAGCCCACGATGAAGGCATTCACGCTTTCTTAAAAGAGATCTGGGGTAACGAAGAAGTTCCAGCAGAGTTTACGAGCTGGGCGAATACTCTGACTGTAAAACCGGAAAAGAAAGCTTCTAGCGGAGCTGTAAAAGATAAAATTCAAATCGGTGTGGCCAAGGGTCTTATCAAAGCTGCTAAAGATGGCTATCCGGTTTTCTCCATCACTTCAGATCTCCAGGGCTCAACCGGTGTGAAGGGGTTCCATACGGAATTCCCGGATCGCTACCTCGATGTCGGTGTGGCCGAATCCAACATGGTATCAACTGCCATTGGTATGAGTAAACTGGGTTTCATTCCAGTCGTGGATACCTTCGCGGCTTTCGGTGTGACCAAAGGAAATCTTCCCCTCATCATGGCCTCTTTATCTCAAGCCCCGGTGATCGCAATTTTCTCCCACACAGGTTTTCAGGACGCTGCCGATGGAGCAAGCCATCAGTCCCTGACTTATATGAGTGCTCTTGCTTCAATTCCTCACTTGAACATTGTGAACGTGGCTTCGGCCAAAGAAGCTGAAGAATATATCTACGCTGCTGTTAAAAAGACTGCTCAGGAGCGCGAGGCGGGTAAGGATGGAGAGTCTTATATCTTCTTCGTGGGTCGTGAGAACTTTGCTCTGGAAGTAAAAGAGGGACTAACCTATGAGCTCCATCAGCCACAAAAACTTATCGATGGTAAAAAAGCCGCTATCGTGGTTTCTGGATCTTTAGTTTCTCATGCGCTTAAAGCGGCCGAGACTCTGGGGGATGTGACAGTGATTAACCATAGTTTTGTGAATCATACCAATTTTAAACAGATCGCTCAGTGGATCAAAGAC
>JBEIEO010000353.1:0-2308 GCA_040382895.1 Halobacteriovoraceae bacterium
ATGTATGTGGCCCTTTCTTACGATCACCGTATTATTGATGGTCGTGAATCTGTTTCTTTCCTTAAATCAGTGAAGGACCAGCTGGAAGATCCATCCAGAATGTTACTGGATCTCTAAGAGGTACTTATGGAACAGTTTGATTTAGTTGTCATTGGCTCAGGTCCCGGCGGATACATTGCTGCCATTCGCGCGTCTCAATTGAAGATGAAGGTAGCGATCATTGAACGCTATAAAACCCTCGGTGGAACTTGCGGTAACGTTGGTTGTATTCCATCAAAAGCATGGCTTGATTCCTCTGAACGCTATTTTGAAACCGTTCACTCTCATGAAGTTCACGGTATTGAAGTCAAAGACATTAAACTCAATGTAAAGAAGATGGGTGATCGGGTAGCGAAGGTTGTGGCGGAACTGGCACAAGGTGTGGCCTTCCTTATGAAGAAGAATAAGATCACGGTGTTTGAAGGACATGGTTCTTTCAAAGATAAAAACACCATCGTGATTAAAGGCGAGAAGGGGTCCCAGGAAATTCAGGGTAAGAATATTATTATCGCAACCGGGTCTAAACCTTCAAATCTTCCGAATATCAAAATTGATAAAGAACGAATTATTACCTCAACTGAAGCTCTTAAACTTCAGGAAGTCCCTAAGCATCTCATCGTCATTGGTGGGGGAGTGATTGGACTTGAGCTAGGGTCAGTTTTCAAGCGCCTGGGTGCCAAGGTATCTGTGGTTGAGTTCGCTGATTCAGTGATCGCAGCAATGGATCAGGATCTGGGTAAAGAGCTACAAAAGATTCTTAAAAAAGAAGGTATGGACTTCTTTATGGGTCACGGTGTGACAGAAGTTTCCCGCAATGGAAATGAAGTGACCGTGAAGGCAAAGAACAAGGCCGATGAATCTATTGTTGAACTTAAAGGTGATTACGTTCTGATGGCCGTTGGTCGCCGTCCCTACACAGATAACCTAAGTCTTGAGAATGCTGGTCTTAAAGTCGATGAACGCGGTCGAATTCCAACCACTGATCATTTACAGACGGCCGTTCCTCATATCTATGCTATCGGCGACGTGGTCAAAGGTGCCATGCTTGCTCACAAAGCTGAGGAAGAAGGTGTTTATGTAGCCGAACTGATCGCTGGTCAGAAACCTCACATTAATTACAACCTGATTCCTGGTGTGGTTTATACTTGGCCGGAAGTGGCAGGAGTCGGTGCTACCGAACAAGAGTTAAAAACCAAAGGCGTTGCTTACAAAACGGGTAAGTTCCCATTCATTGCATCTGGGCGTGCGAAAGCATCTAACGAAAGTGCCGGATTTGTGAAAGTTTTGGCCGATAAAAACACTGATGAAATTCTTGGAGTTCATATGATTGGCCCACGTTGTGCTGATCTTATCGCGGAAGCAGTATTGGCCATGGAATATCGTGCCTCGGCTGAAGACGTGGGACGCACTTCTCATGCCCACCCTACTTATGCGGAAGGGTTTAAAGAAGCCTGCCTGGCGGCCAGTGAAAACCGAGCGCTAAACGTTTGACTCTGTACTATGGAATTTATCCAACCAGTAATTGATTCATGACAATCCACTGTGATTATTGCCCTTTTGAAGGTAAGTTCACAGTGGAGTAGGAATTTTCTCTCCGTCAAAACTTCATGACAGATTTCATCCTCAGATCTTTGAATCCTTGCTGCGAAGATATTTCGATGGATGAAGGAACCTAAGTTCTTTCTCTGTCATCTTTCTCGGCGACGGAACCTCACTTTGGCGATCGGTGATGGTAGTGGTCTCCTGAGCGTGAACGATCTCCAGGTCCTGGCTTGAGTCTGAATTAAACGAACTGACCACTGTGCCTTTCTCCACATATACCCTGGACGTGTCAGCGATGTTGTTCCTCACGACGGTAAACTTTCCTTCAGAAGATTCAAACGAACCGTCCGCGCTTTTGACCACAATCTTAGTTATCTTTTCCTGGCTTAAGGTAGAGGAGAAAAGGACTTTTACCGATCCCGTGAAGAGGTGAATGATAAGAGTTTTATTTTTAGGATTGAATTCCGGAGCAAGCTTGGAGCGAGGTGAGAGCCTTAACCAGCTGGATTCATCAAACATTCTGACCGTCAGAAAAGAATCATCCTGAGTGAGATAAGAGCCTTCCGTTAAAAACGTATGCTTAGCTTTGATGGTTTTAAGGCGATGATGAGGGGGAGTGAAATCCAGAAAACTAATCTAACCTTCGGCTTGAGTTACAACAACTAATGTATAAGGTTCAGCCTTGACCAAGACAGGCGTAAGGAGAAGAGCAGCAATTAAGCTGCGG
>JBEIEO010000354.1:0-2305 GCA_040382895.1 Halobacteriovoraceae bacterium
ATCAGTTACATGAACGGTATGATGATGGATATCTCATACCTGGAACTCAAAGATGGTGAGTACTCACTTTCTCCTGTTAAAAAGTCTGCCTTTGATATTCTTTTCCATACTGTCACTAAAACGAAGATCTTCACCATCTCAGGGGGCGCCCTGCGATTCTTTGCTCAGGATTCGATTACTCCCTCAGTACCATGGGACAAAGTCAGCATGTCAGATGCCCTTTTCCTGACTCATGGTGCTGAGCAGATATCTCTGCGTTTTGTTGAAAAAGCTGTGAAGTGGAGAGGCATCCCTCTTTTCTATCGTGACCGCCAATTCTACAAGCAGGCCGGTAAAGTCTTCGTGGGAATGTTCCTGCCGATGCTACTTCTCTTGTTTGTGACCCTGCCTTCAAAAGATGAGCAGACCACCGAAGTGGCTGTGGTCTATAAACTTCCGGAACAGATCAAAAAACCGACCGAGTCCCAGGAGAAGTCTGAGGTGAAGGCCGAAGAGCTGACTTCTAAAACGGAAAACACCGGTCATAAAGAGAATCAACAAAATCCTAACAAGGTGGAGTTCGCCGCTGCTTCACAACAGCAGAAAGTGGTGGCGAAGGCCGCTTCACCGCAAGCTGCCGCCGCTGCACAAGTGCAGACCACACCGGTTAAAGCTTACGAATTTAAGTCTTCGGTTGCTATGAACTCACTAGTTGGTGATGCTCCCAAGATTAATACCAACGGTTCAGCCTCTAAATCTGCGGTTTCCGATAAATCCTTTAACACCGGTTCGGCCGATGATGGTCAATTGGTTGCCGGAGCTGATATCGGAGTTTCTAAGTTTAACGGATCAGATAAAAAAGGTTCAGGCTCAGGATCATATGGGTCACGAGGCCTGGCTTCAAAGTCTGGGTTTGACAGCTCTTATCTGGAACCTAAAACCGTGGTGCTTGGTTCGATGGATCCAGAGCTCTTAAGAAAAATTCTTCGCGAATATATCCCACAGTTCCGCCATTGTTATCAGCAGGAGTTGATCGCCAATTCAGACAAGATCAAAGGGATTATTGACCTTAACTTTACGATCTCTGCGGAAGGAAGAGTTGCGAAACATGATATCCGCGCCAAAGACGCCCGCTTCTCACGAAAAGGCTTGGGTTGTATGGGGCAGGTCCTTGGCATGATCGAATTCCCGAAACCAAAAGGAGGAGGGGTTGTGGATGTGAGACAGCCGCTTAACTTCTTTGCTGAGACAGAAAAGATCTAAAACTTAAAAGCCCCTCTTCAGGGGCTTTTTTTATTTATCGGGCTTTTTAGCCCATTCAGGAAAGTCATTTTCAGGAATCACTGAATGATGGACGCCGGTGCTTTCAGCATAGGCAGTTGGAAATTTTTTTTCCCATTCTGCTTTATCTTCAGCCGCTTCTTTTTTAGAAAGTTCGAGAACCCGTGCAATGAACATCTGCTTAGTGCGTTTCAGGAGGGTATATTTGAGTGATTCCATTCTCTCAGGCTTGTTACGATGGGCCGCGATTTGGACATTCCAGGGCATCTGAGTTTGAACGCCGGCTTGTCGCATCCACTCCGGATTTAATAGCAGCTCTGGATTTTTGCCTGCTATTTCCATCCAGGTCGTTTCGGGTGGTATCGTTCCGCTTTTAAGTTGGTCGATGACAAAACCAATCACAACAACCATTGCCGCACCAATAACAACTCCGCGGATCATGGAAGTGGAGACTGAATTTTTTAAAGCTTTAATTCCACCGCTGATGGCCCGTTGAATGATCATATTTCGAATGACCCGGCCAGTACCCATGACCACATCCTGGAGAACATTCTCGACCATCGCAGAGGCTATACCCTGGGACACCTGAGAAATTAAGCCTTCTTTTTCCCCATGAAATTGCGCCAATTCCAGGCGTTTAATAAGATCGTCCCGGTCGATCTGTACTTCTTTGAAAGCGAAGGCTTTGCATGCCGTATCGATGTCATATTTTTTCAGCTGATAGTAGAGGTCCGCGATGTATGCACTTTGAAACATCAGCTCGCCAAGGTAGTTCTGGTAATACTTAACTGTTCTGCTTTGAGGGTTCTTATAGCTTTCATAATTAATTCCTGCAATCATACGGGCCATCTGACTTTTCAAAACGAAGAGATAGCTTCCCATGAGCTTAAGTTGTTTCTCCTGGGTCTTGGAAAAATGCTTCGCATAGCTTACGGCGTGATGGTCGGTGTATTGCCTAACAGTTTTACAAGATTTGGTTTCAGATTGGGGCATCCTACCTTTGTTAGAAGGGTCCCTCAGAAGAGTCGTAAATTGGACGAAAAAG
>JBEIEO010000355.1:0-2226 GCA_040382895.1 Halobacteriovoraceae bacterium
CAATAATAAAGAAGTCCTGGATCAGATGATCAAATGGGCTTTTGAATGTGGTGACATTCTCAATGATCATCTGGTGAAGTCTTATTCAAAACCTCTCAAGGTCTTAGATAAGGGCAAGCATGGCCTTGCCACTGAAGCTGATCTCTTATCTGAATCATTTATAATCAAAAAAATCCGTGAACACTATCCGGATCATGGGATTCTCTCGGAAGAAGACGCCTTTGCCCGCGAATTGAAAATGGAAGGGGCAAAAGCCGATCAGTACCTATGGCTGATTGATCCACTTGATGGTACCAACAACTTTTACAATAAAGTTCCATTCTTTTGCGTGAGTCTAGCTTTGAACAAAGGCAACGAAACTCAAGTGGGCGTGGTCTATAATCCGGTTAATTGCGAGCTCTTTTATGCCGTCAAAGGTAAAGGAGCCTACCTGGTGCGCCTGATCGGAGATAAAGAAGTTCGGATTCGCCTCAAAGCAGATAAGGGACGCAAACCTTTTCATGAAGCACTTTTGTCAGCTAATCTCACCAGTAAAAGAGTTGAGAAGGATCTGCTCAAAAGATTTCCCGAAGTGCGGGCCATGCGCCGCCTGGGTAGTGCCGCACTGGAAATGAGTTATGTCGCCGCCGGGATGCTGGATGCATACTGGGAATACAAACTGCAGCCTTGGGATATGGGAGCGGCCGGATTGATATGTCAGGAAGCTGGAGTAAAAATATCAAATATAAAAGGGGAAGCTTATCATCCCTTTGGAGCCTCGGTACTCACCGCCCATCCCAATCTCTATAGGGAACTAATGTCCATTCTCAAGGGCTGACCGGTTTATTTTGACAAGAATTCCTATGGGTTAGATAATAAAAGCATTGCACAGAAAGTGCGTTCCTGAACTCATATCCACGGAGGGGTTGTGTTCGAATGGCTTGACCCAATAGTAAATCAAATCGCGACTCACGCAGATGACATCATCGTTGTTCAGATGGGATTTCTCTGCATCGTCACAACAATCTTTTTATGGTTGTGGCATTCCAATCGCAAAAAATACAATAATCTCAAACACGCTATCCCTGCGGATGTCGTAAAGAGTTATCTCGATTCCATCATCATGAATTCAACCAGTCTGAAGTCACAACTATTTCGTGGCGGTGGATTAGATGTAGGTGGAGTTCCTTCAGTTCTTCCTTTGCAAAATCTCATGGGTGGCGAAGGACTAGCTATCAGTGGTGCTCCGTCTACAGCACTGATGGAAGAGCTCAATCAGAAAAAAGCTCAGATTGCTGCTTTGGAAGCTCAGCTTTCTTCGGCACAAACTTCCCGCAGCGAGCTGGAAACAAAACTTACTCAATCCAATTCAAGTCTTACTGGCGCTCAAGCTAAAATCAAAGAACTTGAGGCTCTATTAGCTCAGAATAGAGAAGGTGGTAGCGGAGATGGCGCACTTAAAACCGAACTAAGTATGGTTTCAAAAGAGCGCGATGATCTTCGTGACCGTTTAAAAGAATTCGAAATTATCGCCGATGATCTGGCCAATCTAAAACGTCTCCAGCAGGAAAACGAGCAGCTTAAACGCTCCCTCGCAGCTCAGGGTGGTCAGCCATTCACTCCAACACTTGCACCTGAACCAGAAGTATCAGCTCCTAAAGCAGCTGCTGCAGAGGTGAGTGATTTATTCGAAGAGCTTAGCGTTAGTTCAGAAGCACCTACTGGCGACAATAAAGCTCTGGATGACTTCCTTAATTCACCAACAGAAACTCCTGCGGATGATTTTGATGCAGCTGCAGCAGCTTTCATGAGTGAGGAGCCGGTAGCGGAAGCATCGTCAGAGGAAGAATCTTTGACTGCAGCTCCGGAAGCAGAAGCTGATCCTGCAAAATCGAAGTCTGAAAAAACACCTGAAGATCTATTATCTGAATTTGAAAAAATGTTGGGGTAAGAATGAAATTAGCACTGATTGTTTGTCTCTTTGGCCTTCTTTCTCAAGCCGAGGCGGCCAATGAAAAATCGATTCAGCTGCTAAAATCTCCTAACGGACAAAACACCAAACTGGTTAAAGAAGACGTTGTTTCCCTAGAGCGTCTTGAGAACATGTTTTCTATGGACGCTCGAACTCCTGGGCTTGCGGCTATGCTGAAACGCCATTCTTTGAGACACCGTCAGAAAGCTGTTCCTGTGCTTATAAAAGTGATGAAGGAAAGTAAGTATCCGGAGCAAAACCGTTGGCAGGCAACG
>JBEIEO010000356.1:0-2210 GCA_040382895.1 Halobacteriovoraceae bacterium
CATGAAGTTTCGCGATTTTGCTTTGAAAATTTACGATACAATAGTCCAAACAAATCCAAGACTAATTTCCAGGAACACTGGGCGGATTATGCGAACATTAAAGGCAACGCTTCATTATTGACTGATGATGGTGATCCGAAGTTTGACGTGCTTCCCGCAACTGGTGGGCAACCTGTCGACATGGAAAAGTCAGAAGAAGTCTTCAACCAAATGGTCCAAGGTATTACAAAGTCCAACGTCGACGCCAACTTGATGGAGGAAGTTTTCAAGGTTTGTCAGTCAGCCATCAAAATTCTCTGTGATGACTTTAAAAAGGACCAGTCACAAAAAAATCAAGATGAATCAATCACTACTGGAGTCAAAGCTGGTACACCAGGAGCTAAAATGGCAAGAGGAGCGAACGCCTGTCTGACTATGAGTCGGTTACAGTCGGTTCGAAGTGCTATGGCCAAATCAAAACTGCTTCTGGATTCGCTTCGAAATATGAGTGCTGAAGATCAAAAAAAGGCAATCTCACTTACCCTGAAAGACCCCCTTAAGCTTTATAAAAGAGGCCATGACAAAGGCGAAGAGTCGATGGATGAAATCTCATCGATGGCCTCAACGGATTTACTGGCAGAGCAGGACAGCAGCTACATAAAGAAAATGGATGAATGTGCTCAGGATGGAAGTAAAAGCGGATGCGATGATAGTCTGGGGAAAGAAGAGGATTATCAGAAGGCCTTGCATAAGGTGGAAATGGAATCCAATCTGAAACGAGAAATTGAACTGGCAAGGATTGAGGAATTACGAAAAGACAAACAGAAGCTAAAAGATTACCTGAAGGAGAATGGCTATTTTGAGCTGTTCGAAAAATTTGATAAGGGTACAGAGCCGACACAACAAGAAATCGAGCTTGCTATACAGAATAATTTTAATGCGAAAAAAGTAGCAACAATCGAAGCTCTCAAAAGCAAAGTTGGTAGTCGTCAGATTTCAGACACGGCTTCTGATGCAGACAAAAAGACAGCCTCCGAAGGAATTGCTAAAGAATCAAAAGAAGAACGCGCGAGACTTGCTCAGGTGGTGCTCTTTAATAACATCATTACTTCCCACCTTGAACTCCGGGATAAAAATGACAAAGTCATCGGTCGTAACGTGAACGCCTGGTTAAAAGAAGGAAAAGGTCTAAAATCGAATAGTAAGTACAACACGACATTTTTCCAGGGACTTCAGGATATGGCAGAGAAAGAAGATACCAGTAAGATGAAGGATACATCCATTATTGATGTAGGTCTTATCGATGCGATTTTAGGGAAATTACCGGACGACAATACAACTGGCGGTGCAGGTTCAGGTGGAACAAACTAAATTGATTTCACCCAGATAAAAACTTTATTCTTTCCTGCCACATCACCACCTTGAGAGCGACTCTCAAAAATAGTGGCTTCGTTTATCTGGGTTACCTTTGACATGAAATCTTTCAAATTCTTTGTTGGGACGTGGAGGTTGAAATATAGACCTCCGGGAATCTGAGTGCCGGGTTTAACGTTGTCTACCTGGGCTACACCATACTCATCCAACAGAGGAAGTATTTTGCTCTTAATCACAGTCGGCTCTACTGAAGCCATCATGATTCGGTAAGCTTTCTTATTGCCGGCGGTGGCGGCACTATCACGATAACCACCCTTCCTGTTTTCTTCGTATTCGGATTGCTCGGTTTCAGCTTCACCAAAACTCTTAGGCACATCCTCTACAGAATCCAGCACCACCACATCTGACTCAGGGTCATAACGAGATCCAAGTTTTTCATCCGAAAATACCTGCTGAGCTTCAATTTTTTCAAGCTCATCAAGTTCTTTATTGGAAAGATTGATATTTTGCTGGGCCAGGAGATCTTGTTCCTGATAAGTGAGAGATTTATCGAGCCAAAAAAAATTCGGTTCAAAAAGAGTAATCTTGTTGATCAGGTAGTCTTCGTACCACTTGTTAGAATTTTTCAGGGCGAACACAATCATGCTGAGTATGAGAAGCAGTACAATGACTTCCTGGATGAAACGGACTTGTTTCTTAAAGCCGACACGCTTTTGAAAATTTTCAAAATCAACTTTTAAAAGAAGAATGTCTTTACGCAATTCTTTAACAAGGTTCGGCCAATCTGGATAGAGAGTCACTTCCATATGGGCAAGGATATCATCTTCGAAGGTTCCCTTCGCTCTGGCATCATTACC
>JBEIEO010000357.1:0-2159 GCA_040382895.1 Halobacteriovoraceae bacterium
CTCACCATCTCTTTAAGCAGG
The DNA here is from genome assembly GCA_040382895.1 of Halobacteriovoraceae bacterium. Taxonomy (GTDB): domain Bacteria; phylum Bdellovibrionota; class Bacteriovoracia; order Bacteriovoracales; family Bacteriovoracaceae; genus Peredibacter. Next base: position 22 of record JBEIEO010000357.1, read on the forward strand.
GAAAAATTGGACCGATCCGGGCCATCTTTGTTCATCATCACACTCGCCCGGGTCAGGACTTCGATGCCTTGTTCATTAATGAGTTTTGCGAGAAACGCAAAATTCCCTTTGAGGTTCTACACGCTGAAGGGCTCAATGCCACGATGGGTGACTTTGAAAATAAGGCCCGCAAAATTCGCCACACTCTTTTAAGAAATAATCTCAAGCCTAAAGAACTGTTGTGGCTAGGGCACCATCTGGATGATTCTTATGAATGGAGTATCATGCAGAGGTATCGCTCCAGTCAGCCCAAATCGTCACTGGGAATTCCGGTGAGAAATGGCAGAATCATCCGGCCATTTTTATGCGTTTCAAAAAATCAACTCAAAACTCTCGCTCGACAAGAACAGATCACTTATCGGGAAGATCCCACAAATTCGGACACCCGTTATGACCGCAACTTCCTACGCGGGGAGATTTTACCACTCATTCAAAAGCGCTATCCGCAGTATTTAAAGCACTACGTGAATCACGCGAACTATATGGCAAGTATTCTGCATCTCAACATAACTAATCGGGTGGAGGGAAGTCAGATTCATATTTATGAGCAGGGGGCCATCATCAATGGACCCAGCTTTTCACAGTTTCAGATTCAGGAGCTCCTTCAGTCTCTTTCTCACTCAGATCGGGGAGAGTTGAGTGCTCAGATTTTGCGCATGCTTAAAGCGATAGATAATGGAAAGAAAGGCCCGTTTCACTTCAGTGGTGGCACCGAAATTTATTATACCCATCGTTTGCTGATGATCTATCAGCAGAAGTTTAAAAATCATGATAAATCTGTGGCCCGGGTGCTGAAAGGCATTTCAGATGATGAGCTGGCGACCCTACCAGAATATTCCTGGAAGGATCTGGAGCGTTCCTGGCAGAATCTCACCAAGAGTTCCGATGCCCTGTTGAACATGCCTGGACTGGTTTTACTGCTGGAGCGAGGGAGCGTTTGCAAAACCCTCAACGCCTCCGTCTATGATTCGCTGTTTCCTGAGGTATCCAAAGTCATCAGAGATCGCGGATTTTGTTTTGTCACATGTCTGAAGTGTCTAGAAACTTGGAAAAGAAAGAAACAGAAGTTGCCTGAAAAGCTCAGGCTCTTGCCTCTGTGGACTTTGTCTAATCTCTTTTCTTCCCAAGAATAATTCCCTCCCGTATAATTCTAAAAGTCTCTCTTAGTGACTCCTAAAATTTGTTCAATCACACGCTCGAAAAGGTACCTTATGCGTAAACAACAAAAGACACTCATGCTTTGGATTGTGGTCATACTGATCATGGTTTTCGTGATGAAAGTTTTGGAAACCAAAAATGTCCAGGCCAAAAATATTAATTTCTCCACTTTCATTACCGCGGTTGAATCAGGCAACGTAAAAGAAGTGACATTCCAGGGTGACAACACCATTCAAGGTCGCTTCAAAGATGGTTATGACAATGGTTCATACTTTGAACTGACAGGTAACACTGGTGATGAAACTTTCCGCATTCTGAAAGGGGCGGGAATCATTCCTAATTACAAAAAAGATGAGAAGCCAGGCTTTTTATCGACGCTGTTAATTAACTGGTTGCCGATGATACTGCTCTTTGCTTTTTTCTTTATCTTCCTTCGTCAACTTCAGGCCGGCGGTGGCAAGGCCATGAGCTTTGGTAAATCCAAGGCCAAGATGCTGACAGAGAATGACAAGCGTATTACTTTCGTTGATGTGGCCGGTGTTGAAGAGGCCAAAGAAGAACTGGTTGAAATTGTCGACTTCTTAAAAGATCCAAAAAAATATACCACACTGGGTGGTAAGATTCCGAAGGGCTGTTTACTGGTTGGTCCTCCGGGAACTGGTAAGACCTTACTAGCGCGAGCTGTAGCAGGTGAAGCCGGAGTTCCGTTTTTCTCTATCTCAGGTTCTGACTTTGTGGAAATGTTCGTTGGTGTGGGTGCATCTCGCGTACGCGATCTTTTCGAGCAAGGTAAGAAACATGCTCCATGTATCATCTTCATCGATGAAATCGATGCCGTCGGTCGCCATCGTGGTGCCGGAATGGGCGGAGGTCATGATGAGCGTGAGCAAACTCTTAACCAATTACTCGTTGAGATGGATGGATTTGAATCTAACGAAGGC
>JBEIEO010000358.1:0-2138 GCA_040382895.1 Halobacteriovoraceae bacterium
CCGAAAAGATCACCCACCACGTTCATGCCGTTCATGAGTGGGCCTTCAATTACATCCAAAGGTCGGGAAACTTTCTTACGAACTTCTTCCGTGTCCAATTCGATATGATCAACGATCCCTTTGATCAGAGCGTATTCCAGGCGTTTTTCAACCGGAAGGCTTCTCCACTCATCATCTTTTTTCTCTGCCTTGCCTGAACCTTTGACTTTACCTGCCAGTTCAATCAAGCGCTCGGTAGCATCAAAGCGACGATTGAAGATCACATCTTCCACGTGCTCCAGCAGTTCTGCCGGGATATCGGTGTAAACCGGCAGGGCACCGGCATTGACGATCCCCATATCCAGACCAGCTTTGATGGCGTGGTAAAGGAAAGCGGAGTGCATCGCCTCGCGGACGATGTTATTTCCACGGAAAGAAAATGAAAGGTTTGAGATACCACCGCTCACTTTAGCGTATGGTAAATTAGCTTTAATCCATTTGGTGGCTTCGATGAAGTCCACCGCATAGTTATTGTGTTCTTCCATGCCGGTTGCCACGGTCAGGATGTTCGGATCAAAAATAATATCTTCTGGATTGAATTCAACTTTCTCAGTAAGAATCTTATAGGCCCGAGTGCAGATTTCGATTCGGCGAGGGACATTGTCGGCTTGGCCTTTCTCATCAAAGGCCATGACTACCACTGCGGCACCATATTTTTTCACGAGCTTAGCTTGCTCAATAAATTTCGCTTCACCTTCTTTCAGAGAAAGTGAATTCACAATGGCTTTACCTTGGATGCGCTTTAAACCCGCTTCAATCACAGTCCACTTAGAAGAGTCGATCATCAAAGGAACTTTTGAGATATCCGGCTCTGAGGCGACCAGGTTCACAAATGTGACCATCGCGGCTTCTGAATCAATCATGGCCTCATCCATGTTGATATCGATGATCTGAGCACCGTTCTCCACTTGCTCACGGGCTACGCGAAGAGCTTCTTCGTAATTTTTATCTATGATAAGTTTTTTAAACGCAATGGATCCCGTTAGATTTGTCCTCTCACCAATGTTGATGAAATTTGATCCGGGAAAGATTTTCAGAGGCTCTAATCCGGACCACTTAGGGATATGTTCTTTTGCCGGCAGTGGTCGAGGTGCGGCGAGGGCAGCGGTATCGGCGATGGCCTTGATATGCTCGTGAGTTGTTCCACAACAACCACCCACAATGTTCACCCATTTATTGTTAAACCATTCTTTTAAAGTTCCCGCCATGTGAGAGGGCGTTTCATCATACTGACCGAATTCATTCGGAAGACCAGCATTGGGATAAACAGAAATATGGAATGGAGATTCTTTTGATAGAATTTCAATATATGGGCGCATCAACTCAGCACCCAGAGCACAGTTGATACCAATAGAAAGCAGTGGGTAATGAGAAACAGAGTACAAGAAGGCTTCAATCGTCTGACCGGAAAGAGTTCTTCCTGAAGCATCAGTAATTGTTCCTGAAACCATCACCGGAAGTTTTGGCTTATTTTCTTTTTCAAAGTAGTCACTGATCGCAAAAAGAGCAGCTTTACAGTTAAGAGTGTCGAATACCGTTTCCACTAACAGAATATCAACGCCACCTTCCACTAGGTATTTTACTTGCTCGTAGTAGTTAGCAACCAATTGATCAAAGTCCACCGCTCGGAAGCCGGGATTGTTAACGTCTGGTGAGAGGGAAGCTGTTTTCGTCGTTGGTCCAATGGAGCCGGCCACGAAGCGAGGCTTAGACGGATTTTTTTTGGTATATTCAACCGCACATTTTTTAGCAATCTTAGCTGCTTCCAGATTGAGCTCTGGCACCAGATCTTCCATGTGGTAATCGGCCATGGAGATACGAGTACAGCTAAAAGTATTGGTCTCGATGATATCTGCACCAGACTCAAGATACTTGTTATGAATCTCTTCGATCACTTTTGGATTTGAGAGAACTAAAAGATCATTGTTACCTTTTAGAGGTGACTTCCAGTCTTTGAAACGTGTGCCGCGATAGTCATCTTCCTGGAGTTGGTATTTCTGGATCATAGTACCCATGGCACCATCTAAAATAAGGACGCGCTCTTTTAATAACTGTTCTAAAGTCACAGGGTGTCTCCGCTCAATGTTGAATACACTAGA
>JBEIEO010000359.1:0-2131 GCA_040382895.1 Halobacteriovoraceae bacterium
ATTTTGTTGCGATTCTCGCGATTGTCTTTCAGAATCCACAGGAGCTTATCGCAGCCACTGAACTTGGCGTCCATGAACTCGATCATGGAGCCAGATTGCGAGATGGCGGAGTGATAAGATTGAATTTTTGGTGAGACCTCGGCAACGTAAGTTCTCCAGCTGGAGTTCGCGTTGTATTTTGGGAGGTAATAGCTAGTAAAAAAGCCAGCTTTCGAAATCGCTTCGAGCTGAGGTGCCTGATCACTTTCTACCAGGATTCGGTTCTTCAATTTATATTTTGCATCCAGTTTGATTAATTCTGCTAAAACATCTCCTACGGTGTCAGCGGAGAGATTCTTCAGATCCAGCCAGAAATATTTTTTTCCAGATTTATCAACCTCAAGCATCGTCGCGAGATTGAGATTAATAGACTCTACCGGCGGGTGGTAGACATCGAAGAATTTACCCAGCGGATTCCACATGACATCAATTTCAAAACCTGAAAAATCCTCTAAAAGGATCTCTAAACGTTCTTTGGTATTCACCCGGTGAACCCAGATTTTATCCTCGGGGGTGAACATGGTCTTAGCAGCGCAGTCCATTTCCGGTCCGCCAGGTTCATAATACTCCCCAGCGGCCATACGGGGAATCGCTTCATATTTATCTGAGAGGAGACTGCGTTTAGCTTCGTAGTAGGTGGTCTCGATACCGAAAAGATCATGCAGGGTGTGGATAAAATCTTCTATGGACCAAAGAGCACTTTCCCGATCCTTGATATGAGACTTTAGCTTTTGCGCCAGAGTCGTCTGATTGGTGTAAGTGATATAGGGAACCTCAAACATCAGATTCGATTTCAGGGCCTCAGTGTGACCTTTGACGTAGCGATTATCGTAGACTTCTTCGCCGTGATCGGAGAAGTAAACCACCGTGGCATTGGGAATGGCTTTGGCCTGCTTAATGATTGAGCTAACTACAAAGTCATTATAAAGAATGGAATTATCGTAGTTGTTGTAATCCCTCCACTGCTCCTCTGAGAGCTTGATTTTATGCTTAAATGGTTCCTTAAACTTTTTGTAACTCTGAAGATAGCGATGCTTATACGTTGTGTGTGAACCCATGAGATGAAGAACGACGAACTTTTTCCCAGGCTTTTCTAGAACTTTTTCCAGGACAGGAAGCAAATTCCCATCCACGTTATTGTTGTAGCGAAATGATGGAGAATCGCTGATCCAGAAAGTCTGGTCAGCATTATTGGCCATGATGTTCAGCGGGGTCTCATCCTTCCCAAGTGGTGGCTGATTGGACATCCAAATGGACTTATATCCGGCCAGACGGGCGAGCTGAATGATGTTGGCGTTTTTGGTGATCTTACCTTCGTTATCTGAGTTCAAAAACGTCAGGGCCTTCTCCAGAGACGGAACCGTGTGGGAGTTGGCGCTGATGATATTCTTATGAATGAAGAGATCATCCTTTAATTTCTCTAGCTCTGGTGAAGTATGGCGGTGATAACCATAGAGAGACATGCGGTTTCTTGAGGTCGACTCTCCGATCACCAAGATTACGGTATCGTCTTTGAGTCCATTGTTTTGGGTGACAGTCAGATCGGCCGGTGGCTGAGCAGAAAATGTATTGCGGAAAGTGGCCCGCTCTTTTTGATAGATCAGGTATTGATTCACGAACCGATAAGGAGATTTGTACTTGAGATTTGAGATAGAGGCTAAGGCGGCCAGACTGAAAAAGATAGAGAACCCTAGGTACTTTTTATGAATTTTTGGATGGGCCAGGCGCAGGAAGACATATAATGGGATCGAGAGAATCACCGGTAAAAGTAATTTAATGAATAGGCCGAAGTTCGTGTAGGACTCCAGAAATTCCAGTGTTTCGCTTGAATTGGTTTCGAATAGTGACACATAGACGTTCGAAGTCGGTGGTGTACCGAAGATCAAATGGTGACCCGAATAGAAGAGATAGAGGCCGATAGTGACGAAGAAATAGCTAACACCCAGGAACTTGATCAATCTGTTATTGCTTAAAACTAAGAAGCCCCCCAAGAAGGCCAGGCAGATAGTGGCGAAGACAAATTCCAGGAACTCAAAGCCCGGGAATGAATAAAAGTAGATCCCTTCATACAGCGCGAAAGTGATGATGCAGG
>JBEIEO010000360.1:0-2077 GCA_040382895.1 Halobacteriovoraceae bacterium
ACGTAAGCAACTGCGGCCCAGGCAATGGCCGGGGACTCAATCCATCCACACAACGTGGCTTCGCAAAATTTTGTCGAACCTCTTGCAAGGTTACTCCAGGGACAATTCATAAATTTATTGTATACTGGCCTACATGAAGTGGGAAAAGTTCAAATTCTTTTTTACCGATCACATTCAGGTACCTATAACGGAAGGTCATAGTTTTACTATGGAGAAATACCGCCTCCTGCATGAAGCACTCCTACGGGAAGGGGTCATGCAAGATCAACAACTCCTCCCCGCCCCCCTAGCATCCAAAGAAGAACTGTTACTGGCCCATGACATCTCCTACGTCGAGGGGCTACTGAGAGGCACGCTTTCCGAGAAAGAACTGCGCCCCATTGGACTGACATGGTCTGATAAATTGCTGGAGCGCTCTTTAGCGGCAGTGGGTGGCTTCATTCAAGTTACTGAGGCTGCACTGGAGCAAGGCTTCAGTTCCCTGCTGGCCGGTGGAACTCATCATGCCCATGCCGATCGTGGTGAAGGCTACTGCGTGTTTAATGATTTTGCAGTCGCAGCACTCAAAATATTACATTCGGGAAAAGCAAAAAAAGTTTTAATCATCGATCTGGATGTTCATCAGGGCAATGGAAACTCTTCTATCCTGGGACAGCGAGACGATGTCTTTATCCTGAGTCTTCATGGAGAGAAGAATTATCCCTTTCGAAAAGTAAAATCACATCTGGATGTGGCCCTCCCAGAGGATACTAATGATGAAGATTATCTCAAAGCTCTGGAGGCGGCACTCGGTTCGATTCATTTTGACTACGATATTTTGCTCTATCAGGCGGGTGTCGATAATCTAAAAGAAGATTCTCTGGGAACATTTCATATGAGCTTTGAAGGCCTCATGAAAAGGGATCAGATGGTCTTTGAATTTGCCAAAGAGAAGCCTGTGGCCATGGCGATTGGTGGTGGATACGCCAAGCCTATCGAACTAACGGTCCAGGCACACCTCAATACATTCAAAACCGCCCGCCAGCATTTCCGCTGATCCCAGAAAGGCTCTTTGATTAGGCAAAGAACTTTGATTCAAGAGCGAACCACTCGTTAGAGAGTTCAGAGCCACGGTTATTACTCATGTCTGTATTAAGCTCTCGGAGAATCTCCTCAGTCGAAACAGATCCACCTTTACGGGAAAGAAAGCGCACCCGTACCAGTCCGGTAGCATAAAGCTCCCCTCGACAGATGAATTTTTGTTGTATAAAAAAGTACTTATCATCGTGTCCGATGGTAAGTGTCTGCAATGTAAATTTATCCCATAGCTTCAGCGATTTGCGAAATTTGATGGTTTCGCCGGCAACCACTGCGTACCAGCCTTTCGTTTTACATATATCGAAAATGCCATTACGAAAGACCATATCCCAGCGACCGAAATCCATCAGCGAAAAATAAATACCATTATTAACATGCATGAGTAGGTCCAGATCCGTGGGAAGAACTCGCATGGTGTATTCGGTGACATCCTTGATATTCGCTTTCTTCAAAAAACGCTTTTTTAAAAAGATGAGTAACGTGCGGTAGATCATGTGCATGTATTACCTCTCAATAATGGCCGCAACACCCATTCCACCCGCGGTACAAATACTGATAAGAATTCTTCCTTTACCTTTTTCTTTGAGGATTTTAGCGGCAGTTGCCACGATTCGCCCCCCGGTTGCTGCAAAAGGGTGACCAAGGGCCAGTGAGCCACCTTTGATGTTCATTCGAGTTTGATCAATTGAACCCATGGCCTTATCTCGTCCGAGAATATTCTTACAGTAATCAGCATCTTCCCAAGCTTTAAGAGTACAGAGCACTTGTCCTGCAAAAGCCTCATGGATCTCATAGTAATCAAAATCCTGCAGACTAAGGTTGTTGCGAATTAGCAATTTCGAGACAGCGACAGTTGGCCCCATCAAAAGTCCTGCGCCGTGAACGAAATCTACGGCAGCAACTTCTGCATCAACAAAGTAGGCCAGTGGTTCAAGGCCATTGGCCTGAGCCCATTCTTCAGAACTCAAGAGTACCGCTGAGGCACCATCGGTGAGTGGTG
>JBEIEO010000361.1:0-2067 GCA_040382895.1 Halobacteriovoraceae bacterium
CCGTACCATTCAGGATTATCAGCGCACAGAGTTTGGCGGATGGAAGTGGCCTCGACATGATATGATTCACGGAGAGAAAATTGAAAAATTTGCAAAATATCCCAATGGGAGAGTGGAAAAGCCTACGACATGAACCTAAAACTCTTTTTTCTTCTGCTTTCGACAATTTCATTGGTAGGTGAGGCATCTGAATCCGTAGCTACGATTGAAGTCAGTGGATCTTCAAAAAGTACAGATCTCAATATCTATGAAGGCAAAAAAGTTTCCCGTACCCAACTAAATTCTTTGCCGCCAGTCCCGGTGGATTCTACCCGTCAAGTTTTCGTCAAAACTCCAGGTCTTCACACACCTGAGCAAACGACCGAACCGTGGATGATTATGAATTACCGAGGACTGGGAACTCCTCAAGAAGCTCAAGGTCTATTGATTCTCCAGGATGGCTTGCCGGTAACTTTAGATATGTACGGAAGTCCTGAGCATTATTATGCTCCACCATCTCCGCTGATGGAGAGTGTGGAAGTCATCGCCGGTGGATCTGCCTTACTTTACGGGCCCACACCTCTTGGAACCGTAAACTATCTTACTCCCGCACTCTCACCTGACATGCCTCTGACTGGTCGCTTGAATGTGACTGGTGGCTCTTATAATCTATTTTCTACAGTAAATACCTTATCCGGCTCAACTGGCAGATTGTCTTATCACCTGGGGTATCATCGTAAGCAAGGTGATGGCTTTCAGCGCACAAACGCTGATTTTGTAGCTGACAACATCCAAGGCAAGTTTCATTATTTCTTAGACCATAATCTCATTCTCAAATCATCGTTCAGTGCTCACGAATCAGATTACGGGATGCCAGGAGGAATGGCGCTGAATAAAGCTACCGGTTTCAATACCTGGGGAGATGATAACCGAAAAGCGACGAGACCTTATAACCGCTTACGACTGGGAAGAATGCAGCTGATGGTGGGAGCAGAGAAAAAACTTTCCGCTCAGTCTGAGGTCGATGTTCAGCTTTGGGCCAATGCTTATCGAAAGTACAATAAGACGCAACTTGGATCTGGCTTTGGTAAATTTCCGACTTCACAAAACAATACGATCAATACTACCCAAGCCTACAGCTTTAATGGCCAGATCAAGTATAAAAGAAACTATGGCCCTCACGGCCTGACACTTGGCTATCTTTCCTATAACACCAATTCTCCTGCAGTCAATGAGCGAGGAGATGCTCCGGATTCCAATCACGGGACAGTGACTTCACGTCTTTATCGAACGACTCGAACGCAAGCAGTGATGGCCGAGAATCTTTGGAAGTTAGGTAAATGGTCGTTGGTTCCAGCTGTGAGATTAGAGAACATAACTCTTCAAGCAGAGAATAACGATAAACAGAATGCCCTTCAGATTGATCGCAGTGACACTTACAACGTTACGCTCGGTGGGGTGGGCGCGACTTTTGATATGAGTGACTCAGCTCAATTCTTTTTTAATGCCTCCCAAGGCTTTCGACCTCTTGGCTATGAAGAAGTTCTTTCTCAAGGTAATCCCAACTACACTATCAATGGAGATCTGAAGTCTTCTTATAGCTATACCATTGAAACTGGATTTCAGCAGAAAACGGACGATTTGATCTGGGGATCCTCAATCTACTTCATTCGACGAGAAAATATCCTGGCCTCTTCAGGAAACGTTCTTTCTAATGCATCAGCTGCAGAGTACGAAGGTTTGGAAGCGTTTGTTGAGTTGAAACAATTGGGAGAGTTTGAGCTTTTCAGTAATCTAAACGTGATGAATGCTCGTTATAAACGAGGAAGTTTTTCAGGCAAAACTCCTGCGCACGCTCCGGCAGCTCTGTGGAAGGCAGGCCTCGTTTATAAGTTGAGTGACGTTTCTCGGTTGAGTTTGTTGAACACCTATGTGCATGAGCATTTTTCCGATGATGCTCACTCAGCGAACTATCGGGTTCCTAGTTATCATTTGCAGGACTTATTGGGTGAGTATTTCTTATCTCAGGCATGGAGTCTGAATGGAGGAGTCCTCAACCTAATGGATCATGAGTACTACTCCCGGGTC
>JBEIEO010000362.1:0-2066 GCA_040382895.1 Halobacteriovoraceae bacterium
ATACTTAAGATCACCGTCATATCGACGGCGAATTTGGACGTAAGTTCCTGGCCTCAGTTAATCATCACCTTGAGACCATGAACCCTGAAAATCTTATCTAATTCACTAAGGGCCTCAAATTGAGGCCCTTTTTTATTCTTGCCGAAATAAACCATGTTCGTAAAAATAGAAGTTAATCATTTCAAAGGATTGAATGATGAAACAATTTATTTTTGCCATCGCTCTGGCGATGAGTTCATATACCGCTTCAGCCTCACAAAAAACCATGATCTGTCGGGACGCTGAGTTCGGCTCAGGTCACTTTCGTTTGGTGATCGATGATCTTCGGGGATTTTTTACTCCGAGGGACCAGAAGCCGTCGGTGAAAGCTGAGTTCTGGATTAAGGGCCAGCCTTATGTTGGTATCCTTGAGCTTCCGAACTTTATGCCAGACTGGGGTGTCGATTCCGGTTGGTACAGGTCCACACCATCGCCTTTGGATTTCTCTCTCTGTAACTGGAAGAAGTGCCCGGTGAGAAAGATTAAGCTCATGGTTCACACCAAGGATCAGGCCAAAGGCGAAGGGAACATCAAATTCCTGCTTCAAACTTCCGATAAGGAGCGCGTGCGTTTTGATCGAAAGCTTAACTGCGAGATCAAGTGAGGGAAAGTGGAACGGCAGCGTAAAAAGACTTGGGAACAGAAAGTTAAGATCGTCAAAGACTCCTTTCTGAGAGTCAAAGACGACGCTGACTTTGCCAGTGACTTTTACCACCACCTGTTTTTTCTTAAGCCCAAGATCAAAGACTATTTCAACCACACCGACTTTGATCACCAGGATAAGGCCCTGATGCGAGGTCTGGAGTTTATGATGGGATTTCTGGATCATACCGATGCCCATTGTCGCCAGCAGCTTCTGCGCATTTCGCAGACCCATTCTCAGAAGAACATGAACATCCACCCCCACGATTACTACTACTGGCTGGAAGCTCTCATTCTCACGGTGAAAAGCCACGATAAGCAGTGGCACCAGGATATGATTTACTACTGGAGAGAGGTCGTCTCTTTTCCCGTCACCTTCATTATCAGCCAGTATTTTTCAAAGGCAGATTGATTTATTTTTTACGAGTGAATTGGTGGAACTGTTCGATGAGAGCTTTTTCAGATCCGTTTAATAGCGGCCTATAAAAGTTTCCTTCCACATTCTGAGGCAGATACCGTTGCTCCACCCAGTTGGATGGATAGCTGTGGGGATACTTATAGTTCTTTTTTTCTGGAGACACATTCGATAAGTGTCCGGGAACTTCGATGGTCGGATTTTCTTTCACATAGCTCATCGCCTCGTTGATGCCTGAATAAGCTGAATTGGATTTAGGTGAGAGGGCGAGATACACCGTGGCTTGGGCCAGAGTAATACGCGATTCCGGCATACCGATCTTCGTTGTCACGTAGTGAGCGTTGGTGGTGACTTGTAACGCCTGATTGTTCGCAAGCCCTATGTCTTCAGAGGCCAGGATCATGAGTCTTCGCGCGATGAACTCCGGATCTTCTCCACCATCCAGCATGATTGCCAGATACAGAAGAGCTGCTTGCGGATCTGAGCCTCGAATCGATTTGATGAACGCTGAGATCACATCGTAGTGGCGATTGGCATTGCGATCGTATTGTCGAGCATGCTCAAAAAGTTCTTTGAGAACTTTCTCGGGATTGGCCAGTTCAGCTTCATCGAAAGCAGCAAGCCGTGAAAGCTGATTCAGAGCAAAGCGGGCATCGCCGTTAGAGAGCCTAGCAATCTCATGTAAAAAAGAGCTCAGCTCCGGACGCTTCAGATCGACGAGACCACGCTCCAGAATCGAAATGAGATCTTTTTCTTCGTGTTGTTTTAATTCGATCAAGGAGACTCGAGAGATGAGTGCTTTATTCAGCGAGGTGTGCGGGTATTCAGTCGTCGCCCCGATAAATAGAAAATCACCGTTTTCAAGATAAGGCAGGAGCGCATCCTGCTGAGATTTATTGAAGCGGTGGATTTCATCGATGAAGAGGATACTTTCTTTACCCATTTCTTTGCGACGAACGAGCATTTCCGC
>JBEIEO010000363.1:0-2054 GCA_040382895.1 Halobacteriovoraceae bacterium
GATAAGCGTTAGAGCAGGGATGACGATGATCCCTCCCCCAAGCCCGAGGAGCGAACCAAGAAACCACCAAAAAATGAGAGGAGAAGGATGACTAGTGAGTGCATAGAGTAGACTACCTTCTCACAAAATTGTTGAGAAGGTAACCCCTCACAGAACCGTACGTGCAGATTTCCCGCATACGGCTCCTCAAGTTTTGATTCAGCTCAGGCAATTGTTTGCACATATGGATTCCATCCTAATTGTTTTAAATTTATCAGTTCCGGTGGTTGCACTAGACGAGATATGATTGAGAGTTTAAATCGTTCTGGACTTATACTCTTCCTCTGACTCCTTCGATTTAACCACTTAAACAGTGATCTTAAAATTTCTGTATAATAGTATTGAAGATGATTTCGATTGCACCAATAGCCAAAGTAATTGTAGTGCCCTCTGAGTTTGGCATTTGCCATCTTCATAAGCTCTCCCGTCTTCTTGGTATTGCGTTCCTTCTTTATCCAGTCCGTGAACTCACCAACTGCTTTAAAAAGTTTCGTCTTGCTAGTCTTGACCATCACAAGTCGGCCACGAGACTTTCTCTTTCTGCCTCGATAAAAGGTAAAACCTAGAAAATCAAAAACTTCGTACGATGTTTCTGATAAATCTATTATTCTGGTTTTATCTTCATTGAGTGTGAGCTTGAAGTTCTCTAGCCTCGACTTCACTGCCTTTAAGAATGCTTCCGCTGCTGGTTTTGTTTTGAAGAAAAATACAGCGTCGTCCGCATACCTTACCATTTGTGCTTTTGATTTATGATTTTCACCAAACCATTCATCCAGTGCATAGTGGAGAAAAATATTTGCAAGAATTGGACTCACGATTCCACCTTGCGGGGTACCCACTTCCGGTGTACTCGTTTCACCCTCTTCATTTTTTACTTTTGCTACAAGCTGCCGGTGGATGAGTGAGAGCACCTTCTTGCTACCAATGCGCTTTCGTACAAGTTTCATTAATAAGCGGTGATTTACCGTATTGAAGAAATTCGCCAGATCAATTTCAACGACATAATTAAGACCATCTTTTGATGACAGAATCTTGTGCGCCTGATTGATGGCATGGTGGCAAGAGAGATTAGGTCTAAAACCATATGAGCATTTAAGAAAGGTATTCTCGTAGATCGAGGTCAACAAATTCGACATTACTTTTTCTACGAGTTTATCTTCAGTGCAGGCAATAGCTATTGGCCTTGTCTTTCCGTTTGATTTGGGAATCAAGACCTCACGTTTAGGGGAGGGCACATAACTTCCGTTATGTAGTTTTACGAGAAGGCGTTCGATATTTTGATCAAGCTTCTTTTCGTAATCCTTCTTGCTAACATTGTCGATTCCACGGGCCTTCGATCCATCTAGTGCCCTGAATCCCTCTTCAAGATTCTTACGGTCAAAGCAGTGAAAAAGATTTTTCATCGCTTCTCCTTTAAATCTTTGGGAGTTTATGCTTATTCGGTTCCAAACTTCAGATGATTGTACATGTCTCATCTTTGTCTCGCTTTGATCTTTTCTGAGAAAGGGGCGAGGAAACTGAAACCGAGACATAACTTGCTACCCCCCTTCGCTCCACGAGCTTTCGTTCGCTTCATCGCTACTATGAGGTAGTCTGACTTCCATAGGATGAATGTGAAAATCTCTTTCAATAAGTGATTGTAGATTTTCTTTTGTCATTCTGATCGACATCCTCTGGATCTCCTAGGTTCCACTGCTTACCTTGAATACATGCTGTGCTCTTGGACCCCGGTGAGTCTGGAAGAAAATATTGTCCAGTATTGCCTTCGCACATAAAATACAGTCTCGGCACTCACATACTTCTCTGACGGGGCTCGATTCGCTTCACATTACATTACGGCCTGCATTCTCCCTGTCTACGCTTAACGATTTTTGTTACCTAGATCGTTCAAGACTCGGTATAGGGCCCTTTTCAGGTTACCTTAGTGGGGTTATTCTGGATCAACTCAATGACGTATTGAACTTCCCACTGGCAAGCAGCAGCTTCGCCTAGCGCACATGATAAAATGCTAGAAA
>JBEIEO010000364.1:0-2053 GCA_040382895.1 Halobacteriovoraceae bacterium
ATCATGCACCTCTCGGAATTTTATGAGTACCTGAACCAGTTTAAATTCATCGTTAAAGCCCCGAATCTGGTGAACCTCTTTCACCCACATTATTTCCAGACAACTGTTCTACCGAATCAACTTAAGCGCATTGCGAGTCTTCAACTCTACCAATTGGAAGATAAGATTCGTCCACGTCTTGAGCCCCACTACCATTATCTGATCGATAATCTTTCAGGGATTTTGACGTTTATGAATTCCCAGGACAGGTCAGATACCTTCAAAATGTTCCGGGATTTTCAGATGAAGTATGATGAGAAGAAAAAACTCAACATCCTGGACTACTGTCCCTACTTTAGTCACTACTGGAAGCTGGATCCGTAAGAAAAGCTAACTCAGGAAATGTCTTTGAGAAGTCTTCGCCACGGATCTTATCGAGACGCTGATTGATGTCTTTGAACTTCTCTAGGTTTTCTTTCTCATCAGGCTGAAGCAATAGATTTATCACCGACTGAAAAGCAAATTGAAATTTACTTACGCCATGAGGATCAGTATCAACATAAAAAGTGGTCATTTTAAACACATAATCTCTTAGTTTCTTAGCAATCTTCTCACGATAGGCACGGGGAAGAACCTGAACCCGGTATTCCGCCGGATCGATCAGAATGTTTGCAAAGAAGTCGCCCACATTGATGAGTTTCAATTTCAAGGCTTCTGCATGTAGCTCTGGCAGATAGCTGACATTAAACAAAGAAACGGTGCAATTGATGCTGAAAATAACATGCGTGCATTCAGCTTTTACGCTCCGGATATTTTCCACCGTTTTTTCCCAATTCATTCCGTTTCGGAAATACTCTCCACGGGAACCGAAATCATCAACACTCACGCCAACTTGAACATGCTTGAATTTGTTCCAATATTCCATCACAAGTTTATTCCGAAACCTGAGGTTGGACATATTGCTGTTATAGCTTAACGGCACATCCGACTTTCCGAGCTTGATCAGTTCCTCAAGGATGAGATAGTGCTCATCCATAATGAGCGGTTCTCCTCCGGCGAAGTAGGCCCGCTCAACGGTTGGCAAAAACCCCACTAGTTCATTCCAGGCATTTTCATTGGGCATAATCGAGATGAGCTTATCTTTATCACTTTTATAGCCATAGAGTTTTTCATGATCAGTCAGCCAGGCAGAGCTCAGCTCTGGTGAACATCCACGACATTTGAAATTACAAATGTTGGAGAAACGTACATCGAAGTAAGCCATTTTGAATTCTTTCAGCTTACCATCTTCAAGAGTTGGCCCTACCAGATCATCGAAATGATGAGCCCATTCAAAATTAGAAGTTCGTCTCAGACTAATGCCATTGGATTTTTCCCGCTCGTAGCACTGAGAACAGTTTTCAACGGCCTCACCGCGAAGCATTTTTTTTCTTAGATCAATGTAGGCTTCATTGTTCCAGATGCCTTTGAGGGAATCGTCTTTGATGCTTCCCAATGGTTTGTCGTAAGGCCAGACACAACATGGGATGACCGAAGAACCGGGTAGGATGTGCATATGCATCCACGGAAGCATACAGAAATGCTTATTTTCTTCGAGAAGTTGTTTTTTAGACAGCTTGGTCATAGAGAGATAATAACCTAAAAGCATGAGCTTCAGATAGGCATTTTCCAAAGCTAAGGATTTCACAACCAGAAAACTTGACCATATTTAATATTTGCAACTCAAGACGATTCACGGAAAGTGCACTCTGCATGTATACATGGTGATGTTGACTGAAAAATTTTATGAGCTCTATGAATTTACTCAGAAAATAGCTCAACCCTTTGAAGGCAAGTCTGTTGCGCTTCAACCTCTCTTTGTAGGATTCAGCGGACTGATCTTAAAATACATAGCAGAAGAAAAAAGATATTCTCAAAAATCCTCGACTACCTGTCGGACAAAAATTTCCAGCACCAGATCTTTCGGGGCGAGATGAAGAAGCATTTTCTCAAAGGTCGTACTGAACTGGGAATGGTCTGCAACATCGTGTTTGAGAACCTGGTGGTCACACTGCAAGATGCTGAAATTAAAATG
>JBEIEO010000365.1:0-2046 GCA_040382895.1 Halobacteriovoraceae bacterium
CTTTCCCAGCTGCAACGGATAACCATCAATGGTGGAATGCATTATCGTTGAGAGATGAAAAAAGATTTACTGTTGAAGTGTTTGATCCCAAAGACACTGACGGTAAATTACTAGACCAGCTTAATGTATTCCTAAGAAATTCATTACAGGGACTCTATCACACTTCACATTCAGTCCCTCAAGTCGTAGATTCAGGAGAAGCACTTCTCTCGGAGATATTTCAATATGTTGGGATTACCCAAAAAACTTAAAATTCATTTCGTTGGTATTGGTGGAATAGGAATGAGTGGCATTGCCGATGTACTGCTTTCGATGGGTTATCAGGTGAGTGGGTCTGATTTAAACATAAGCCCAGTCATCGAAAACTTACGTTCGAAAGGTGCGCAGATTTTTATTGGTCATAAAGAAGAGAATATTCAGGAAGTGAATCTTCTCGTCTATTCATCGGCGATTGATTTCAACAATCCCGAGATAAAAAAAGCTAAAGCAGAAAGAATTCCTTTCGTTCGCAGAGCTGAGATGCTGGCAGAGCTCATGAGACTCAAATACGGTATTGCAATTGCTGGTTCACATGGTAAGACCACCACAACAAGTATGGTGGCTACTATTTTTCATGATGCAGGAATGGATCCGACCCACATAATTGGCGGCATTGTAAATAACCTTGGAACCCATGCAAAGATGGGTGGGAGTGAGTACCTGATAGCTGAAGCAGATGAGAGCGACGGATCCTTTCTTCACTTGAATCCGATAATGGCCGTCGTCACAAATGTCGACAACGATCACTTGGATTTTCATAAAACTGAAGAAAATATAAAGCAAGCCTTCGTTGATTTCGTAAATAAAATTCCCTTTTATGGAAAAGCAGCACTAAATGCCCATGATAAGGGCACGCAGGATATCATCACAAAAATCAAGAGACCCTATGTGCTCTTTGGTATTGCCAAGACCCTTGAGGAGAAGGTCAGTCTTGATTATGTGGCGTGGAATGTTTCATATGCCCGGGGAGAGACAAGTTTTGATCTTTGGCACTTAGGTTCGGCTAAAGGTAAAATCCAGCTCGCTGTTTCAGGCGAGCATAACGTACTAAATGCACTCGCCGCCATCTCAATTAGTCATGAGACAGGCTTAAGTTTTGATGCGATTCGAAGTGGAATTTTAAAATTCAAAGGTGTTGGCCGTAGACTTGAGAGTCTATACCGAAATGGTGACTTCGAAATTATCGATGACTACGGTCACCACCCCACTGAAATCAAGGCAACTCTAAAGACACTTAAGGAAATTTATAAGAAGCCTATTTGTGTTGTCTTTGAACCGCATCGTTACTCTCGCACCAAACAGCTCTGGAATGATTTCATTAATTCATTTGAGAATGCAGATGAGGTTTTTGTGGGGCCTATTTATCCCGCAAGCGAGTCGGCGATTCCTGGTATAAGTTCAGATACTTTGGTCTCTGCCATGAAAGAGCGCTTTGGTGTTAAGTTTAAATCCATCAGCCTGGATACGATGAATGAATTGATTCAGGAAAGGAAAAAAGAAAATCTAATTTTTCTAACTCTCGGTGCAGGCTCGATCAGCAAGAAAGTTAAAGTGATTGTATCTCAGCTATGAGTCTCAACGATGATTTAGCCAAAATCCCCAATTTAATTTTGCACCTAAGCTGTGACCTCACGGCTTTTTCCACATTCCGTCTAAAATCATTTGGTGATCTCGCAGTTATTCAACACGTTGATTCCCTAAAACTCGTTTTAGCAATGTTAAAAAAACACTCTCGACCCTACCGATTAATCGGATGGGGGGCGAACCAGGTCCTTGCAACAGTAGAAAAAGACTTTCTCTTAAAATTGGATCTCCTCTCTGATGAAACAACGCTTGAGTCTTATCGTGACTCTTATGATTTACCAGCATCAATTGGCCTCAATCACCTTACGTCTCACGCGGTAAAGTTTAATGTGGGAGGCTGGGAGGTTTTCACGGGCATCCCTGCAAGCCTAGGGGGCGCTATTGCCATGAATGCAGGAACGGCGTTGGGAGAAATTGGCAGCC
>JBEIEO010000366.1:0-2039 GCA_040382895.1 Halobacteriovoraceae bacterium
AAAGAAATCCGTGATTGCTTCACAGATGAGGTTTTACCACTTCATAGCTTTAATTATTGTGACTTCTCACTTTACCCAGAAAATCTAAAAGCACCGCTAATCATCTATTTGATTGAGTATTTTAAAAACCTAGAAGGGAAGAAGATCTTTATCTTTGACGAGTGCTGGCATCTGCTACTCAAGAATGCGGATTATATAGCTGAGTGCTTTCGAACTTTCAGAAAACACCAAGCAAGCGCGATAGCGATCTCCCAGAACCTCGATGACTTCTCTGGGAGCCAACTTGGCCGAGTCATCATTCAAAATACTTATTTTAAATTTCTCTTCAAGCAGGCACTCGTGGAGTCAGAATTTATCGACACCACATCAAAAAGCTTACTTGATCAAATTCAATCAAAAAAAGGAGTTTACAGTGAATTCCTCTATTTTACAGAGGTACACAAAAAACCTCTGCGGTTTCGTCCTAATCCTTTGGAGTATGAACTCTTTACCTCTGATCGAGGGGATCTCAACAAGTTTGATGCCTATATGAAAGACAAGGGCCGCTTTCTTGATTTTAAGCAGGCGATTCACAATTTCACGGAAATCAAAAATCCCCACTGGAGTCTTTATGAATAAAATCGCTAAAGACCTTCTTCTTGCCTCAACACTTCTGTTAAGCATGAAGGCCCAATCCCAGATTATCAGTTCAGATACAGCACTTTTGGTCGAGTTAGTTACAACCACAGCAAGCCAGCTTAACGAACTAGAAAAACTCGTTAGCAATGCTGAGAAGTACACGGCTAAAATGCAAAAGTATAACGAACTTTTTCAAGATGAATATTTTCGAGCAGAAAGAGTTCTCTACCTAGCCGAATCGGTTGCAGCTAAAAAAGAAGTCGCTAACCTCGGTGATCTGAATTGGGCCATTAGAGAGCTGAAGTATTCCATGGAAGAGATGAGAGAACTGATGAAGGAGTACTCACTCATAAAGAAAGAGGAAAAGCGCACTAAAGCACAGGTGAAGATTGAGAAAAAAGTTAACGCTCGAAAAGAAAAGGTGGCTCAGTCCCAGGTTAAAAAGGCGATAGATGCCAAAACCTCAGGACGGGCGACTCAGCTTACTGCCCAAAATACGGCCATGATTTATGAATCTAACGTGGACATGCACAACACCCAGCTTGAGATTCTCGAGAAGGTTTCAACTACAAATCGCCTTCTCGCTGAACAGCTTGAACAGAAACGTTTGGAGCAAATGGAGAAAGAGCAATCTTATGGCAGAGGAGACAAGAAATGAGGGGGAATATCCTGGAGGAGATGCTCCTTATACAAGAGCCTAGTGTCTTTAAGCTTTATGAAGAGATGATGAAAATCTCAGGATATTTTATCGCTCCGGTTTTCACTATTGCGCTTCTGATTGAGTATTTCGGAGAAATGGATTTCGGTGGAGTGGTAAGAAAGCTTCTCCTCATTACTATCTTCATGGGGTCTTTTTATCAGTTTCATACAAAAGCGGTGAGCCTCTCGCTTGAGACAGCAAGTTACACCCTGAACAAGGTCTCCCCAAGGAATCTCTTTGTGAAAAAGTGGTTCCACGTCAAGGTAAGAACCAAGGAGCAGAAACAATGGAGTTTTCTTGAATCCTTTGCTATCCCAAACCTCAATGATCTTGTGGCGACAGCCTTCTTTCTTATGGCAAAAGTCTTCATCTGGCTTTTAAAGCTTATTTACTCCAGTGTCTATCATCTTACATATGTCTTTTCTGGGCTCACCGCGATTCTTTTTTTCCTTGGGTGGACCAAAGATGCCATCAAGGGAACTTTCCAGGCTTCGCTTTGGTGTATGTTTCTCCCATTTGTTATCGTCGCTATTCTGGCACTCATTGGAAATAGCATCGAAGAAACGGCAATCACTGGCGGTCTTGTGGTGGCCAAGATCGACACAATCATCTGGCTTTTTGGGGTGACACTTCTTCTGCTAATCAGCCCACTCATTACTTTCGGAATGGTAAAAGGCGAGGGAATACATTCCTTCGGATCAAAAATGGGAGCTATGGTCGT
>JBEIEO010000367.1:0-2037 GCA_040382895.1 Halobacteriovoraceae bacterium
CTATGCCACAACCAAGATCTAGGGTCTTCTCGTCTGGATGAAAGAAGGTCTGGGCGAGCTGGTAGAGACGGGTAGGGAGTACCTGTCGATGGCGCTCGGCAATTGTCTGGGTGTCGGTGTTGTAGGTTTCGATGGTTTTGGGGTCCATCAGATAATTATAGCTAAAGATATGCAATCTCCTTGGAATAATTTTGACGCGGTTACGATCCCGATAGGAAAATAAAACTCAACTATGAAATTGAACTTTTTCTTCACCTTTTTGCTTTTGCCCTATTTCATCCACGCAAAAGAAATCGCCCTGACTTTCGATGATTCACCGATGCCCACATCCATGCATTTTAAAAGTCATGAGAGAACGGATGAATTGATTCGAAAGCTCAAAGAGCTCAAGATTCCAAAGGTTATGATCTTTGCTAATCCTTGTAAGCGAGAAGGCTCGGCATCAGTGATTTCTCAACTTAAAAAGTACCGTGAGGCAGGACACTTGATTGGCAATCATACCTGCACCCACCCAAGACTCGATGAAGTGGGATTCGATAGGTTTTCTCAAGATGCGGCCCTGGGGGATAAGCTTTTAGGTCCTCTTTTTTTAGTTCAAAAATTCTTCCGATTTCCCTACTTGAATTAAAGTAATGATGTGAAGCTTCGAGATAAGATGCGCCAGTGGCTGATCGACACTAAGTATCGAAACGCCATGGTCTCAGTGGATAATGACGACTACATTTTTTCGTTTAAGATCAATCAGGCAAAAGAAAAGGATAGGAAGGTCAATTATAAAAAGGTCGAAGAATTGTTTGTGGGGCATCTTATCGGGGCGGCAAATTTTTATAACGATCTTGCAGTCAAGACGATTGGCCGCTCCCCAAAACACGTGATACTTTTGCATGAGATGGATGCGACGGTGATGTTTATCGAGCCGCTTGTAGCAGCGCTTCGAAAAGATGGATGGAAGATTATTGGTGTGGATGAAGCGTACGAAGACAAGATTTATCTCGAAGAGCCGAAGAACACCTATGCGGGCAACGGAATCATCGCACAGCTAAATTTCGAGAAAACCGGGAAAAAAGTGGGCTACAATCACTTTGATAAAATCAAAGTAGAGCTCAATCGAATTTTATATCGATCCTCAAAGCCTTGAGTTTCAGAAAGTAGAAGGTTTATAGAGTTTTTTAGCTTGTGGAGTCCAAGCCTTAGATGAATTATTATGGCGCGCAACAAGTTAGCCTTACTAATCTTGCAAACGTTTTCATATTTAACAGTACCAAGTTCCAAGCTAAGTATTTGATTTTTCTTGCGGTTATTTCACGCTGCCGATTAAATTTTTTTTAAAAAATACCGATAAGAATTATATGAATAAGTCTCTTATTTTAGTTTTTTTTATTTTTACACTTTCCGCTTGCAACCCCACCACTAAGGTCTCTAAATCCTCATTGGCAAAATCATATCAGGGATTGGATCTTTATGGATCTACTAAGAAGTGTACTGAAAAACCAAACTTGATATGTGATACCTCGTTTGGGCCAGGCGATCAATTCGCTCTCGACTGCATGGCACAGGGTAAAAAAGCTATTAAATGCGATTGCCATGATTATATCTGCGTCGAAGCAGAAGTTCGGTCTGGAGTTGATATAAATGGAAACCCCAGATCTTGCTCTCCTGTCTCAAAAGACATCATCTGCACAACTCAATACACCCAGGATGATCAATTTGCTGATGATTGCCATGATGCTGGATTTGAATCCGTTCAGTGCGGCTGTCATGATTATATTTGTATAAAGTAGTAACTGGCGTAGATGTGTGTTGTTGAGTGATGAAAACAACCGATGTAGTCAGCGTCCCCTATGAGTGGTAAGTTTCAGTTTTAAAATCCATCCATCAGTATTTAATCACTGCAGCAACCGAGAACAGGTATAAACCTTGAGATTCAGAGAGGAATCACAGGATTCACCAACACAAAACGCAGGCAGTTACTATTTGCCTCAAGAAATTTCAGTCTGAATCTTATCCACGATCTTGCTTGAATTATTGTTTTTACCA
>JBEIEO010000368.1:0-2016 GCA_040382895.1 Halobacteriovoraceae bacterium
ACCATCAATCTCTCGGGCGTATTGATTTCAGGCCGAGACATGGTTTTTCAGATGAGCGAAATTTAACAAAAATAGCCTTCGTTTCGGTTGATGAAGATCATATCAAGACCTGACTTTGATTTAAGCTAGTTTTTATCTAAAGAACAAGGCCATCTCACCGTAGAGTGAGATGGCCTTGTGAGTGCAAGAATCGTTGTGAACGGGATCGAAAGAAGCTCATCCTAAGCTCCCCGCAAGTCCGCAAGAGATTCTTTATTACTGATCTTCCTTGATCACACATTCCGCTTCTTCATCAGTCGTCTTAACATCAGTACTGTCATCCTGAGCATTTGCAATTTGCAGATGAAGAGCAAACACAGAGCCAACAGTTAAGAGAATCATTTTTTTCCAGATTGAGTCTGTATTCATTTTCATTCCTCCCTCCTGGGTTCGATGAAAATGATAATGCTCGCGCCGCAAACTTATGACAACCTAAACATGTTGGAGTGATTTGTATTTTTAGTGAGAGGAAAATGGTTTTGTCATTTATAAAACGGGCCACTTTTTACAGCGGCCCGTTTTTACGGCATTCGGCTTTACCACTCGCTGTAACGAATTACTTCATCCAGCTCTCGGCTTGTCCTCATGCTTTCATCTCTCACTTTCTGCTTTCATGCTTCCGTTGAGAGATAACGACATAGTAAAACTTCTCCTCTGAAGTGAGGAGACGTTTATCCTGAAATTTCACTGAAGGAAGTTTACTTTTTCTGTTGGATTTTTCCGAAGCTCTCGATAATCTTTTTGGCAAGAGTTTCCTCTTCCCATGGTTTAACGACATAAGAAGTCACACCCATTTTTACGGCCTGAATGACGTGGTTCACATCAGACTTGGAAGTGATCATGACAATCGGAAGATCATCCATAAAAAAAGTACGGCGGATCATTTGAGTCAACTCAATACCCGTTCCATCCGGCATCATCATGTCGGTGAGGATGAAATCAATCTGGTCAGGAGTCCCATGATTATTTTGAACAATCCCAAACGCTTCATTACCAGATTTGGCGAAAATAATTTTGGTGATACCCAAACGAGTAAGTTCATGTCCCAGAAGGACTCGTATCTCTTCCTGGTCATCTACCACCAGAAATTGTTTTGATTTGATTTCGTCAGTAATCACCATGCTCATTCATTTCCTGTCCAGAATAAGGATATCAAAGTCAAAGTCATTGTCAGTATTTTTAGTATAATGCTGTTCGCTCACTTTTTTCCAGTTCTTGAGGGAAAGTTGAGGAAAAAAGACATTACCTTCAACAACGGCATTTACTTCTGTCAGATAAATTCTATCGGCCAATGAGAGTGCGCTTCGAAAGATCTGCTCTCCGCCGATTATAAACAATTCAGTCTCCCCATTTCGCTCGGCCTGTTTAATCGCCCGAAAAATTGAGTTAAACCAAAGAACATTATCTGTATTGGGTTTTGATTCCGATGAAACCACCAGACTCATCCGACCAGGTAAGGCCTTGCCGATAGACTGGAAAGTCTTTCGGCCCATCAGTATATGGTGTCCCATCGTAATTTTCTTAAAATTCTGAAGGTCATCCTTAAGATGCCAAGGCAGCTCATTGTTGCGTCCGATAACGTTATTTTCTGCTTTCGCTACGATAAATGAAATTCTCATCTTACACCGCCACTGGAGCTTTAATGTGTGGATGGGCCTGATAATTCATCAGTTCAAAGTCTTCGTACTTGAAGCCAAAGATATCCTTCACTGCTGTATTAATCTTCATCTGTGGTAGTGGGAAAGGCTCGCGCTTGAGCTGCTCCTGGGTTTGCTCCAAGTGGTTCAGATACAAATGGGCATCACCTAAAGTATGAACAAAGTCCCCTACACCCAGATCACAAACCTGCGCCACCATCATGGTCAGAAGTGCGTAGCTCGCAATATTGAAAGGAACACCCAGAAAAATATCAGCAGAGCGCTGATACAGCTGGCAAGACAGTTTATTATTGGCCACGTAGAACTGAAACATCGTGTG
>JBEIEO010000369.1:0-1987 GCA_040382895.1 Halobacteriovoraceae bacterium
AACTTTTATAACGGGAAAGCTCCGTTTCGTAGATGTAAAAAGGAGACTCACGTTTGTCTCGTTGAGCGAGATCCAGGTACCATTTGAAACTACCCGGTCTGTCACCAAATAAAGACGAATCACTATTTTCTCTGCCGTTGGTGTAAATACCGGCCAAATAAACCGTATCGAATTCCAGTCCTTTGGAGGCATGTGCAGTCATAATCTGAACCATGTGGGAATTTTCTCCCCACCGCAGATCCAGGCTGATGCGGTCATTATCTCCTCGGGCGAGTTGATTCATCACCGACTCCTGGTCCTGGTGAAAGAGTTCGTTGATTGTATCAATCACCTTGAGGTTAAGATCTGCATTTTCATTGGTGACCCCAAGGAGATGGATGAATTTCCGGTAGGCTTCTACCAGGCCCCAGTATTTGGCGTCCTGATCAAATTGATTGAGACCCTCGACAGTCACTTCAGTATTGAGGTTCAAAACTTGGAGATAGGATCGGATCATGTAAAGAGGATAGCGGTCCTTCGTCTCAAGCGAGCGATCAAACTGCCGGCGCAGAAGGATGAGAAAAATGCCAATCATCGGATCATCCAGAAGATCCGTTTTAAATTGAGCAGTGAAACCAATCTGTCGGTCCATTAGAAAACGGATCAGTTCCGCACTAGGCTTGAGTTTTCTATAAAGAACGGTGCATACCTCGTCGGGGAATTCTTCCCGCTTACTGGCTATCGAATCGGCGATTAGGTAGGATTCAATTCGGTTGATTTCTTCATTCCTGAATTTCTCCTCAAGCTCTAGATCACGGTCAAGCTCCACAGTCAGGACTTGTACAGAACCCGGTGTGGTATGTGAGACTTCTACGGGTACATGCTGATCTTCAAATTCCACTGTAAAAGCATCGACACCTTCGAATCCCTGGCCCAGAGGCAGTACGGTTTTAAAAAGTGAGTTGTTGAAATTGATGACTGTTGGAAGCGATCGATAGTTATTGGCCAGGCTCAAGACCTGAGGAATGAGTTCAGCACAATCTGTGAAAACTGAAAGCTCCCCTCCTCTGAAACCGTAGATTGCCTGTTTCGCATCTCCCACACAAAAAAGCCGCCTGTAATCCTTTCCAATAAGTGATTGAATGATTTTAAACTGAAGGGCTGAGGTATCCTGAAACTCGTCCACGATGAAATAACGAAAGCTTTTTTGGATCCTTTGGCGATCCTGTTCATTTTCAAGCCCGAGAGCCACAAGGTATTCAATATCACCGAAAGTTAATCCCTGATTAGGATCCAGGTGCAAATCTATCCATTGAAAGATTTCATAACAAAGCTGAATCCAAGGTTGAATTTTAGACGCAAAGTTTTGCTGAAAAAGCTCTATCGGCTCGTGCCAGATTTGAACCCAGTCGCGCAAAATTTTTCTAGCCTCATGAGCAGCTGTGTATTCGGGACATTTTTTCTTGGCCGTGGACTCAGATGATAATCTTTTACCGCTAAAAAACTGAGAATAGAGGGAGAGCTGTTCCAGGTCCTGGACAGGAGGAAGTCCCGTTGACTGGAGATCGGCCATGGCTTTTTCAAAGGCACTCATGCCTTCTACCGGTAACTGGAGAGAATGAAGTATTTGAAGCTGAGATTCAATATTGTTTAACTTATAAGAAGCCTGAAGTACTGCTCCAAGGTGGTTGGCATCCGCATCTGAGGGTTTGAAATGTTTCCAGGAAAGTCGTAGTCCTGGGTCATTAAAAATATTACAGAAAGCAGTTAATAAGGCTTCTTTTTCACGAACCACAATATCCAGAACATCTTGGGACGTATGATCACTTGCCTTAGCCAGCCAATGATCCAGTAAATCCCGCACCTGATCCTTTCTTTCAGGAACAAAAATAATCTTTGCCTCAGTGGAGAGATGAGGGAAATACCCCGAAGTGATAAGCTTTCGACAAAAGCCATCAATGGTTGTTACCATTAAAAGTGGAAGTGATTCATTGGCAATCATCCAATA
>JBEIEO010000370.1:0-1976 GCA_040382895.1 Halobacteriovoraceae bacterium
GCTTCTCTCTCTTCAGGTGAAAGCTGAAGTCTCACCGGAACACGTGGATCAGATGATCGATCAGATGGTAAAGAAGAATGTGATCTCCAAAGAAGAAGCGGAAAAAGCCAAGGCACGCATGCGAACAATGTCTTCTGAGCAATGGAGCCAGATAAACAATCAGGCAAAAACAATTGCTGCTCGTTCTCCGGCTTCAGTGGCTTTGGCACCTTCGCAGAACAAAATCGAAGAAGTAAATAAGATCGATCTTGATAGTGCTCAGTTTAAGGCGATTCAAAACGATATGTCCAAAATTGTTCCACAGTATAAGGACTAGTTCCTTTCTGAAAATTTTCTGGCCTTGATCCCTTCATGACTTCCCATTAAATTTTACTTTTGTAGATCCTCCGGCAACGGAGGATTTATGAATTTAAGGCATTTGACTGATTTTGAGCTTCTCAAAGATACGAAGCTTTTGGTAAAAGCGGAAACCAACATGACGTTAAAGGTTTTACACCATCTGCGGGAAATTGAAAGACGAAGACTTTTCTCAGATTTAGGTTATGGGTCTTTATTCGACTATACCGTCAAAGAACTAGGTTACTCTGAGCCAGCTGCGCTCAGAAGAATTAATTCTGCTAGATCACTGGCAATTGCTCCAGACGTAGAGAAAAAACTGGCAAGTGGTACTTTGTCTCTGACCAATCTTTCAATGGCTGCTCAGCTTTTTAAAAATTAAGACATCTCGGATAAAACAAAACAAAAAGCAATCCTTCAAGAGATTGAAGGAAAGACTAAAAGGGAATGTGAAAAAGTGCTTATGCAATTTATTCCACCTGTTGATTTGCCGAAAGAAGGAGTGAAGAGAGTTACACCTGACTATCATTGCGTAAAAATGAACTGGTCTGAAGAAACTTTCAGACGATTTGAAAGACTTAAGTCGCTCCATGCTCATAAAAGATTAGATCAAGATAATTTATGTGGATTGATTTTTGAAATCGCATTGAAAGATAAAGTTAACGCAAAACTCACTACGCCGGCGGAGAGGCAGAGAGGTAACACTAGGTATGTCCCAAGAAGTCTTCAAAGATATATAAGGAAAAGAGACAATAATGAATGCCAGGTATGCAAAGGAAATTATAAATTAGAATTTGATCATATCCAGCCATTTGCGCTTGGAGGATTAACCAATAAAGAAAATTTGCGTCTTCTGTGTCAATCGTGCAATCAGAGACAAAAGATCAAGGCGAAACTTTAGTACGGATCCCCAACATATTGCCATAGACGTTTTTTGATGAAGCCTGGTACCACGAAGTTGAAGGTACGGGCAAGGGATCGAACACGCGCAAAGCTCTTCATGTCCCAGGGATAGTGAGAGAGGAGGAGGTTTGAATCCAGCACGGTAAAAAAATAATCCAGGATGAAGGCGAGTATAATGAAGTCGTCCAGGAGACCGACGACAGGAATCCAGTCGGGAATGATATCAAAAGGAGAAACTAAGAGTGCCACCATTGCCATCAGGACTTTCTTGTCCCGGGAAGGGATTCGGGAATCATTGGCAACGTTGGTGATAAAGTTTTTTAGGTCAGTGAAAAATTTCATTTAGTAATCTCTTTTAAAACTAGTGAGCAAGCGGCGAAGGCAAACGCACCAGTAACGAAACTCACCGACCCGAAGCCTTCAGAGCAGTCCATATTTTTCGCCATCCCCGGTGGTTTAAAAGTAGTGCAACCATCCGGCGTGGGATAAACCGCCCGCTCGCGACTCCAAACGGACCAGACGCCAAAGTCACTATCCGTTTCTTTGGGAAAATTAAAATCCTGGCGGAGTTTCTTCCGAAGACGTGCCAAAAGACGATCGTTGGAAGACGTCGACATATCGGTCACAGCAATTTGTGTAGGATCAGTTTTTCCACCGGCACCGCCCATAACAATAATAGGAAGTTTATTCTGGCGGCAGTAATCAATAAGATAACACTTATTGGTAAAGTCATCACA
>JBEIEO010000371.1:0-1946 GCA_040382895.1 Halobacteriovoraceae bacterium
AAATTGAACTTTGCCATGCTAGCAATTTTTCTCTCAGAAGGGAAAAAATGAATGCACTTGGCGCTTAGTGTAAAAGGGGCAGGAATCCTATAAAGATCTCTGACTTATCGAATAGTACTTGGCTTGGAGGCCAAGTTATTCTAAAAAGTGGGGCATCACTGTCAGAATAAGGGATATATTATGAAAAAGACTGCGTTTTTAGCTACTCTGACGTTTATGTCTGCTGCTTTTGGTTACGAAGCCAAAATCACTAAGGGCCAACTGCCTGCGGATATCGAGGTCATGATTCAAAAAGCCAGTACCGACACCAACGTCGTTTTCAGCTTGAATGACTTTCATAAAATCGAAGATCGTGAAATGGCGACCAGCCGATTTCAGATGTACGTTCAACACAACAACCTAATCCCGGTTGCTAGAACTGCTATCCGTATCTGGAGCAATAAAAAAACCAACGAGCTTATCCG
Source organism: Halobacteriovoraceae bacterium (assembly GCA_040382895.1). Taxonomy (GTDB): domain Bacteria; phylum Bdellovibrionota; class Bacteriovoracia; order Bacteriovoracales; family Bacteriovoracaceae; genus Peredibacter. The sequence continues at coordinate 465 of JBEIEO010000371.1, forward strand.
TGCTGAAATGCACCTCTCAGAAAACAGCAAGCGTTTTGAAAAACTTCTTACTAAAAAATACCAAAAGGCTCGCTTCTCTCCGGGCGCTTTCAAATCGAAGAAGCTTTCACAAGCAATTTCAGCATTGGTTGCTAAAGAAATTGGAACTCACGCCACCGACAATCGTGTTCTCAGCATGAAGTTCAAAGATCAGTGGTCAAACGGCGAGCTTGTACGTGAAATAGAAGTGCGTGGACGTCGGGGGATACATACTATCACGATCTCTCTACTTAAGAATATCATCCTGGAGAAATCCTACAGTGAATTTCCTCAGGTTGAGCGCTTCCATAGCATGAAGGCAAATGTCTTCCCGATTTATGAGGAAGTAGAGCTGACTGGTGAAAAACTTCCTTATGAAGTTAAAGAGCTGAAGTTTATCAGCACCCAACTTCCGGATGGGGGAGAACTTCCGCTGGGCGAATATACCCATAAAACCTTCTCAGAGAATCTCTATAATCCGATCCTGGCCGAAACTGAAGTTGGACAGCAGAATGATATCTGGTCAGAGGCATCCATCCGCCGAGGCCTTGAGAAGACCCTAGCTCAGCTTCCGCTGAGAACCAACACTTTTGGAAACGGTATGCTCCTGCAAGGGAAATATGCCACCATCAATCTTCACCCTGCAGCGAAAGATTTTAAGGAAATTAATTTCCCATTAAAAGCCTCTGTGAATCACATTCTTTCCTGGGGACAGGATGAGAGTGGATCTTGGGAAGCCAAGGCCGTGAGTGGTCTTGATGGTAAAACGATTAATTCAGAAGAAGAACTACTGGCCCGCGTTCCTGAAAGATTACCGGATCACGATGCCACGGCTTACATCAATTCCGGCTTCGATGAAGTTCAGGTTTATTACGGAATGACTGTTTTGATGGATGCTCTCTCAGAAATGGGCTTTGAGGATCCTGAATTATCGACGAAGCCATTTCATGCTTTCTTGTTTGATCCGGATATTTCGATGAAGGATAATGCCTACTACTACGATAACACCATCAATTTCACGACTTATAACCCAGGTTCTCCAAATCTTGCTCGTGACAATCCGACCATCTGGCATGAGCTTGGCCATGGTGTGATGGATAGATTGATGGGTGCCCATCTTCTATTCGGTGACGGAAAAAGTTACGGCGGTCTTTCTGAAGGTATGGCCGACTTCCTGGCAAAAATCGTGGTTGAGCATCAGACCAGTGGTGCCGATTTCCCTGGGAAAAATGATTTCCGAATTATCAACAACACCGGTTTTTATCTGACAAATGAATACCACGACGAAGGTGAAGCCTACGGTGGAGCTATGAACGACATGTTGGATGCCGTAATGGCAAAAGAGGGGCGAGAAGGACTTTACGACTTCACTGACCTGACTTTAGAGGCCATGCGTCTGAGCCGTAATCACCCAGCACTTAGCCCAAGACTTTGGTTTGATAACATGCTTTATGCGGATGAGTT
>JBEIEO010000372.1:0-1928 GCA_040382895.1 Halobacteriovoraceae bacterium
TACTTGTTGCTGTAACCATAAAGGCGATCCAGGATCCTTCGCGTTTCCTGAGCATGCACCAGCTTGGTATCCACTTCGCGGGTATCTTTCAGAGCTTTTTGGATCGCAGTTTTAGTAATCTCGTGGAAAACCATGCGTTTAACAGGGACTTTGGGTTTCAAAAGTTCCAGCAAATGCCAGGAAATCGACTCACCTTCTCTATCTTCATCGGTCGCAAGATAGATGATGGCACAGTCTTTCATTTTGGATTTCAGATCTGTGATAATTTTCTTTTTATCTTTGGGAACTACATATAAAGGAGCGAAGTCTTCCTCGACGTTTACACCGAGTTTAGCCCATTCTTCTTTTTTTAGAGCGGCTGGAATATCGGATGCGGACTGCGGCAGATCCCGGATATGCCCCATGCTTGCTTCTATTATATAGTTACTTGGAAGAAACTTACGGATGGTCTTAGCTTTTGTGGGGGACTCCACAATAACCAGATACTTTTTGTCTGCCATTTTATTCCTGATTTTAGAACGTGACATTAATAGAGATAAGGGCCATCCGGAAAAACGTCAAGATAAATAAAAAAGGCCGGTTTCCCGGCCTTTTGAAAAATGTTAAATAAATTCTTGTTTAAGCGCGGTTTCTTTCAGCCTTGCGCTTAGCTCTGCGCTCTTTTCGCTGCTGGATTTTTTCTTCGATTTTCGCTCGAGAATTCTTCCCAGCAACGTAGCCTTTTGCTCGACTTTTCATCAACGTATAGGCCGAACGGTTGACTACGTAGCTACAAAATGATTTCAGATCCTTATCATTTTCAAATTTTTCCTGAGTTTTTTTCTGCATACAAATTGCTGCAGACACTCCGGTGCCGATATCGGCCAGCACCACTGGCACGGTGTAGATGCCTACCAGGGATTTGGAGATGATTCCCAAAACCAATTTAGGTGCGAAGATTTGTCCAACGATCATTAAACCGGCTTCATGAATCTTCGGAAGTGCAGCTTTGTAGTTTTCAAAGGTGATCGATTTGTCAAAGTATCCGGAATAAATAATATCTTCAAGCTCAGCTTGGGTGACTTCGCCGATAATCGGCTTCACTTCCTTATACTCCGGGTGATTGTTGATGAAATCAGGTTTGACCTTCTCCATATCAATATTTTCGATCTCTTCTTCGGTTAATTCAAAGTCGGTAAGGTCCGCAGGGATCTCACGTTTAATTCCAATGTGAGCAAGGAAGTCTTTCAAAATAACGCGTGACTTCTGCTCCATGATCTCTTCCATCTTGGACAGCATCAGTTCCACCATTTCTTCCGGTGTTCCGGCTTCCACATAGATCTGATCGAATTCTTTTGAATGATTCAAGAAGAATTTATAAAGAGCAACAATGTCCTGATTCTTGTCTTTCTTTTCAAACAGGCCAGTGACAAAACCAGCAGCGATCATAAAGGGTTTACCGGTTGTGGTAGACAACCAGGCCGAGGCTTTCCCTAATTTCCTGCCGACATTACGTACGACCACCTGGCCTTTGGTTTTGCCTTCGCAGTTATCACAGTCATCCAGGCTCTTCACTTCCAGTTGGATTCTCTGAGATGAATTTTTGAAAGCTTCTGCCACTTTCTTTAATTGACGACGAGTCTTTTTGTCATGCTCTTTGTTTTCTGATTCATTCTCGAGGTTCTGAACAATAGATGCTTTCTCTGCATCCTGAACTTCGATAACTTGTTGAGCGTACCCCACGTTGAACATGGTCAGCATACATAATGATAAGACAGCCTTTTTCATGGCACTCCCCTTGATTAAAATAGAAATACATCACAACATGAGCAAGCCTGGTGCCAGGATTGAACGTGGCGAAACGAGGACTTAAAGGCGCTTCTCTTATATTTTTTTATACATATGACTAAAACTTAGACAGCCTACATGGGATAAAAGGTTGTATTAAA
>JBEIEO010000373.1:0-1928 GCA_040382895.1 Halobacteriovoraceae bacterium
AATTATTACAAAGGGTTTTAACACTTAACAAGGCTGAACTTTCAAAGACTGATAGTTTTTTCAGAACTGATATGTTCAAAAGGTATCGCATACCTTCAGGACTAAACTAAGAAAGAAAAGTCTTATCACGCTGGTACTTCTCTTTGAGGAGTTTATAAAACGGGATCCACCAGATGAGATCGTTGAAGATAATGATGATTCCAAAGGCCAGGGGAAAGCGCCCAGTGATGAGGGCCTGAGTAAAGCCGATCGGCCCTAAAATTTTACCCAGAAAACCTACCAGCACGATGGGGTAGTGTTTCACCGGATCCTGAGCCGCGAGCCAGTAACCTACTCCATAGACCCCAACGATCATACCGACACATTGCCAGATTTCGGGGTAATTGGTGCGCTCCATACCGGCGAGATCAAAGAAAAGGTGCGGGAAGAGGATAACGAAGGCACCCCAGAGGATGTTGTAGATGGCGGCGAGTTTGAGGGTTTTCATGAGTTCAGTATAGACTGGAAGCTGAAATTCCTAGCTAGACAGCTGTTAGATGTCTTCAATAACGGCCTATTCTCCAAGCTTGGTACATGAGTATTGGCCATAACGCTTCACTGCGATCGTGTCTCCCTGTCAGGTGCGCTGACCACAGACTTCTGATTTCTGATGGATTGAAGAATCCGTCCGCCTTGAGATTCGATTCTGAGAGCAAGTCTTCAGCCCAAGGTCTCAAAGAGGTTCTGAGCCATTCGGCAACTGGAACACTGAATCCTCTTTTTGGTCGGTCAATGAGTTCCTTCGGTACGTGTCGATACAATAATTCTTTAAGAATTCTTTTGCCGTTTTTTCCCTCACGCTTAAAGTGAAGAGGAAGGGACCATGAGAATTTAATGATTTGCGGATCAAGTAAAGGAACTCTTGTCTCGAGGCTGCTCCACATCGCAGCTCGGTCAACCTTACATAGAATATAATCTGGAAGGTATTCGGCCATGTCCAGAGCGATCATTTTTTCTAAAGGATGCTCGAGTGAAGCTAAATAATCTGCGGAATCAAATATAGTGCGATGAGAGTCTTGGGAGAAAAGAATTTCGGAGGAATCTTGCCATTTACTCGTTCGATACAGGTAAAATTCCGAGAATGTCTTTGATTTTAAAAGGGAGGAATAAGATTTAAGTTTCTTATCAAAGATTCCCAAAGCTCCATAAGCAAAAGAGGCAGAGTTCCTTAAACCCTTCGGAATTCGTTCCATTCTTTCAAGAACCTGCTGAGTTTCAAAGTATCGTGTATATCCGCCGAAGAGTTCGTCTCCAGCATCTCCTGATAGCGCAACTGTTACATTTTTCTTGGTAAGTTCGCATAACAAGACAGTCGGAATTTGACTCTTATCTGCAAATGGTTCGGTGTATACAGAAGGGAGTTTAGGGACGATGTTTAGAGCATCTTTCTCGGTGACATAAAACTCAGTGTGTTCAGTTCCCAGGTACTTAGAGACTTCCTTTGCAAACTCGGCTTCGTTATATTTTTTCTCATTGAAGCCTATGGTGTATGTTCTGGTCTTGCTTTTACCCAGAGACTGCATCAACGCCACAACTGTGGAGCTGTCGACTCCACCAGACAAGAACGCTCCAAGTGGCACATCAGAAAGCATTTGCTCTGAGATTGAATGCTTCAAGAGTCTTTCAAGTTCACTTACTGCTTCATTGAAAGAACCTTTGAAAGGATCTCTTCTAGCTTCAGAAATGATCTGCTTGATGTCCCAGAAGGCTATTTCTTCACTTTGCAGATTCTTTTGTTTGAATCTCACTACAGTACCAGGGCGTAATTTAAAGACTTGCTTATAAATCGTATAGGGTGAGGGTATAAACTTTCGTTGGATCAAAAGTTTAATGGAAGCCGGATCAATTTCATTTTTAAATCCAGGAAAGTTCTCAATGGTAGAAATCTC
>JBEIEO010000374.1:0-1927 GCA_040382895.1 Halobacteriovoraceae bacterium
AGTAATTGATGATGAGAGGTAACCTCTTCAAAACCCGCATTTGCCAGTGCTTCAGTGGTATTCCAGATGGTGTAGTCTTTGTAGAATGGCTCATGATAATCTTTTGGAAAGTTTAACAGAACGCCATTCACAGCTGGATCATCATTTTCTTGAATAGAATCACAAATTCCGGCCAGACCCCCTTTATTTAAAACCCGGAAACTTTCCTTTAAAACCTTCTCTCGAACTGAGCGTGGAAGCTCGTGAAAAAGAAAAACTGAAAAGACCAGATCAAAACTACCATCCGGAAAAGGCAACTCTTCCCCTGCAGTTTTGATAAATTCGAGCTTGGGATTATTCATCCGAGATTTTGCCGCATCCAAGTAAGGAAGAGAAATATCTGAAACAACGAAACGGGTAAAATTAAAACTTTGGATAAAATCCAAAGTGGCACTTCCAACTCCTGCACCAATTTCTAAAATCCTGATAGTTCTATCAGGGTATTCCATCCGGTCTTTAATCGCTTTAATCAGCATCCGTCGCATGGGCGCGGCTGTACCTGAAAAAAGAATTTCTACCTGGTGCTCATAAAAGTTAGCCGACTTCTCAGAGAAATAGCCATCAGTCTGGAAGTGATAATTACGCTTAAGATAATCAGGCGCCGTCTCATCAACCTCACCTAGATCTTTGGTTTCAAGAATTTTACGTCGACGAGATATTTTAAGTGAATCCAAGAGAATAGATGGAAGCAACTTGAAATGCTTTACTGGATCTTTTGGCTTGAGAACCGTTAATGGGTAATACCCTTCTTCAATATTTTTTGCTTCCTGCTGATGAATTTTGATCACTTTATTTCGAAGATGACTCACGAGTTCCGGATCAGTTTCTCGATGGGGCGGTCTAACCAGGGGTGAAAAACTTTTAGAGAGTCCGTAAAGCAAACGATACTCGCTAGAGTATAGAAGAGTCTTAGATAAATTGAAGGGGACTATCAACCGGGTAAGGAGGTTTTTCATAGCTTAACATTAACAGAAAAATGAAGCTGCGAGGAGCCTGTCTAAAATAAAAACAAGAGATTCATATCTGCTCCAAAGCGCGCTTGCGATACCTTGAACAAAAGCTCGCCATCAAGGTTTTTCTGGCGTTTCTTCGTAAAACCCAGCTCTCATAAAAATAGTTTATAACCATATCATAATAATAAATTAGACAATAAGACTCGTTTTTCTTAAATTTGCGAAATCTTTAACTCATCAAAGGTGTCGCTATGAAACTTATAATCTCGGTTCTACTCTTCTCAACCAACCTGCTGGCGCAAAACGTTCCTTTGAAAGATTATAACTGGTCCACAGATGATATTGCTCTCAAGGGTTTATCTAAAGAAAAACTTTTCTCAACCATGGATCGGGATCTAATCAAACTCGGTGACTCAATCTGTTCTAATCGTGCCCTAATGTGGCTATACGATTTCAAACGTCAACACGACGTTGATGGTTCCAAGATCTTCTTATTTTATACCGGGAAAACAGGCGAAGCTGGTGCAAAGACCTGGTGGTACCACGTAGCACCTATAATCGTAGAATCCGGAACGGAATGGGTTATGGATGCTGGTTTCTCCCTCAACATCACAAAGCCTCTACTCATCAATGAGTGGTTGAAAACGTTCACTGGATCAACGAACTGTAAAGAAATCCAGGCAAATGAAACAGATTTGATAGAAAGAATGTTTAGTGGCCGGGTCTTTCCAGAAGTCACAAAATACGGAAGCTATGATTGCTACTTTAAAAAGGTACCTGCAGGATACTGGACGCCAGCTTCAGTTGCAATGAATTTGCTGGGAACAACTACTAACGGCACTCCTACCACATTTGAGCGCCCTGAGATAAATAAAGATGAAGTCTATGCTGCCTGTAAGGAAGCAGTCACTGGCCCCTTAGGCTATGCCATAGGC
>JBEIEO010000375.1:0-1924 GCA_040382895.1 Halobacteriovoraceae bacterium
ATCGATCTGTTCTGTGGTTCAGGAAACTTTACTCAGATTTTAAGTGAGGTGGGTTTTGAAAATACACTGGCAGTGGAAGTTCAGGGAGTCGCTCTTCAGGATTTAAAAGATCGAGAATTGCCTGGGGTCCGCATTCTTGAACTTGATATGAATTCCCAGGGATCTTGGGCAAAAATCTCAAAGCTTCAGCCGCATGCGAAAGCTATTTTGATAGATCCACCGAGAGAAGGGTTGGAAAAACGACGTGGCCTGTTTAAATATCTCGATAATCTGGAAAATATCTTTTATATATCCTGTGAGTTGGACACTTTCTCAAGAGACGCCGAGGACATTATCAAGCATGGTTGGGAGCTTATAGAGCTTACGCCAATTGATCTTTTTCCTCACACCCCTCACCTTGAGATCATGGCCCATTTCAAAAAAACTTAGACACTCGCAGGATTTTAATCATCATAGTCCAGGGATATCAGCTGCTTAAATAAATAAATTTGGCCTATCCTTTGCAAAAGTCATGATCAAGTTATGAAAATGTTTTTATCCATTAAGCTTTGCATGGCCCTTGTGGCCATTACTCCTGTCCTTGTACAGGCGCAAGTGCTTGATGGCCCAAACAGCAGTATTGAGGTACCAAGCACTACAAAGCCTGGTGTGGATTTGTGGCCGGATCGTGTCTGGACAGACCTCTCCCGAGAGGTTGATCGCTCAGGAACACAGCTAACTAATATTCTATTTGATCAGATCGATAAATTTGAGCTTTATAGCGTTTCCCAACATAATAACAGTGCTTCTTTAGGTGTAAAACGTTCGGTATACGATAATCAGGATGTTCTCAATTCCTACACTGTAAATGATCAATTCCTGATAGAGCTAGGAAGGAACGCCACTGAGTATTCAATTCCGTTGGTTCCAGCTCTTGCGAGCCCGGTGAATTTCAATCTTGGGATAAATGGAAGACTACAGGTCACGCACATCAGGCAGGTAAGTTCATCACGATTTCCCAAGCTGCCTACGGTAGCCGATCTTCAGAAAGAACTAGAGGAAGAATCCCGCGTTTTAGAAAATGAAAAAAGAAAATGGTGGGAGATGGATCCTTCCTGGAGGCCAAGATTGATTAAATTTTGGAATCCATTGATTTCAGTGTGGCGCATCCCATGGACAAAAGAGGGTCTTAAAAAAATTCAGGTAGGGGACCTGATTTCTTATTCAACCAGTGGTCACGTTTCCGTTGGAATTGAAGCCGGCTTTTTGCCAGTACGATTAACTCCAGGAATAGATCTTTCAGTGGGAGCTGGTGTTCAAGCCTACGTAAGAGGGGAATTCCGGATCACCTTGTTAAAAGAGAGTGAAAGATACGTAAAAGTCAAACTCACACGAGTTCGTTCACTTGGTAAAGCCATGACGATTGGATCTACCACAAATGATATGAAGGTCATGGAAGGCTTTTTCTTGTTTGAAGGCAAAAAACTTGAAAAAGAGATCAAAGATCAAAAAATCACAGTCATTCCATTTAAGTTAACCGTTGACCATGAGAATAAAAATCAATCTGACATTGGTTATCGGTTTGATTTAGATGATCCTGAGGGAGAAATTGCTTTTGAAAAAGCCATGCGTGGTAACTTCCATTACGCTCATGATATTTCTGAGAAATCAGACAAAGTCACCCATATTTTAACCAGAGAAGCATTTGAGAAACGTCGAAGCTCCGGTTACACTTTGGGACTTAAGTGGCTCTATAACTTTGGAAAAAGCCGGGAGAAAAAAGACCTTTGGGCCGTCATTGAAAAGCCCGACGGTGAAAAAGAAATTTTTAAAAGTTCTCTACAGATGGCACGCTCCTGGACCACCCTTTGGGGGACCGGGGAAAAACAAAACTTTCTATTCACAACTATATTGGATGAATCTGCATGGCTAAAAAAAGAGGAAA
>JBEIEO010000376.1:0-1921 GCA_040382895.1 Halobacteriovoraceae bacterium
ACCATACTTAACAACTTCCGTGTCCGATATTCCCGCAAGTGTACGTTGGTTATTCTCAAAGCAGTCATTTTTTTTTATTTTCTGCCAATGGCTTTAGTTCCGGGATGTTAGTTGTCAGAGCTTCTCGCATGGCCGAGAAACGCACCTGATCATCATCGGATTTAAATTTATAAACATCTTTGTCATCTTTGGCACCATCCATAGAAGGCGGGGTATAGTAATAGTTATCCTTCACGGCGACTTTTGGAGCCATGCCAGATTTAAGTGCTTTTTTACCATTCTCCGTGGGCATCAATTCGCAATTCTCAAGATTAATCACAAGCAAAGACGGACCCATATTTCCATATTCATCCATGATCGCCTGATTGGCCTTAGGACGATGCTGTCCAATGAAAGTCCGCGTGTGGAAGACCTGAAAATTATCCTGTACAAAATTATTGCAAGGATCAGAAACACTCTTAAAGGTACTCAAACATGCTCGGTGACCGACATCACACAGATGCGTTTTGTGAGCAATTAAAGCATATTTTTTAGTAACACCTTGACTAGCGTTCATACGTTTAGCTTCTTCACAGACATCTTTTACTTTGTAGAAATTTTCATGCAGAAGCTTGGGAACTTTATAAAAACTTCTCCAGGCCTCGGTTCGAGGTGCAGGAGAAATGTATCGCAGTGGACTCACTTCCGTTGCCTGACAATTGATATTGTTTGTTTCTTTCACTGCTTCCTGAGATTCATTTAATAATGGTTCAATGTGATGCATATCACTGAACCATGGTAAGGCCAGAGTATGTGTGGAGAACAAAATGAGTATCCATAGACTTTTCATGTAGACCTTATCGGATTCCAAAGAGCCAACTTGAACACTCAAGTATCTCATGCACAGCCTTTGCTTCTACCATTCTTAGAGGACTATGATGTCCCTAACCGGAGGAAGCTATGGAAATGATAAATGAGTATTTCTGCTGGCCGGAAGGGCAGAGCGAAGGAGATGCCAAAGCTATCAAAACTGATTCGGTTAAAGAAGCCGCCCGCAGGGCAGTGGACAGTTGGCGCCATGAAGGTTTATTGGGCGCCCTCCAACCTACGTTGTTGGTTTATGTCCGGGATGCAGAAGGAAAAATCCATCACGTACAGATGAAAATGGATCAATACCTTGATGATGAAGGACCTCGCGTTTGAATTACCAACAAGAGCTTCTCTACGAGGCCCGCCGCAAATTCACTAGGATTCCTCTTTCAGAAAGAGTTTGTGATGCTTTCATGAAGCTTCCCCGTCATAGATTTCTTAATCGTTTTTCAGTCGATTATGAAAACTGGCTGGATGTTCGCCGTGAGAATCTGCCTTTAATCTATACCGACAGGACACTCCTGCTCTACCGAAAAGATAAATATGTTTCAACCATATCTCAGCCCTCGTTTGTCTTAAAGATGCTGGATCTGCTGGATCTTAGAGAAGGAATGAAAGTCTTTGAATTAGGAACAGGCAGCGGCTGGAATGCGGCCCTGATGGGTCAACTGGTCGGAAAAAGTGGAAAAGTTTTGAGCTATGAGATCATACCGGAAATGAGTCAGGAAGCTCAAAAAAATCTGGGCCAATTTGACTTACCTCAGGTGGAAATCCGTCAAGGGGATGCTCTTCAGGAAGTCTGGGAAATAGATCAGTTTGATCGCGGCATTTTCACCGCCGGAATGTGGGATCTCCCAGGTATTTTTTTTGACATATTCCCGAATGGGGGAAAATTTCTTTTTGTCCTAAAAACCACTCGTGGCGATTTGCTTTTGGCGATGGAGCGCAAAGAAAATTGCTTTGAGGTTTACGAGAAAATCGATTGCTCATTTGTATCGGTCACAGGATCAACCTCAGATCATTATCACAACAATCTCGAAGAACTTTACCATACCAATGGTACTATTAGAGT
>JBEIEO010000377.1:0-1898 GCA_040382895.1 Halobacteriovoraceae bacterium
ATATCGAGGACCTCGAGGAGCATTCGGATTTGAAGGCGTGATCACAACATCTCTACATTCACGACGAGTGCCAGTCCGAACTTGTTCCGTTCTGATACACATGCGTGGGATGACTCGGGTTCTGTAGTCTTCGCAAACTGAGTTTGCCATCGGTACCTGAAAGGTAACTTCCACTCTCTTTGGAGTATCAGCAGTTCTAATCAGGATGGCCCGGTCAGAACGAACAGAAACTTCCTTACGATCTAAAATGACTTTCTCCTGGGCCAGTGCACCAACAGATACAGTTAATGCTAATAGGGCGATAAACTTCTTCATATAATCTCCTTGGATGAATATTGATCTCAATTAAAAAAAACTATTTCAATTCAAGCGAGTAGCTGTCGTAACCTAAAACACCTCTCTTAATAATGGAGTACGGGTGGACTGTCTCGAGAGCATTCAGTTCATAGATGACGTTTTCGCTATCAACTTTCTTCTGGATTCCTTTCAGTTTAAACACATCTTGTTCTGAGCCACCAAGCACTGGAGCGTTTTTGAAATTGATACGAATGCGATCCACTTCGGCAGTTGTTTTGCGAACTCGTTGGACACAACGACGGGTTTTACCAATGTGTCTGCGCTTGGTGCATACGTTTCTGGTCATGGCGACTTTAAAGAGAATAGTGACTTTCTCCGGAGTCTCAGAGGTGCGAATAAGAGTTGCTTCATTACTGTTGATCAAAAGCGTTTCACTATCGAGAACCACTGGTTCCTGAGCAAAAGCTCCAACTGAAATAGACATCACAATAACTGAAATAAGTGCTTTCACCGGCCGTCTCCTGAGAAAGTGGTGAGCTCTTCTTATCCCAAGTTGACATTTGACACCATGCCATATAGTACAACTTACACAGTCTTACGCGCATTTAGCTGGCCTACCTGGTCTTTGTGGCCCACGATTCAGGGCCCCTTCGGCTCCTTGTAAAGCCAAAATGCCCCCTGATTGTAAGAGGCTGTTATGAAGCAATTCTGTAAGTGCTCGAAAAGTTATTAACACCCGACTTGGCATGATTCGTGCTCATTGGGTTCTCGAGAGATTGAAAGGAACACTCATGGATGAGTGATCCAGCGACAAACAGGATGTCACCTTTCATCTCGCCATGGACAGGCCATCGGTATCAAGGATTGGGACCGATCAACTTTAAGGAAGAAAATCTAATAAGGAGAGCTTTATGGAAAAGGCAACAATCGAAAAATTCAAGAATCTCTTTCTCGAGATCTTATCTGAGGAGGAAGTTTTTGAAGGCAAACTCTCTCCCACAACCCTTGAAGGTGATGAGGTTGATATCGTATCAACTGAGAAGGCCAACCAGATGGACTTTCGCCTTAAAGCAAGAAACGCTATCTATTTAAAGAAAGTTCGCAAATCACTTCAGAAAATCGAAGAAGGTAGCTTCGGTGAATGTGAAGAGTGTGGCGCAGAAATCTCTTATAACCGTCTTCTAGCTCGTCCTACAGCGGATCTTTGTATCCATTGCAAGGAAGCCGAAGAAAAGGAAGAAAATCAGCTCGTTCATCGCAATCGCAGCTCGGCGAAGATTGGACGGGTACTTCCGATTGAACAGCTTGAAAAAGGTTTCCATAAAGATGCTACTTCCACTACTGACTTCCACGTCAGCCATATGGATTACCAGGATATTGTGAGCTAAGAGGATATTATTTTATTGGTTAAAGAAGGGCCCGGTTTCGGGCCCTTTTTTATTACACGATGTAACCAGAAAGTTCCTGAACCAAAGATTGCGAGCGAGTCACAAACTTCTCTTTTTCCTCAGAGTTGAGTCCCTCTGAAGATAACGAAGCCAGATCCTGCACGTGATGACAGATCTTCTCGGCGAGTTCTTTTTTCTCACCTTTCTCCCAGA
>JBEIEO010000378.1:0-1853 GCA_040382895.1 Halobacteriovoraceae bacterium
AGATCAATTAGTTTTTGGAGACGATGAAGTTCTTTTTCGCTGTTAGTATTCACCCTTCAATACTAAAGGGCAGTTTGATGTATGCCAATCCTTAGGCAAAGGATTAATCCTGAGGAATTATTCCTGGCGTCATAAGGAAATCTTTCATATCTTTTACACGACAAGGTTTACCAAGGTAGTAAAGCTGAGTTTGGTTAGCATCTTTTAACTTTTCAGCGAGATTCAGATCTCCGGAGATGAAAATAAAGGGGGTATCTGGAAAAAATTTACGAAATTCTTGATAAACTTCTATTCCTGAGATGTCCGGCATCCAAACATCACAAAAAAGCAGCTCCACAGGATTCTCACGTATTAATTTCAAGGCCTCGCGAGGCTCAGCGTAAAGATCAATCGAGGCAAAGAGATGTTTAAATTGATGAAAAAAGAGCTCCCTAAGAACTGGTTCATCTTCGATATAGGCCACATGCAGGCGCTTAGAGGGTGTCATGGTAACTCTTATTAATCCTAAAGCTAAATCTTGATTACCCTAAAGGGCTTAGATGTGAAAGACAAGAATAAAAGCTGTGACAATAGCTTATTGAGGTCTTAATTAGATTTAGCCTTTGGCTCCGCATGTTTCCATCGCCCGAGATACTCTAGCAAAATGGCATCCTGATCCACATTCCGATAGCCTTCGGTGTTCAATTCGCTGAAGGCTTTTTTTATGTCTTCCGACATATCAAATTTTGTCAGCCATGATTCAAAGAAAATGGTTTTTTGTGGATGGTAATGGATGATGGCCGATTTAAAGCACTTTAAGAGATGGATGGCGTAGGCGTTCATATCGGCGATGAGATATTCAAACTCGGATTCAAACTTTTCATTCTCCATAAGTTGAGTGAAATGGTTTGCCCGCATACAGAAATCCAGAAATCCATAGAAGCCGAGCTGTCCCTGATAACTGTGGTTGTTGTGGTAGAAGTGATCGGCATGAATAAGATCATGCATGGTAAAACCTAAAGCATCTCGTTCCCCAAGGATCAGACGTGAGGCCCGCGACTTTTCCAGAATCACTGTCACACACCGACGTCCGCGTTTCTGCTGATTCAACACTTCTTCTGGAGTAGGAATCCGGAACATCAGCTCCAATCCATAAACTCCATTGGACCATTCGAGGACTGCGCGATTCACGGTAAGAGGAGTGGATTTGAAGGCGAAATGCTGAAAGACCTCACCAATGTTTGATAGGCCCGCGAGACGTCTTTGAATATTAGGTTCAAAGGTCGGCAGTAGATCCGTCAGTGGATAATTCAGCCGGTGCTGCCCAACGACTGGTCCGACGGTTTTAGAACCCAACCAGGTACCTGGATAGCGATAGGCGAGCACAGTGAGAATATAAATGCCGGCGAACTCAGGGCCTGAAATGAGATTTTCCTGAAACTTTTGGAGAACTGGCGTCATTCTGTCTTGAATGACGGGGGCTTCCTTTTCAAGGAATTCTTCTGGAACTAACTTTTTCTTAAATCGTCCCGCTCGGCTGGATGATTTAGTAGGTAAATTTGGACTCATCTTGTAAGATGTTTCTAACAAGGCAAAATGTATCTGACAATGACTAGCTGAGGAGCACTTATGCATTGGTTTAGCTTAGAGCGCGTTTGGATACTGGCAGGTCGCAAAAACAACATCCGAGTCCGTTTTAATGACTGGTCCCACTCAATCAAGTATTTCACCATCATGGGTGAGAGCTCTGACGGAAAACGTTTCGTTGGTGTTCTGGATTCGGGCGAGAAGATGTCTTTCTCAAAGAAATCCCGTGGATGGTCTTTGTATTATCAAGGTGACGAACAGACTGCACACGCAGTTTAATCAGGTTC
>JBEIEO010000379.1:0-1795 GCA_040382895.1 Halobacteriovoraceae bacterium
AGCCTTTCCCGGCAAGTGCCCCTTTATAATCAATATCTACGCGGGTGTAGTTCTGGTGTGCCACAACTTCTGGCTTACGGTAGATGGCGCGAGTAAAGCGCTCTGTCTTCTCGCGTGAGCCTTTGAAGTCTGGTGAATAGTAAGAAGTAAACTTAGTTGTACTTTCCATGCGGTAACCAGGATCACCTTTCTTAGGTACTGGTTTATAGAAAGCAAATTGCATGTTCAGCGCAAGATTAAATTGGTCCATGCAAAAAGAGGGAGAATTTGTTTTGGTGCATTCTTTTTCTTGATCGACGAGTTTCTTTAAAAGGGTCAGTGAATCTTTGAGAATGCTCTTTGGATAAACTTTTGTTCCAAAGCGGATCTCGCCGTTAAGATTATCCCGGCTGTAGGCAAACATCTGGCGAGCGATGGCCTTATCAAGATTCTTGAAATTCAAATCATCTGCAAAGTTAATGGATTGGCTTACGCGAACAGTGGGAGTGATCTCCACCGCGGCCATTAATGAAGAAGAAAGAGAAGCTAAAATGAGTAGCAAAGTCTTCACGTAAACCCCTTATAAATTATAAAGAACAGGTTAAGTTTGGCTGACTAAAACTGTCAAAACTTATTTACCAACTTGATCTTAACTACCCACTGTGAGTCGATGAAAGACCCTTCGCTCAATCTTAATAAAATCAACGCCTTGAAGAAAGCAAAAGCTGTCCCATATCTCAGACGGCTTTGAATGTAAGAGTTTTTATGGAAGGTGTCTGGACCATGATCGTTTACAAAAAATACTTACCTTAAGCTCAAAAACATTGGAGTCAAAGTAAAACTTTCTGATGACCTCATTCGCTTTGGCCGAAAAAAAGCCCTTATCCATTCAAAAACACCTCAGCACAAAGGGCTGGATCAGGATAATAAGTTCTAGCAGAGATTTTTTCCCAGCAGAAGTATGCCATTTTTCTCGAGCTTAAAATCAAATCCTAATTTTTCATAGAAATGACGGTTCTCCGAAAGGGGACCTGTCATAATATGCAGCCCCTTAATCCCCTGCTCCTTCATCTGCTCCAGCAGCCTTAAGCTCAACTGCTTGCCTATGCCTTTGCCTCTGGCTTCTTGATGGCAATTGATATGAAGATGAGAAGGATAGTTTTTAAAATGCTCTTCAAAGGCCTTCAGATGAGGCTGGATGCTATAAAGAGATGGATCTTGAGTAAAAGGCATCCCAAGAACATAACCCAAAACTTTGCCCTCAAGAATGGCAATCCAGGCATACTCCGGGTAATGCGAAAGATAGAATCCCAGATACTTCCAGCTGAAAGCTGCCTTTTCCTGAGCATCCTTAAAATCTTTTTTAGTAGAACTCTCAAAGAATATATCTTCGACCTGAGACTTAAAGTCCCCCAGCTGAATGCGCGGATCTTTGAAATTTAAAATCACAATCTCTGACATAAATTCCAGACTTGATACTTGGCCCTGAATGGCGGATCGATGTGTTTCACGTCTTTAACGGGTTCAAAACGATAGAGATGAACCCAATCCGGTAAATACTGGGCAATCATTTCCATCAGAGGAAGTCCCGGATTTTTTTGAAGCAATTGTTTGGTGGTGAAATACCAATCAAACAGCAGTTCAAACTCCGCAAGCTCACGAACCACTTCGAACTCTCCATGAAATGTTTCGGGATGAATCTGAATGAATTTCTTTGAACTCTGGGCCCATCGACCTAAGCGCAGACAGGTTTCAGACCCCAGTGAAAAGTATTTTTGCCAACTCAAGGCCGAAATTCCCACCCACTCCAGAGCAA
>JBEIEO010000380.1:0-1737 GCA_040382895.1 Halobacteriovoraceae bacterium
ATCCCCGATTTCCCCTTTAAGCTTTTACTCTGATTCAACTTTGAGGATATGAAAAGTATCTTCCACCAATTTAAACCGCACATTATACCCGGCCACGGACACTCCGAACTCATCTTCCTGATCAAATCCCGGTCTTGGATCGAGGGCGATGACTTTCTCGATGAGTTTCCACTCTTTGGGCTTCTCTACTTTCCACTCTACATTTTTGAACTCTGGTGCTTCAGAAAAAGGTCCGGAGACAGCTTCTGGTACTGAGTCCGCATAACGGATATAGGGTTTGATATCAAAGATGGGTGTCCCATTCACCAGATCCAATCCTTCTACCCAGAGAGTGATCTTGTTCGATCCATAGTCTATTTTTTTAAACTTCACCACCGAAAGTCCCAGGTGATTAGGTCTATGGGGCGAGCGCGAAGCAAACACTCCCCACTTCTCTTTGCCTTGAAAGCGTGGAGGTCGAATGAGAGCTTTGGCTCCTTGTTTAACCGCCTCATGAAATTCAAATATCAGCCATAGATGAGAGAACTCTTCGATACCGCGAAAGGCTTCGGCGTAAAAATCATTCTTCTCAAATTCCATTTTGCCCCACGCTTCCGGGATTAATAACGGCTGACGGGGTATCCCAAATTTCTCTTTAAACGGCGTTTCGATCAGGCAAAGTGGTGTCATAGCCAGGGAGCTTATCAGCACCATGGTCAAGTTTTCAAACAGATAAATTATTGGAAAAAGGCGCAAATGCGCGAATGAACGTCAGGGTCAAAAAGCACCCTTAGACACGCTAGTCTGGCCATGCATATAATTTACCTCGAGGAACGCAGAACCAGGAGGGGACTGTGATTAGAAAACTTATACCAGGGATTATGGTGACGCTTATGACAACTACCGGTTTAGCACAGACGCTTGATTGGAGTAACTTCAACTCGACACTTGTGATCGAAGTAACCAGACCGAATGGCATTTTCACCTGCAGTGGTGTGGCCATCAAAAAAGATGTGGTGCTCACAGCAGCTCACTGTCTGGAAGGTGAGATTTTAAAAATCCGAGTTTTCAACGAAGCTTCTTACAACCCGGAGAATAAATCCTGGAACGTTTCTTCTTACGAAATTCATCCGGAGTACAATAAGAACTCTTCAAACTATAAAGCTGATCTCGCGAAGATTAAGCTTGCCTCAAATCTTCCGACTTCAACTACTATCTTCCCGATCATGAAGAGTGAAAAAGATTTTAAAGGGAAAATCCTGCGTCTGGGCTACGGTGCTCGCAACAACGCCAACATCCGCACACTCATCACTCCAGTGTTCAAAAATCTCAATAACCATGAAAAAGTACTCGAATTAGAAGATATGTACTCTTATTCGGGTGATTCTGGTGGCCCAATTTTTCTTCAGCGTGATGGTCAAATGTATCTGGTGGCCATTCATTCAACGCTCTCCTCCGGTCCACAGGGTAAATTCTCTTACAACCCACTGCTTTCAGGTCAAAAAGACTGGATCAACGCTTCTTGGAATTAAACCAAGCAATATTCTCATAATGTGATACTACTATCTCACCGGAGGTTCTTCGGTGAGATTACTTCTTTTGATATGGATCACATTTATGCAGACAAGCGCTGTTTTCGCCAACGAAGACTGGGATCTATTCAATTCAAGCTTACTAATTGAAGTGAGTCGCCCCACAGGTGTTTTCACCTGTACCGGTGTAGCCGTCACTCCAGAGCTGATTGTGACAGCCGCTCAC
>JBEIEO010000381.1:0-1712 GCA_040382895.1 Halobacteriovoraceae bacterium
ATGCTTTTATTATCCTCACGCTTGTACTCCTTATTACAGGAAACAAAAGTCAGGAGCATGACAACTGTCAAAAAGATAGACAACATAGGCGCCTCGATTAAGCGTTTTAGGGACTATGTTGTCTAGTGATGCAAAGGTTGTACCAGATTTACCAGCGATAAACGGAACTCGCCCAGGTAAAGCCCGAACCAAAAGCAGCTGAAGCTACAAGGGTTCCTTTTTTAAGCTTCCCGGCCTTCACCGCTTCCGTCATTCCAATAGGAATAGTAGCAGCAGTGGTATTCCCGTATTTCATGATGGTATTGAAAACCTTGTGCTCAGGGATTTTCAATTCTTGGGCCATCATCTGATTGATACGCAGGTTGGCCTGGTGGAATAAGAAAAGCTCGATGTCATCAAGCTTAACTTTATTTGTTTCAAGAGCGAGCATGAGACATTCACACATCCTGCGAACAGCATTGGCGAAAACTTTTTTGCCATTCATCTGAGGAAAGTGCCTCCCCGCTTCGATGTCAGCATGAGTAATCATCTCAGGACCGATCCCCAGACCCGGAGCTTCAGTCCAAAGTTCTTTTGCATGTACCCCTTCTGCGAAGAGATGGGTCGACATGATTTTTGAAGAGTTATTGTTATCTGTTCGACGGATAACCACAGCTCCAGCGCCATCACCGAAGAGCACGGCCACGTCACGGCCAGAGGTTGTTTTATTCATGCCTTTGGAGTGAATCTCAGCACCCACCAGGAGGATTGTTTTATACTGACCAGATTTTATAAAGGCGTCGGCCATGCTCATGCCATAAAGAAAGCCTGAACACTGCTGACGAACATCAATAGCAGGGATTTCAGTCAATCCAAGTTTTGGCTGAAGAATACAAGCGGCTCCAGGGAAAAAGAAATCCGGAGAAAGAGTCGCAAATAGAATACAGTCGATTTCTTTTTTATCAATGCCCGCACTCTTAATCGCCTCTTCACAAGCCTTGAGCGCCAGATCCGTAGTGCTTACTTCCGGGCCAACCCAACGGCGCTCTTCGATTCCAGAGCGTTGAACGATCCAGTCGTGTGTGGTATCCATCATCTTTGAGAGATCGTTATTGGTAACAACGTTCTCTGGAACATACATGCCGCAACCGATAATTTCTGAACTATACATAAAAATCCTTTTTTATTGTGCGAAGGCGTCGTTCCACTCAAGGTTATGATAAACCTTCTGAACATCGTCATCTTCTTCCAGAACTTCAATTAAGCGCTGAATTTTATCAAAACTTTCTTTAGAAACTTCTTTGGTGTTAAGGGGCAGACGCTCAAGTCCTGACTCTTCAACTTTGATTTTGAGTTCTTCAAGCTTTTTATAAATATCACCGAAGCTCTCAACTGGACCTTTCACCGTCACAAATCCATCTTCTGATTCCACATCATCGATGTTAAAATCGATAAGTTCCATCATTAGATCATCGGTAGACATCTTGTTGAGATTTTCTTCTTTGATTGAGAATGTGGCTTTACGCTCAAACACAAACTGCAGGCACCCTGGAGTTCCCAGAGCACCACCCCACTTATTGAAGTAAGAGCGCACGTTACTCACGGTACGAGTTGGATTATCAGTAGCAGCTTCAATGAAGATCGCCACACCATCAAGGCCATAGCCTTCATAATTAATTTCCTCGATAGCGTTTCCACCTTCGCCCAGACCTTTCTTGATGGCCTTATCAACG
>JBEIEO010000382.1:0-1602 GCA_040382895.1 Halobacteriovoraceae bacterium
CAGGTGGATTAAACAAGGCGTGACCTGTTGGTAAATAATAGCGATCAACCATCGGTTTAAACTCATGGTGCATGCACATGAGTACGGTGTTCTTTCGATCCACACGCATCACCTGGTGCAAGTATCCAGGAGTCACAATTTGCGAATCTCCAGTTTGATAAACTTTCTCAGAATCAAATTCAAAGGCAGCCGTCTGGAGCCCGGTCTGCGGGACTTTTTTTTCATTGAATAATGTCTGATGAGATGTTCCTTCCAGGTACTGATAAAAACCATAGAATGCATGGGTATGGATTTCAGTGGAAATATCATCCATAAAATAGATCTGAATCGAAAACTCTTTTTGCCAATGAAGAGTCAGATTGAAGCGACCAAAATGAAGGGCACCATACTTCTGTGGTGTAAGAGGCCGGGAAAGATAAGACAAGATATCCCGGCGAGTGAAGTTGGAAAAATCTCGCAACTTTACGGCATTTTTTGCTCTTTCCGGAAATGACTCCGGAGTAAGAGGACCATTCTGCAAAGTTGAAATGAGCTGTTCAAGCTCTTTTTCAAAAGTCATACCTACCAGGCCCGAGGCTGATAATAGCTCCACATTTTCTCATGGGGAGTTCCTGCTTTAGGTTTGTACTGATAGGTGTACTTACAACGACCAGGCAGTGAAATCAGGATAGAGTCCGTGCGACCATTTGTTTTAAGACCAAATAAAGTTCCACGATCGTGCAGAAGATTAAACTCAACATATCGCCCACGGCGATGAAGCATGAAATCTTCATCCTCTTCAGTCCAATTTTCGCTCATGCGTTTTGTGACGATGGGAAAATAGCTTTTGATGAAGTGCTCAGACAGATTCTTCACCATGCTCACGTCTTCCTGAATGTTGCCGGTATTGTAGTGATCAAAGAAAATGCCTCCAATTCCCCGCATCTCCAGCCCTCGATGATGATTATTAAAATAGTCATCACAGGTCTTTTTCATACTGTCGTAGTGAGAACCAGATGCTTCACGCCAAACACCATGAAAGTATGAAAAATCATCCTCATAAGGAAAATAAGGGGTCAGATCGGCTCCCCCGCCAAACCAAAATTTGGTACCCTGATGGATCATGCGGAAATTGGCATGAACGGTCGGAACCCGGGGATTTCGAGGATGGATAATTAAAGAAATACCAGCGGCCCACATCTCATCTCCTGTGCCCTGGAGGTGCTTGGCAAACTGCGGATCAATTTTTCCAAAGACACAGGAGGTGTTGACCCCTGCATTCTCAAAAAGGTTACCGGTGAAGGCACGAGTGATACCTCCGCCTCCCGGATGGCCCGCATGATCCTGCCGCTGCCAAAGATCTTCATGCATGGAGAGCTCAGGATCCAGCTTGCGCATTTCCTGAGTGATTTGCTCCTGAAGGCCTTTTACATGCTGGTGGAAGGAGTTCTTTAATTCATCCAGGTTCATAAAATTCCTGAGTTGATGTTAGAATAAAATTACATTAACAAAGGTATCAAAAGTGCTGCTTAAATTCATCACGAAATTCATTCGTTCGCTGGGTCTATTCTTCATTTTTTTCTTTGCCGTCTTCTGTATCTTCGGCTCCCTCTTTATGCGGGA
>JBEIEO010000383.1:0-1587 GCA_040382895.1 Halobacteriovoraceae bacterium
ATTGTCACTCGTCAGGGTAAGGCCGTGACTCTTACTGATAATGGCATGCGCCTCGCTAAAGTCGCTAAGCAGTACTTTAAGCGCATCGAAGAAACTATTGAGCAGATCCATCTAGAGAATCACGAGATCAAAGGTAAGATCCATGTGGGATCACTCTACGGGCTCGGCAAAACCTGGCTCTCCAGCCGGATGCTAGATTTTCTTAATAGCTACCCACAGCTGGAAGTAAAGCTTTCCATGGATTTTCCAGAAACATTGATTAAAAAATTTGAGCAGCACGAGATCGACTGTTTAATTATGCCGGAGCACCTGGTACCGGCCTTCGCTGATAAAAAAGATCTTCACTCTGAATACACCACACTGGTATTCCCGGAGAATTTCAACATCACGTCTAAGTCGGACTTAAAAGAAATTCTCTCTCATCCGGTTATCTTTTATGACAACAACGATCCAACCTTTTATCGCTGGTGCCGGGAGAAATTCGGAGTCGTCCCAAGAAATATCAAACCACGATTGGTGGTGAATTCCTTCGGGCAAATGCTTCAGGCCGTGAATGAAGGCATCGGAATCGCTGTTGTACCAACCCACGTTCTCATGCGCTCTTACAAAAGAGATAAAGTTAAAACCGCTGGGAAGGAATTTGAGGTGTTCAATAATAAAGTTTCATTCGCTTTCCATGCTGATGAAGCTGAGAACTACAAAATTAAAGAACTCTATAAATTCCTGCTTCAGGTTGCCCGCGAGCTATGAGCCAGGGATTCCAAAGCAAAAATTTTCTCGCTAAACTGCCGGAGAGCTGGAAAGAGGTTTATGCCTTAATTTCTTCCGAAGGTTATGTACCGACTTTAGT
Organism: Halobacteriovoraceae bacterium; assembly: GCA_040382895.1. Taxonomy (GTDB): domain Bacteria; phylum Bdellovibrionota; class Bacteriovoracia; order Bacteriovoracales; family Bacteriovoracaceae; genus Peredibacter. The sequence goes on from JBEIEO010000383.1 coordinate 851, forward strand.
TGGCGGTACTGTCAGAGATTTCATCCTGGGTCAATCCGTTGGGAAGGATTGGGATGTGGAGCTGCGCCATCCCACTATATTTTTTAATAAAGACAGCTGGAAGAATTTAGGCCGGGATCTTACCAAGTTCGGGAAAGTGAGTTTTTTATCATATGAAATTATCCGCCTGGACGCTAAAGACGTTCAGTATGAGTTTTCTCCTCCGAGAAAGGAAACCTTTCACGCTGACTGGGAGAGTTCAGGTCATAGTAACTTTGATGCTGAATATGATCTAAAGCTGCCCTTTGAGAAAGCGATTCTGCGCCGGGATTTCACCATCAATGCCATGGGGATTGAGTTCAAATCTCAAAAAGAAATTGATTTCATGGATCCCTCCAACGGACTTGTTCATCTCCATGATAAAATTCTGCATCATGTGAGCGAAGATTTTAAAAAAGATCCGGTACGATTTGTGCGGGCCCTGCGTTTTGCGCTTAAAATGAAAATGGATTTTACTCCAGAGCTGGATGAGGTACTGAAAAGTATGCCAGTGAAGGGGATTACTCCAAGTTATATCTGGAGCGAGATGCAAAAATCCGGATCACCTTTAGGACTGTTACGAAAACTACTGGAATGGCAAAAATTCAAACCTGAGTTACAACTCCCTTTGATTTCCGAAGATCTGGCACTCAAATGGGATGAACTTGGAAGAGTATTAAGTGATGCCTCTAAGCATGAAACTTTTGTTATTGCTCTGG
>JBEIEO010000384.1:0-1586 GCA_040382895.1 Halobacteriovoraceae bacterium
GTGAACCTAGTTGTGCGGAAGGTGATATCGCTGAAGAGACGGTGAAGGTAAAGCTCTCAGATCTAGCCGAGCGCAAAGGAGAGTTTTATCTAAGAACCCTAGACCTAAGAACCGCATCAGGTAAGGATTTCATCTCTGGAAGAGCCAACGGGCTGGAGTGGGATGTCATGGAGTTTATTGAAGTGATGGACTGGGACTCCTGATGAAGTTTCTAGATCGTTATGAAGTAATTGAGGGTGCTGAAGTTTTCTCAGGTGGTCAGGCAAGGATTTATCAATGCCTAGATACTTTTGAAGGAATACGTGTGGCAGTTAAGACAACTGATTTAACCACGGCCTTGAGGGCACGTACTCATGAACGAGACGTAAAGTCTTTAAAACGTTTGAGTCATGACAACATTATTGAACTATTGGATTGGGGTGGAGAAAATAACATTGGATTTGTTGTTTTACCACTAATGTCTGCAAATCTTGATACGTACCTAACCAACAATACAAAAATCTCCAACACCGACAAGATGAGCCAGATAATCGTCCCTTTGGCTAGTGCGCTCGCTTACGCACACGAGAATAAAGTTTTCCATCGAGACCTCAAACCCAACAATGTACTTATCGGACTAGCTGGAAATCCTGTGCTCACCGACTTTGGAGCGGCAAAGCTTTATGGGCCCGAAGAAAGTGAAACAACAAAGGTTTTCTGGAAATCTTTGTCATACACTCCAGATGTACCTGGCACACCTTCACAACACGATGTCTATTCATTTGGAATTATGGCCGTTCAGATAATCACTGGTGTAATGCCCAAAAATCTTGAGGAAGCAATCAAACTGCTTGAAACAAAGAGCGATAAAGGGAACGCAGTTTTTAGCGCTGGCACCAAGGAGATACTTCTCAAATGCCTTGAGCTAGATCCGAAGAATCGATATTCAAATGCAATCGAGATGTATGCAAAGTTTGTGGATAGACAGAAGTCTCGTGAGAGGGAAAAAAACGAGAAATTATTCTTCGCCTGGATTCGAATTGACGATAACGTGCGAGATCACTTGCGTTCTCTCCAGAAAGGCTATGAAAATCTAAATATTGCTTTGAATGACCAGTTCAGTAGTAATTCAGAGTTTTTTGCTTATCCAAGTAAAAACGATAATGACGGCACTTTTCGCTCAAATGAATTCATTCTCATTACCGACAGATTGCAATTAAAGCTTAAACAGAATAGCCAAAAAGATGGCTGGTATGTTTCTGACGGGAAGGTCCGAGATTCGCAAGCACTTGAGATTATGCGCGTGAACGGGTTCCCATTAAGCAAACTAGGCGTGAAATGGGGAGTTCATAAACACAACCCGAATCCTGAGAAAACATCTAGTGGGTTCAATCATGTGAATCAAGTAATCTCAGAGTGGTTACAAAAAGGCGCTCCAGTCGATAAAGGAACCATTTATGTCGACCAAGATGTAGATTCGCTTACGAGTAAGTGGTTAAAAACGCTAGATGCTCGTGAAGACGTGTCCACAGTGAATTTCAAACCCTTGAGATATAAGGATGCAAAGATTGATGGGCTGCGGATCGCCCTGACCCTTGACGAGTCGA
>JBEIEO010000385.1:0-1549 GCA_040382895.1 Halobacteriovoraceae bacterium
GACCAGTTTATACCAATAGATCAAATGGTAATAAAATCTTCCGCGTACCAGACCAAGGAGATTTCGGAAAACATAATCGTTATCATCAATCTCTTTTTTTGGAATTCCCATCATCTCCATAAACTGGCGATACACCTGGCGGTAGGTGTAGGATGCGAAACTGAACGTTAACGGTGAAGCCACACCGGAATAACTTTCGATGATGTTTGAGTTATCCCACAAGACGCGGTCGGAGCCCAAGATTTTTGGATCATAGAACGCCTCTGGGGGCAAATGAGTAATAGGTCGAGTTTGCAGCAGATAGACTTTCCCCTTCTCCACAGCAAATTCTATATCCTGAGGACCATGGAGTTTCATTTCTAGCTGCAAGGCCAGATGAGAGAGCTGCACGATTTCTGAATCAGCGAGGCAAGGAGCCTTTATTTTGTCCTCGGCGTTTTTAACCTGCTCCATTTTCCCATTGGAAAAATCCAGGCGGATTTTTTTTTCTTCTATCTGAACTTCTTTTTGAGCTGGATCCAGTCGATTGACTTTGATTTCATCGCAACTACAAAGACCACTCACAATTCCTTCCCCTACTCCCCAGGAAGCTGAGATAAGCAGGTGGTCTCGATCTAAAGGGTCGATGGGATTACGGGAAAAACAAACCCCAGCGGCTTCAGGAAAGAGCATGCGCTGAATAACTACGGCCACCTTGATGCCTTTCATAGAAAGATTTTTTTCCCGACGATAGGTCATGGCCCGCTCAGAAAAACCAGAGGCCCAGCAGCGTTTGATGGATTCTTCAATGCTCGTTTTGCCTTTTTGAAAGAGGAAGCTTGAAAATTGCCCGGCAAAGGATGCGTCTTTGGAATCTTCATCACTTCCGGAAGATCGCACGGCAAAGAAATCATTATCCAGATGAACAGTGGAAAAGAATTTTTCTAGCTCCTGCTGAATTGATACCGGTAAAGTGGCTTTCACGAATTGCGCTTCAATGGTTTTTTCTTTTTGAGCAAAATCCATTTCCTGTTCCAGGAGCTGGCCCAGGTTATTGTGTTCGATAAAGGCACTGAAAGCATGGGTAGAAAGACGACCCACTCTGGAACCGGGAGCTTGAGATCAAACATTTTTTTCATATGGTAAGCCTTCCCGCCACCAAACTTCACAAATTGGTCGATGGGAGATGCCGGGAAAAGAATGAAACTGTCTGTCATCTTTGGTCCTAGATATAATTTTTAATATGGGTAAAATGATAACTGATTTCGAAAAATATTCATTCTTAATAAAAGTGTGCCCATGAACTTGATGGAAGAAACGCTGACCACTCTAAAAAGCCGAGGGAATGAGGCTGCTATTGTTAATCAAGCGGGAGTAAAGCTTAGTTTCAATGCCTTCCATGATCACACCACCAAATTCGCCCATCTGCTCCATGAAAAAGGTTTAAACTCTCAGTCAAAAGTTGTGCTGCTCGCGTCATTGGACTGGCCTCTTTACTGTACTATCGCTGCCTGTTTTCAATTGGGGGCTACGGTGGTGCTAGTCGATCCCTGGGCAAACTCAGAGTACA
>JBEIEO010000386.1:0-1535 GCA_040382895.1 Halobacteriovoraceae bacterium
CCCCGGCGTGCGCCAGCACTTTCGGAACTCTGATAAATTTAACTTCGACTCCCATTGTGAGTGGCTCAGTAAAAAAATAAATTCTTACAATGCTTATATTTTTGTCCTGACTGATGAGCTTAGGCCGGTAGGTCTTGTACGGCTTGACCGTCGCGAAATGGACGGTAACCCTTGGGAGGTATCGATTCTGATATCTCCAGAGTCTCAGGGTAAAGGATATGGAAAAGCAGGATTAAGATTATTAAGAGATAATGTTCCTTACTTCCCTTTTATTGCCGAGGTGAAAGCAGAGAATACTTCTTCGGTAAAAATCTTTACCTCGTGCGGATACACGAAAAAGGGTGATTACTATCACCTAGCTCCACTTTCAAGCAATCCTAATCCGATCAGAGAGTTCAAGATCGGAAACCGAACCATTGGTGATGGCCACCCCACTTATGTCATAGCTGAAATTGGTATAAACCACGAGGGTAATCTTGGATGGTGTGAGGAGATGGTAAGACAGGCCCACAAGGGTGGAGCCGATGCTATCAAACTACAGACCATAGACGCCGACGAAAATTACGTCGAAGGAACTGAGTCTCATAAAATTTTCAAAGATGCCGGTTTGACCATGGATGAAACGGATAAAGTATTCCGTTTGGCGAATTCTTTGGGCATGGACGCATTCACTACATGTGGAGATGAAAAGTCTCTTATTGCAGTAGATAGACTTGGCCCGGCTTTTCACAAGATTTCTTCGGGCCTAGTGACAAATCTTCCCATCATTAAAAAAATATCAAAACTCGGAAAGCCGGTGTTGATTTCCACTGGTATGACAAACATGGAAGAATTAGACGAGGCTGTTCAGCTTCTTCTGTCTGAGAATGTTCCATTCGGTATATTCCAATGTACTTCAAAGTATCCAACTCCATTTAATGAACTCGGCCTTAGTCGCATTCGAATGATGGCTGAACGCTATGGAGTTCCAGTTGGCCTATCCGATCACTCGGAAGGTGTGATGGCGGCGGGATATGCTGTTACAAGTGGAGCTACTTTAATTGAAAAACATTTTTCTTTTGATGTGAAACGGGAGGGATTTGATCACAAGATTTCTCTTGATGAGAATGGATTGAGACAAATGGTCGAAGGTATTCGACTGGCTGAGGATATGATGATTGGAAAAGCGGAGAGTCGTATCGAGCTTCTCGGTGATCAACGCAAAAAATTTCTTCGCTGTCTGGTTGCCAGAAAAAAGATCTCTCCTGGCGAAACTCTGACTTCAGACAATGTTACTATCAAACGGCCCTTACCAGATAAGCGTGGACTTGAGCCAAGATATTTTGAACTTGTGCTGGGAAAAAAGGTTAGATGCGAGCTCGCGCCAAATGATCCCATCAGAAGTGAAGACTTAAGGGACTAGATGAAGAACTTTAAAGAGAATTGTGTTGAAAGTGATGACACGATAAAGAAAGCCATTGCAGTCATTAACGATGCCCGCATCAAGATAGCACTTGTTGTAAAAGACGGTGATAGATTACAGGGTGTTGTTACCG
>JBEIEO010000387.1:0-1509 GCA_040382895.1 Halobacteriovoraceae bacterium
CTGTTGTTCTTCAATACTGCGAGTGTTGATACCCAAAGCTGAATAAAGTGCACAAGTACCGATGAAACCTTCAAGCGCCGGAATGGCAAACGCCAGATACCAGGGCTTTTTGGGACCCCAAAATGCCAGAGATGCCAGGACAACTCCCCCTGCAACTATCACCACTCGTTCAAAATCACCGATATTCTTTTTCATATAAACTCCTTGTTTCCATCTGAAAAGATAGTCCAAAATTCATGCCATTAGTGGAGATAAGGAACAACTAAATAAGTTGCCATATTTCGTAGTCACCTTAAAACAAATAGTATTGAAGATGGACTTTTTCTAAAGCGATGAAATACTTGAAAAAGTAAAGAAAGTGCATATGGGCCCCGAAGAGGCCTACAATCCTCACAAGTCATTTTTTTCTCCGATCAAGTTGCAGGACGTTTGTTGAACTTGCACGTTAATGGAAGAACTAGATCGAGAAAAGCCGCAAGGACTGGACCGAAAGTTTAGGAATAACTTTCAACAGCTCCTTACGCTCTACGGAGCATTGTATGAAATTCAATTGTTTTCCTGTTGGGCAGTTTGGTCTGATACTGACCTTTGCTGTGCTCACCACGGCCTGTAACCAGGAAGAATTTTTTAAGGCCGAGGAATTCCTGGTTGGTAACGATGCCTACTGTTTCCAGGAGGGCCCGGATGCGAACGCTTGCCGTGCTCTGAGAGACAGATGTCGAGTTGCGTATCTGGAAGCAGCTGATGAGACCCAGGAGCCAGAGTTTCTGATGTGTATTGGTAACCCTGACTACAATCCAGATGGATCCAGCACTGGTGGTTCAACTGGTGGTACGACAGGAGACGGATCTTCTGACGTTTCTACAACTGGTGGTACAAGTGGCGGAACAACTGGAGTATCTGATCCAGTAGAAGAAGTTCCACCTAGCATCGAAGAAACTGTTCAGGCAAATTGTGAAAGTCTTGATCCTAAGTACATTTGGGAAAAAGTAGAAAAGGACAACAAAGGTAAAACGACCAGAACCAAGAAGGTTAAAGTTTGTCACCACTCAGCTCGCGGCCATCATAGCATTGTGATCGCGTGTCCGGCCCTGAAAGCCCACGTGAAACACCACGATGATTATATCGGTGTCTGTGCCGAATAAAAAAATCTTCTCACCAGGGGACCCCTTCGGGTCCCCTTTTTTTTCGGATGCTGATCCATCTCAGGTTATTCCTCTCCATCAGCCTCTATAATGCCTCTATGCAAAGAATGAAAGAACTGATCCAAAAATACAATCGTCCCGGTCCCCGCTACACCAGCTATCCGCCGGTACCTTTCTGGCAAAATACGCCGGATGAGGAAAACTGGATCAAGCACCTCAAGACCAGCTACGATCCACAGACCGGTCTGGATCTCTACGTGCATGTACCATTCTGCGAGAGTCTTTGTTATTACTGTGGCTGCAATCGCACCATCACCAAAAATCATTCCGTGGAAGACAAGTATCTGGAGCTCATTCTCAAAGA